>JBDHQI010000065.1:0-5519 GCA_039806955.1 Verrucomicrobiota bacterium | reverse complement strand
ATCCCGGACCCGTGGTTTCTCCTTAGAAAGGAGGTGATCCAGCCGCAGGTTCCCCTACGGCTACCTTGTTACGACTTCATCCCAATCACCAGCCATACCTTCGGCACCTTTTTAGGAGCGACTTCGGGTACAACCGGCTTTCATGATGTGACGGGCGGTGTGTACAAGGCCTGGGAACGTATTCACGGCGCCGTAGCTGATGCGCCATTACTAGCGATTCCAGCTTCATGCCGTCGAGTTGCAGACGACAATCTGAACTGGGCCCGGTTTTCTGGGATTTGCTCCACCTAACGGTCTTGCGCCCCTTTGTGCCGGGCATTGTAGTACGTGTGCAGCCCTGGCCGTAAGGGCCATGCTGACTTGACGTCATCCCCACCTTCCTCCTCGTTGAAGCGAGGCAGTCTGTCCAGAGTGCTCCCAATTAAGGGGTGGCAACAGGACACAGGGGTTGCGCTCGTTGCGGGACTTAACCCAACATCTCACGACACGAGCTGACGACAGCCATGCAGCACCTGTGCAAGCTGATATTGCTATCTCGTCTCCCTTTCAGGATTCTACTACTTGCATGTCAAGGCCAGGTAAGGTTCTTCGCGTTGCATCGAATTAAGCCACATACTCCACCGCTTGTGCAGGCCCCCGTCAATTTCTTTGAGTTTTAACCTTGCGGCCGTACTTCCCAGGCGGCGCATTTAACGCGTTAGCTTCGCCACAAGAGGGGTCGATTCCTCTTACAGCAAATGCGCACCGTTTAGGGCCAGGACTACCGGGGTATCTAATCCCGTTTGCTCCCCTGGCTTTCGTGCCTCAGCGTCAGGAAATGTCCAGAGACTCGCCTTCGCCACTGGTGTTCCACTTGATATCTACGCATTTCACTGCTACACCAAGTATTCCAGTCTCCCCTCCATTCCTCGAGCCGAATAGTTTCCGATGCCATTTCGGAGTTGAGCTCCGAGCTTTCACATCAGACTTACCCGACCGCCTACGCACCCTTTACGCCCAGTGAATCCGAACAACGCTTGGGACCTCTGTATTACCGCGGCTGCTGGCACAGAGTTAGCCGTCCCTTCCTCTTTCGCTACTATCAGCTCACGACGTGTTAGGTCGTAAGGTTTGATCGCAAATGACAGGGGTTTACGGGCCGAAGCCATTCATCCCCCACGCGGCGTCGCTCCATCAGGCTTTCGCCCATTGTGAAAAATTCTCGACTGCTGCCACCCGTAGGTGTCTGGACCGTGTCTCAGTTCCAGTGTGGCTGGTCGTCCTCTCAGACCAGCTACCCGTCTTAGCCTTGGTGAGCCGTTACCTCACCAACTAGCTGATAGGCCGCGGGCTTATCGAAGAGCGTCAGGCCTTACGGTCCCCAACTTTAAGTTCCAGAAGATGCCTCCCGGAAATATCATCCAGTATTAGCTTACCTTTCGGCAAGTTATTCCAGACTCTACGGCAAATTACCCACGTATTACGCACCCTTTCGCCACTCTCACTACCAAATATTGCTACTCAACAGTGATCGTTCGACTTGCATGTCTTATCCACGCCGCCAGCGTTCGTTCTGAGCCAGAATCAAACTCTCCGTATAAAAACGTTAGTTTAACTCTTGTCCGAGGATTAATCGGACGAATTGCAATTTAAAACTCTTCAGACCCAAATACTAACTATTTAGAGCCTGAAGGGGCTCTCACTTATCGCACAATTCAATTTTCAAAGAGCATAGGCGTTACCGCCCAAAAGCTGCCTCAATCGTTTTTGCCTTCGTGTTCGGAGGACAAAAAACTGAGTGCCGTTTTATCATCTAACCCGGCATCTCAGGTTTGAGTGTTAAAGAACGCGTCGCTTTTCGCTGTCGCGCCGACTGTCACTTGGTTTTGTTTCAGTCGCCCTCACCTTTTCGGCGAAGGACGGACAGATTAACAGGAGCAAAATAAAGCGCAAGTGTTTTATGAAAAATTTTTTGAGTGATTTCTCCAATAAAATCAGGCTTTTTCGCGTCTTGCGAATTTTCGGTGAAAAATTTTCTTGGCCGTGTGACGTTTTACCACTCAAACAACGCTCTACTGCTGTTCCCGAAAAATTAACCGTAATCCTTCCAAGGTTAAATGTGGCTCCACTCGGGTGATTTCAGGCATCTTTGCCGCCAGTAATCGAGCATAACTTCCCGTTGCCACCACCGGTAAACGCGCTGTTTTCAACTCGCGCCGCAGTTTGGTGATCAATTCCCGGATCAAGCCGCGGTAACCGTGAACCGCACCAATCAACATGGCTTGTTTGGTGCTTTTACCAATCGTTGAACCAATCTCACGAATCTTCAGGCGCGGCAACAAAGCCGTCCGTTCGTGTAGATAATCCGTCATTGCGGCCAACCCGGGAGCGATGATGCCCCCGACATAATTCCCGTGCCGATCTACCACATCGAACGTGACGGCGGTACCAAAATCCACCACCACCACCGGTGCGCCAAAATGATGCCGCGCCGCCGCGGCATTCGCCAGGCGGTCAGCTCCAATTGAATCCGGTCGGGGGTAATTAATCCCGACTCCACGCAAAGTTTTGGGGGTTAATTCCTGGGCGCGCAAATTCCATAGCTTGCGAAGCGCGCTTCGAACTTTAGGCGTAGCCAACGGCACGACGCTGCAGATGGCAGCACGCTGTAAGTGATTGCGACCAACAAAAATCCGCAAGCATTGCGACGCCGTGCCCTTAAAAAAGTCAGCAGTGGCCAGATCAATCTGACGCAGTAACCGACGCTCATTTGCCAACCCGACGTGCGTGTTGGTGTTTCCTATATCAACGAGTAAAATCATTGGGACCAAGCGACATCACCGCCGACAATCCGCTCCAAACCACCGTGCTCCGTCCGCAAGAGCAAGGCTCCTTCAGCATCCAACGCTTCGGCGCGGCCGCATATTTTTCGGCGACCGACCTCCACCGTAACTTGTCTGCCAATCGTGGCGCATTGCGTCTCCCATTCATCGGCCAGCGCCGGAAATTCGCCCCGCCTGATCCTCGCGTAGTCCGCATCCAGTTCACGCAAAATCGCCGTAGCCAATTCCGCGCGCTCCACCGGCTTGCCGAGTTCCATTCGCAACGAAGTGGCGATCTTTCTCAATTTCACAGGAAACTCCATTTCCGTCAGATTCACGCTTACTCCAATGCCCAACGTGATGTGTTTGACGCAATCCACTTCGGCGCTGAGTTCCGTGAGGATCCCCACCACTTTTTTCCCACTGATCAAAAGATCATTCGGCCATTTGATTTCGGGACACAATCCGGTCACGGTCCGAATCGCTCGCGCGGTGGCGGTGGCGGCGATCACCGTAAGTTGTGTCGCCTCTTGCGGGCGTAATTTCGGGCGTAACAAAAGAGAAAACCAGAGTCCCTTACGCGTTGGCGAAACCCAAGTGCGCCCCAATCGCCCGCGCCCCTTCGTTTGCGCTTCAGCAAAAACCACCACGCCCTCTTTGACTCCATCCCGCGCCAATTTTTCCACGATGTCATTGGTCGAAGTGGTCCGTTCAAATACGCGGATGTCGCGACCGAGCGCTTCGGTTTTTCCCAAACGCGCCAGCAAATCGTCCGCGTGTAACACATCCGGCGCACTCACCAGACGGTATCCCAAAACGGGACTGGCTTGGATTTCGTAACCCAGTTTGCGCAGCTCTTCGATGCGGGACCAGATCGCGGCGCGCGTAACGCCGAGTTGCCGCGATAATTCGGAACCGGAAACGCCACCATTTTCCACGGCCCGCAGCGCCATCAGGATTTGAGTATCCACCGTCATGATCCGAAGGTTTTGTAGCTGCCCGCCCAAGACAAGGCAAGTTCCGTCCTGCTGCCCTGTTGCGCGTTCGGGATTGAATCGTTCGCCGCGACGGCTCATGCTGTCCAGGTGAGCTATCTGCCCAATGCGCGAAAAGTTTTCGATACCGAAGTCGCCGCCCTGCGCGCGGTGCGGGCGAGCCTGGATCAATCCTTCGACGCGGCGGTGACGCTCCTTTCGCAAACCCTCAGTCAGCGCGGTAAAATTGTCATCGTCGGCATCGGCAAATCCGGCAATATCGGCGCGAAAATCTCCGCCACCCTGACCAGCACCGGCAGCGCGAGTGTCGTGCTGAACAGCGTCAATGCGCTGCACGGCGATCTTGGCATCATCACTGACGGCGACGTGGTGCTGGCCCTCAGTTATTCCGGCGAGTCGGACGAATTGCTCAATCTGCTGCCCGCGATCAAGCGGTTCTCCGTCAAAATCATTTCGCTCACTGGCAGTCTCAAATCCACCCTCGGTCGCCACAGCGATCTCGTCTTGAATGTGCGCGTGCCCAAGGAAGCCTGCCCCTTCGCGCTGGCCCCGACTTCCAGCACCACAGCCATGCTCGTGATGGGCGACGCGCTCGCCATGTCCGTCATGCAGGCGCGCGGTTTCCGGCAAAGTGATTTCGCCAAATACCACCCCGCCGGCGCCATCGGACGCGCCCTGCTTTTACGCGTCGGCGAAATCATGCGCACGGGCGAGCGCAGCGCCATCGCGAACGGAAATCTCACGGTCAAAGAAGCGTTACTGGTCATGACCCGGGCCAAATCCGGCTGCCTCGCCGTGGTCAATGGACGCAACAAACTCATTGGAGTTTTCACTGATGGCGATTTCCGCCGCAAGATGTCCGCGGATGAACATCTGCTTTCGCGCCCGCTTAAATCTGTGATGACGCCTCATCCCATTTCCATTCGCGACACCGCCCTGGCTGTGGAAGCTGTCAAGACGTTTAACGAGCGTAACATTGATGATTTAATCGTGGTGAACGTAAAGAACGAGCCTGTCGGCTTGATTGATTCACAGGATTTGCCCAAACTGAAAATCGTATAATATCGCCAATGAAATCGCCGCAGCGTTACAATCCGCCTTTGTCACACACAATCCAATAAAATCGTCCACCATGAAAACCATTCTCCTGCTGTCGCTCGCCGCATTGACCTGCTCCCTGACCATGCCCATCCAAGCTCAAACCAACACCCCCTTCACTGCGGCCACGTATCACTGGCAAAGCCACCGAAGCGGCACTTTGCAATATCTTTTATACCTGCCGCCCGGTTATGACGCGACCGGCCAGAAAGAATGGCCTTTGATGCTGTTCCTACATGGCGCGGGCGAGCGCGGCGACGACGTCAACCGCGTAGCGATTCACGGGCCCTTGCACCACGTTCAGCAAGGTCAAAACTTTCCCTTCATTATCCTCGCACCGCAATGTCCGGCCAACGAACTTTGGCAAAACGAACCGTTGCTGGCTCTACTCAACGAGTTTACCGCCACGCACAAAGTGGATAAAAAGCGCATCTACCTGACCGGACTCAGCATGGGCGGTTATGGCACTTGGAGTCTGGGGCTGGCGCACCCGGAATTATTTGCCGCCATCGCCCCGATCTGCGGCGGCGCAAACATGATTGAGGTCATCCTAGCAGCCTGTCGGACTTAGGGAACGCAATTTTAGCAAAGTGGATTGAACAGTTGCTGGGCGTGCGCGTCTGAA
>JBDHQI010000044.1:0-31325 GCA_039806955.1 Verrucomicrobiota bacterium | reverse complement strand
CGTTTCCACAACCGCACCGGGTGCTACCACCACGATCTTACCCAGCGTCTTGAGCTATGTCCGACAGGCTGCTAGGTAAATTGTCGGCATGAAATTGAAATTCTTTCGATTATGGCGCTGCAGTTCCGCCGGGAAAACCGTGATCGCTTTTGGCGCAGCACGCCTGGTTCGCAAATCCACAGGGCAGGTTGAGTTGATCGGCGGCTCGCTGCACGAACGACAATGCGCGCAAGAGTGGGCTTCCTTGTTTCTTCACGAAGCCATCGTGGTCTAACCCAGCGCCCCCGCTTTGAAAGCGACCGGCAACAGATCGGCCACCTTGAATTCTCGCACCCGATCCAAATGGTTGCTGTCCGCCACATAGACTTTGGCGCGCGGCGCGTATTCAGCGAGAAGTTGACGGCACGCGCCACAGGGCGTGACGCCGCCCTGGGTTCGGGCGACCACAGCGATGGCAATAAATTCGCGCTTCCCCTCGGAGAGCGCCTTGAATAGCGCGACTCGTTCCGCGCAGCAGGTGAGTCCATAACTGGCGCTCTCGACGTTGACGCCACTGATGATTTCGCCGCTTCGCGTCAACAGGGCGGCGCCGACCGAGAAATGGGAATAGGGGGCCACGGCAAATTTCCGCGCCCGCGCCGCGGCTTGAATCAAGGCGTGTCGGTCAGGTTTGGGCATACCCTTTACCGAATTCGAGCAGTAGGCGGGATCCGGTGGCTTTCACTCGTTCCGCCGTTTTGAGCACGTCCTGGTGCGAGAGCGGCTGGCGACTCAACCCCGCGCCGAGATTGGTGAGGCAGGAAAGCGCGGCAACGCGCAGGCCGAGTTGCCGCGCCACGATGGTTTCCGGCACGGTACTCATCCCAACGGCGTCCGCTCCCAGCCGGGCAAAGGCTTGAATCTCCGCGGGGGTTTCATAGCTCGGACCATTCACCGCGAGATAAACCCCCTGACGAAGTGATATTTTAGCCGCGCGCGCCGCGCGGGACAGCAGCTTGCCCAATCCCGGATCGTAGGCCTGGGTCAAATCCACGAACCGCGAAAAACCGGGAGTGGGACGGCCCCGCAACGGATTCGCTCCCATCAGATTGATGTGATCTGTCAATTGCATGAAGTCGCCGGGACGAAAGCGTCGGTTGATGGCGCCGGCGGCATTGGTCAGCAACAAATCCCGCACTCCGGCGGCCGCCAATACGCGCACTGCGAACGTCACGCGATCCAGCGCGTACCCCTCATAATAATGCACGCGACCATTCAACACGTAAACCGGCGCCGAACCGAGCGTGCCGATGATCAGTTCTCCCGCATGGCCCGCCACGCTGGTTTGCGGAAAGCCCTCCAGCTTCGCGTAAGGCAGGCGGCTGACGACGAAAATTTCGGATAGCACCGATTGAAAACCGCTACCCAGGACCAGTCCGAGCGTCGGGCGCAGGCGACAATGCTTGAGCAAGCGGTTGGCCGTGGCCCGAACCGCCGTGGCGGACATCGCAGGATTTACAAGTGGATTCGGTTTCATCAAACTTACCGTGACGTGCTCAAGGCTAATAAAAATCAAGGAGGCGTAGCGAGCGGAAGTTTTGCGGCATCCATCAAGTGAAATCCTTGATGAACCATATCGTAATCCACCCAGGCGGCGAAACCGAACGAACCAAGACCACAGCCATGTATCCGCAAACCAGAATCCTGACGGGGCGCTGGCGTTTCGTCCTCGGAGCGATCAGCATCACAAGTCTGCTGATTGTGACGGAAGCGCTGCTGGGCCAACCAGCTTCGCCAATCCGATGGATCGGCTTCGGATTGACCGGGCTGTTACTCACAACGATGGCCGCGTGGTTGCTGTGGCGATATTTCGCACGACAACTCGGAGAGGAACTGAAGCAACGCGACAAATCCTTCCAGGAACTTTTGGTTAACACATCGGATTTGATCCTCGTAACCGATAATCAAGGCGGCATTAAATATGTCAGTCCCTCGGCCACGCAAATCACCGGTCACGCAACACCACAACTGGTCGGGAACAGTCTCTATAAGTTTGTTCACAGCGGCGATCTGCCCGACGTTCAATCCGTTCTCCAAAAGCTCACGCTGAGCTGCGGCCAACCGCTCCACCTGGAATTTCGGTTGCGTCATGCGAACGGCAATTGGCAGTCGCTCCAGGCGGTGGGGCACAGCTTTTTCATTTGGGGCGCGCAGCAGTTCATCGCACTCAATGCGCGCAATCAGACTGAAACCCGCAAACTGCAGGAGGAACTTCAGCGGGCGCGAACCCAGGTCGGCTCCGGTCAATCCGTGCGCAGCGCGGCCCACGACATCAACAACACCCTGGCCGTCATCCAAATGCGGCTGGACTTGCTCAAGCAGAGCAACCTGTCTCCGGCGACTTTACAGGAATCTCTCGATGCCATCGAGAAGGCCAGCCGCCGCGCCGCGAACCTGACGCGGCAGTTGTTGACACCTAATCACCCCCCCGAACTCTGAGCCGTGCAGATCGGCTCGATAATCCACGCCGCGTGACGGGCGGCGCACTCAGTAACGAGGCGAATGCGCCTTTCGTCGTGACGCATCGCCGGCGTTTTGGCATCAATTGGAGTGCCATGAAGCTCGCACCGGTTGAAATTAAATCCGCCTGTAAAGCGGTTCCCAGTTGGACCAAACGCGGCCCCATCATTTCTCGCACTTTTATCTTCAAGGATTTTCGCGGGGCGATGAAGTTCGTCAATGCGGTCGCCAAAATTGCCGAGCAAGCCCGGCATCATCCCGACATTGATGTGCGCTGGAACAAAGTAACGCTCACGCTCACCACTCACGATGTCGGCGGCTTGACGCAAAACGATTTTGATTTGGCTCAAAAATTTGATCGCCTTTGACCCATGTTCACCGACGTCCAAGCTTGCTTCAAAAAACACTTTGGCCATGCGCCCACGCACACGGTCCAGGCACCGGGTCGCCTCGAAGTTCTGGGCAACCACACGGATTACAACCACGGCCTGGTCATGTCCGTGGCGGTGGACAAATACATCAGCCTCGCTGCTTCGCCGCGCACGGATGGCAAGGTGGAACTGGTTTCCTCCGCCTTCCCTCAATCGGAAATTTTTTCCATCAGCAATATCAAATCCAACCCGGCAGCGACCTGGGCTGATTACGTCAAAGGGATTCTGGCGCAGCTCAAGAAACGCGGCGTTAATTTCAGCGGTTTCAATGCCGCCATCCAGAGCACGTTGCCGATGGGCGCGGGCCTGAGCAGTTCCGCCGCGCTCGAAGTTGCCACCGCGCTGGCCGTGCGCCGCTTGTCGCCTTTTACCCTGACGGAGAACGGTCTGGGCACGCCCCCCAAGGCCGATGCTCGAGGTCGTCTGCCCCATCTGGCGTCGGCGGAGCGAATGGTTTTTGCGAAACTGTGTCGCGCGGCTGAGAACGAATTCGTGGGCGTGCCCTGTGGTATTCTCGATCAGACTTCCTCGCTGTTCGGCAAACGGGCGCACGTCATGGAAATTGATTGCGCTGCCCTCACCGTCGGTCACGCGCCGTTGTTGGGCGCGGTCATGGTGGTGTGTAATTCGCTGGTGAAACATGAACTGGTCGGCGGCGAATACAAGGAACTGCGCGACAACTGCGAAGCCGCCGCCGCCAAGCTCGGCGCAAAGTTCCTCCGCACGGTCGAGTTGAAACAAGTACTCGCCGCGAAGGATAAGTTGACGCCACGCGAATTTGAATGTGCCCATCACGTCGTCAGCGAAATCGCCCGCGTGGTGGCGGGGGAAAAGGCGTTGCGGGCCGACGACATGGCGCAGTTCGGCCAATACATGTTCCAGAGCCACGAAAGCTCGCGGGATTTCCTCAAGAACAGCACCAAGGAACTCGACCTCCTCGTGGCCTTGGCGCGGCAACATCCGGCCTGCCTCGGCGCGCGACTCACGGGTGGCGGCTTCGGTGGCGCGACCATCAACATGGTCAAGCATCATGAAGTTGAAAGCTTCATCGCGCACATGACCGCCGGTTACGAGAAAGCCATCGGCGTGAGGATGACACCGCTGGTTTGTCAGGTGGTGGACGGCGCGAATTGATTCTTTTGATGGAAGATATTCCAACTGTTATCCGTAATACCAGTAACGATAATAGCTATTAAGTTGACAGCATTTACGGCACGGGTAGTGTTCAAATTCGAGCGCTTAAAGAGTTATGAAGAGCCTGAATCGCAGCTCAACTTGCCCTCAGTCCGCCAGAGCCGCAGGATTTACGTTGATCGAGCTACTGGTGGTAATAGCGATCGTCGCCATTCTTGCCGCTCTGCTCTTGCCAGTACTTGGCAAAGCAAAGGATCGCGCCTGGCTGGTAAATGACATGAACAACATTCGGCAAGTTGTACTAGGGGCCAATCTATTCGCCAGCGACAACGAGGATTTCCTCCCTTATACAAGCTGGACTGATTGCGCACTGCGGGATTCGTGGTGTACCGCAAAAGGCATTCCGGATGGCGCCGGCCTGGCTGATGATGCTATTTGGACAAAACAAATCGCATATTTTCGGCAAAGCCAGCTCGGAAGCTACGTTCAAAACGAAAGAGTCCTGACCTGTCCGAAAGATTTTGCGGAACGGTCTAGTGGCAAGGCGGCGGCTGATTATGCTCGTCGCACTATTAAAATTACCAGTTACCTCTGGAACGGCTCCACCATTGGCTTCAACCTCAATCCAAAACCAGAAGCGATGTCGCGATTCAAAATTACGCAACTGCGTCCGACCGGAATGTTGATGTGGGAGGCGCCTGCTGAGATGGAAGCCTACAATTTCAACGATGTCGGCAGTTATCCTCACGAAGGAATTTCCCAGCGCCATGTCAACACTCGCAAAGCCAGTAATCAAAGTGAGAATGTTGGCGGCGTTGGAACATTTGGCGATCTATCCGGGCGCTCCTTCACCCTGAAGTTTTCCAAGTGGTTTACCCGAGAGTACGCTGGAACAGGTGTCTGGCCCGCGACACCTGCTTATGATGGCCCAAACGACGCTTGGTATAACCCTGCTTCTGAAACTGGAGGCATATATTGAACTACTGGCAAAAAGCATTTGAAGTTCTACGCCGTGGGCCTTCCATCCATCATGCCTCGGCGCACATGACGACTGGCTACGAGAAAGCCAGCGGCGTGAAGATGACGCCGCTCGTCTGTCAGGTGGTGGACGGCGCGAATTGATTCGTAGCGCTATGCCGATTTTTCGTGAATGTCAACGTTGCACGGCCTGCTGTCGCTGGCCGGGCCAGGTGCGTTTGACCGATGCGGAAATCACTCGTATCGCGGCCTTCTTGAAAATCAGCGAATACGATTTTATCCAACGCTACATGCGACTGCGCTCGGATCGGCGCGGCCTGGTTTTGCAAGATCAGTCGGACGGGGCGTGCATTTTTCTCGAAGGCGATTCTTGCGCCATCCAATCGGTCAAGCCGCAGCAATGTCGCGATTTCCCCAACCTCTGGCACTATCCCGGTGCCGAACAATTCTGCCACGCCATTCCGCGTGAAGTCAGCACGGACAAATATGTGCGCCTCGTAACCGCCGCCACGCAGCGGACGCCGGAAGACGTGCGGGAAATTCTGCGACGCGAAGCGCAATGAATTTGAACCACAGATAAAACCCAAAGGTTACAAAGATTGTAGCGTTACAAGGTTACAGCGTTAAAACGCCGCAACAATTCAACCAGGTAACGATTTTTTGCCACGTGTTTTTCGCGTCATTTCGGGCGTTTTATGGTTCAAAATAAGTCTCCTCACGTCGGCACCTGCGAAAGTGATTACGAAAGTTTCGTTCCCAGCAGCAGCGGATGTCCGGCTAAAAATTCCGTCGCTGTCAGGCGCCGGCCTCCCTCGCGTTGCAACGAAGTGACGCGCAATGAACCAGCGCCGCAGCCGATGATGACTCCCGCTTTGTCCGCCGCCAGAATCTCACCCGGAGCGCCCGCGGGTTCGACCACTTCCGCTTGCCAGAGTTTTAACAGCGTTGGCGGAGTCGGAGTCGGCAAATAAGTGAAGGCGCCCGGCCAGGGCGTGAACGCCCGAATGCGATTCCAGATCGCGCGCGCCGGTTGCGTCCAATCAATCCGGCCCTGCTCTTTTTTGATCCGGGCGCAGTGCGTCGCCAGCTCGTGCCGTTGCGGGCGTGGTTGAATTTCTCCCGCCGCGTAATCTGGAATGGTTGCCACCAGCAGCTCCGCGCCGAGTTGCGCAAGGCGATCATGGAGCGTGGCGGCGTTGTCCTCGGGATGAATCGGGGTGCGGCGCTGCGTCAGGATGTCGCCGGTGTCCAGACCTGCGTCCATCTTCATAATGGTCACCCCGGTTTCCAGCTCGTCATGCAAAATTGCCGATTGAATCGGTGAAGCGCCGCGATACCTGGGCAGCAGTGAAGTATGCACATTCAGACAACCCAGACGAGGCAGCTCAAGAATGGCTTGAGGTAACAGTTGGCCAAACGCGGCAACGGCGATGAGGTCGGGCTGCCAGCCGCGCAATTCGGCGATGAATGAGTCGTCACGGGCCTTGAGCGGTTGCCGCACGGGAATACCGGCTTGGAGCGCGAGTTCTTTTACCGGTGAAGCTTGCAGTTTGAGCGCGCGACCTTTGGGGCGATCCGGCTGCGTCACGGCGGCCACGAGTTGAAAGTTCGGTTCGCGCTGGAGCGCCGCCAGACTGACAGCCGCCAACTCCGGCGTGCCCATGAAAATGATGCGTAGCGGGGCCATCTCGGCGTCAACGCGCGCCCGCTTACGGCATGACTTTGTGAATGCGCGTCAGGATGTCGCGCAACACCTTGGTGGGTGATTGCGTGGAATCAATGCGATGGATTTTTTTCTTCCCGTAGTATTTCAGCACCGGCTTGGTTTCACGCTCATACACCTTGAGTCGTTGCCGGATGACGTCCAGGTTCGCATCATCGAGACGATTCTCCTTGAGAGCGCGGCGTTGCAACCGCTGCACCAGCCGTTCAAAGTTGGCGCAGTGGAGGTAAAGGATAGCCCGCACGTCCAGCGTCGCGCTGAGAATTTCCGCCTGTTGTAAATTCCGCGGAATACCGTCCAGCACCAACACGTCATGCTCCGGATTAAATCGTCCGATGTGTTCGTTGTTCTTGATGAACTGCCGCCACAGCTTGACCGTGGGTTCGTCCGGCACCAACTGGCCGCGGCTGGTGTAATCAATAAACACCTTGGCGAGCGGGTTGGCCGCGCTGAGCGAGCGGAAAACATCGCCGCACGCGCAATGAAAAAAGTTGGGAATGGTCCCAAGAATCTTGCCTTGCGTGCCTTTGCCGGACCCGGGCGCTCCGAACAATAGAATGGTCTGATATTTCATGGTTCAATGCGGCGCCCGAAGCAACTCAGGCGCCCTTGGGTTTGAGTTGAATTTCCTGAATATCGCTAAACGCAACCTGCACTTCCTGCGTGGCGCCGCCTTTGAACACCTCCAAGTGCATATCGCTCGCGGCAATGCGCGTAATACGATTGGCCACGTATTCGCCCCGGCCCGTTTTCATGACCAGGAGGGTGTCCTTGTCGCTACCACGACGCACGGCCTGGAAGAAGGTTGAGAATTTGGTTTCAATGAAACGGCGATTAAAAGTGAACTGGCCGCGCTTGAAACTTTGCACTGCAGCCGCACTCGATGCGTTCGGAGCGGCACTGGCGGCGGCATCCTCGGCATGGGCAGCGGAAGGCAAGGCGATCGCCGCCGTTTCTACTGGAGCGACTTCCTCCTCGTCAGTATTCGAAGGCAGCTTGGTGGGCAAACATAAAAAGATGACGGGACCAATCACCGGCGCAACGGCCGCCACACCGCAGACCAATGCCGGCGCATAAGCGCGAACCACCGAGATTTCATACGCCGCGTAGATATTCGCCACAAACAGCAGCAACAGGCAAACCAAGCCCACCGGAGACTTGGTCAGCGCGCCAAACAATGAACCTTTCGCCGGACGCTCCAACCGTGAAACCGGTTTAATCTCCACCTGGGTTTTCTTGATGACTTCCTCTTCGGGGATTTCGATGTAAGGTTCGACGAAAGCGGCAAGTTTCGTGTCCTTGGTATTGGCGGCGACCGTTTGCAACTCCTTCAACGTGTCTTGGGACATCTGGCCCCAACTCAGATTGGTATAAACTCCACCCACCCGCAGTTGCAGATACGCCGGAGTTTTTTGAATGACATCGCCGGTAAACTTGACTCCGTCGGTGTACTCCACAGTCAATGTGGCAGCGGATAGCGTCATTGCCACCCACATTCCTGACACCAAAACCGCTAGTCTGGATAACTTCACCTTTGTTTCCTAACAAATGCGGGTGTCGGAAGGAAAGAAAAAATGCCTGGTTCGTTGGAAAACTGTTCCCAACGGGCCGCACCAATGAGTGCGGTCAAATCTTCGATCACCCAATTCGGTCGTTGTCTGCCAAGCTCATCCGCAGCCGCGCCGTGTTGCCAGACCGCGTACCGAATCGCTTGTCCGGCGTCACTTTGCAATCCCGGTTGGGCCAGAAGCCCGGCCACGAAACCGGCCAACACGTCGCCCGCTCCGCCTTGCGCCAAATGCGGATTGCCCGATGGATTGACGTGCAGGTTGCCCGAATGACGTCCGATCAAAGTATTTTTGCCCTTCATTACCACCCAAGCGCCGCCGTACTTTTGGGAAAGTTTTCGAACGGCCCCCGCGCGATCCTGCTGCACCGCGGCAACTGAACACCTCAACAAACGCGCCGCTTCACCCGGATGCGGCGTCAACAACCGCAGCGCGCCATGGGTCGCCGACGCCGTCTCCAACCAATCCAACGCGCTGGCATCCACAATCATCGGCACGGGCAATTCTTTCCACCAACGACGAACCAATGAAATTATTTTCCGCGGTACTGTTGGCGCCGCGAGTCCGGGCCCCACCAACACTGCAGTGAAATTTTCGAGCCTGGCAGCGGGTGTGGACCAGGTTCGCACCATGGCCGATTGCAACTGCGCCGCGATCGGCACGTAAACCGCGGGTTGTGTCAGCAAGGTCACCAAACCCGATTGCGCGCGTTGCGCTGCGCGGGCCGCCAGTACCGCCGCGCCGTGATAACCGGCACTGCCCGCCACCACCAGCAAATGCCCAAACGTACCCTTGTGACCATCAATGGGGCGCAAGGGCGGGAAATTTGCGAAGTCTTCCGACTGCGTCCAGCACCATTCCGAATCGCATGGACAAGGAATCAAGCCCACTTCAGTCGCCACTTCCAGCCGACCTACAAATTCTCCAGCGACGGTTGGTAACAGTCCGCGCTTCGGGGCGCCGACGGTCAGCGTCAAAGTCGCCCGAATCGCCGCGCCAGCAGTAACTCCCGTGTCCGCATTCAAACCTGACGGAACGTCCACCGCCAGAATGGGCGCCGCAGCGGCGTTGATGCGATTGATGAAGGCAATCCATTTTGTGTCCAGCGGACGATTCAAGCCGATGCCGAACAACCCGTCCACGATCCAAGCTGGCCTCAGTCGTAAGGCCCCCTCCAAACACGACGCCACGCCCATTGGCGAAGTGACGTTGAGCAGGATGACGCGACGCCCGCTGAGTCGCTTGGCAGCCGCACGAACGTCATCACCATTGTGGCCCTTGCCCGCGAGCAGGAGGACCGTTTCACCCGCGCCAACCAGCAGCTCGAGGCGCTGGGCGATCCGCGCACCGACCTGCCGGATCACTTCGGCTTCGCTGACTCCGGCAGCCCAGGAGGCTTGTTCCCATTCACGCATCTGCGTAACGCTGATGATCGGCACGGACATGACGCCAGCTTACTACAAACACCGACGTCATAAAACAGAAACCCTCACCAATCGGTGAGGGTTTTGTGGATGGAAAGATTCGTTGACTTAAATGGACCAACCCTTGCGATATTGTCGCTTCACGAACTGCATCGCTTCCGGCGCGTTGGTGGCGCGCATTCCCGGGCCGTCCCACTCGAGCTTCCGGCCAGTGCGCATGGCCACGCAGCCCAGCAGAATGATCTCGGTAAGATAAGCGGCGATGTCGAAGTTGGAATACGGCACCGGCCCGCCCTTGCAACCCGCGATCCATTCCAGATGCTGGCGCTTGTCGGCGTCGCCTTCAAATGCGTTCCGCGGAATCGTCTGCGGCACCGATTTCACAGCGTCATGATTCTTGCCTTCGGTCAGTTCCTTTTCACCTTTCATTTGGATGAAGAACCGGGCGCCATAGTCGTCAGGAGAAAAGATTTTACCTTTCTCGCCAATCAAGAGACAGCCGCTCCCTGGAATCGAACCCATCATCTCCTCAATCTCCCGGGTCAGCTCGGCCGGCGGTTTGTTGTTGCCGTCATGGCTATAGGGATCGTTGGGCTTGGGATTACCGCCATCGTACCACCAGAAATTTACCGGATCCAACCCTTCGCGCGCGGGGAACAGGAAGCGAATCTTTGATTTAAGCGGGTAAGATTCCTTGTTCATCGGCGAAGTTTCCGCTTCGATTTCACTCGGGTACCCCAACTTCAACGCTCGGAACGGCATGTTGGCCGTGTGACAAGCCATGTCGCCCAGCGCACCCGTGCCAAAATCCTGCCAGCCGCGCCACGCGAATGTATGGTAAGCACCCTTTTTGTACGGACGATAAGGCGCCACGCCCAGCCACTCGTCCCAATGCAACGTGTTCGGCACGGGATCGCTGCCCGGAGGACGATCCATGCCTTGAGGCCAGACCGGCCGATTGCTCCAGACATGAACCTGGCGCACCTGACCGATCAAGCCGGACTGGACCAGTTCCACCGTACGGCGCAAGCCGTCTTCCGCACTGCCTTGATTGCCCATTTGCGTAGTCACGCCATATTCCTTGGCGATCTTCCGCATGAGGCGCGCTTCGTACACCGTTTGCACCAGCGGCTTCTGGCAGTAAACATGTTTGCCCAGTTTCATGGCCGTGAGAGCCACGATGGCGTGCATGTGATCCGGCGTGGCGACGATGACCGCGTCCAAGGATTTCTCCTTGTCGAACATCTGCCGCCAATCCGTGTAAATTCTGGCGTTGGGATATTTTTGCTTCCGGCTGTTCAGGGTGGTTTCATCCACGTCACAGAGCGCGACGATATTTTCGGATGAGCAGTGATCGGTATCACTGGACCCCTTTCCACCGGCGCCAACAACGCCGATGTTTAGTTTGTCATTAGCTGAAACCCTTCGAGGCCGCGGACGCGTGGTACAGCCGGCCATGAGGGCCGCGCTGGCCAACGCTGTCGAGGCGATGAATTGACGACGTGTAAATGGTGTTACTGGCATACCCGTGCTGGGTAAACCAGCGACTCGTGAAGCACAAGAAAAATCTTTTTGGAAAATTGTATCCTGGCGGCTTTTGTTGTTCCCGCGCCCCTCAATTCATGGGCGCACAGTCATAAATCCCATCCGACCAAGCGACGATCGAGTGCCAGCAATAGCCAGCACAGCCAAGCCGATGTGCGAGTTGAACCGGTTGGTTTCTGGTGGAACAATCCAGAAGGCCCAGCCGGCAACAAGACTTTTCAAGTCAACTCGGAGGCAAAGGCATTCCACCCCCGCCTCCGGTCTCACCAGGATGGTTTACTTTTTGAACAAACCTTCCACTGATTTGGCCGCGTCGCTCCCCAGTGCGTTGTTGATGGTGGTCTTTAAGCCGTCCACCGCCTTTTGCTGTTCAGCCGTAAGCTGCAACCCCGCCAATCCTTTCAAACTGTTCAACGCATCCTGATATTTCTGCTCGTTCACGAATGATTGCGCTTGATTGATCAGGTTTTGCACCTGGTTGTTCGCTGCCGCTGCCGCATCCCCGACTGCCTGTCGCGCTTGAATTGCCGCGGCCTGAGCCGCGTCCTTGGCTTGATCCGCCACCGCCGTCGCCGTTTGCTTCACGTTGTCCACCGCCTGATGGGCCGCGTCTTTCAGAGATGCCGCCGCATCAGCAGCACCTGTTTGGTGGGCGGCCGCAGACGGAGTGGTTTCGGTGGATGATGATTCTTTGCAGCCAACCAGCAAAACAGTGGTGGCCAGGATGCTCATACAGAGTGTTAACTTGTTCATTTTCATTTTCGTGTTCTTGGTTTGGGAAGTCTGCAGGATGATCCCGGCAGCTTCCGGATCATGAGAATAACACGTCCCGCGCCGCCCACAAGTGCGCGGAATGAAGGGATTTCTCCTGTTCTCGAAGGGCGGTTCTCGTAAACTGTCCGAACGGTTATGATTACGCCGACACTGGACGAATTTCTGAAACTGGCCGGGCAGGGCAACCTGATCCCCGTCACTTGCCGCATTCTCGCGGACATTGAAACGCCGCTCTCCGCATACCGCAAAATCCGCGGGCAGGGCGAGTCCTTTCTCTTCGAGTCCGTCGAAGGCGGCGAACATCTGGGGCGCTATTCGTTCGTTGGCTGCAATCCGCGCGCGGTCATTAAACAGACGGGCCACAAGGTGGAGGTGATCGAAGGCGGGAAGGTGGTGGAGACGTTTTCAATCGAAGGTAGGGCGGGCAGTCCGCTGCCCGCCGTTCCCGCTGGCGACGAAGCCCGGCGCGCACGGAGTGACGCGCCCCACCTCGTTCGCGACGGCCTCGAAGTCGTCGAGCGCGTGATGAAGAAATATCGCCCCGTCACGCTTCCGGGCTTGCCCCGTTTCACCGGCGGCGCGGTCGGCTTCATCGGCTACGAATTCATCCACGACGTCGAACCTGTCGTCCCCCGGCCGGCGCACGACGCCCTCGGCACGCCCACGATGTATTTCATCGTTGCGGACCAGTTGCTCGTCTTCGATCGCGTGGCGCAAACGATTACGGTACTCGTCAACGCCGCGATTGATGAAGCGGCCAGTCCCGCCGAGGCGTACGAAACGGCGGGGGAGGAGATCGAGCGGTTGCTCTCGCTGCTCGAACAGCCCAGCGAACATCATCCCGTCAGCGTGCCCGGCGAAGTGCCACCCCTGCCCTTCACGTCCAATGTCGCCAGGGAAAAATTCCTGGCCAACGTGCAGGCGTCCAAGAAATACATCACCGCCGGCGACATCATCCAGGTCGTCGGCTCGCAACGGTTCAGCGTCGAGACGAAGGCTTCCCCGGTGGATGTTTATCGCGCCGCGCGTTCGGTGAATCCCTCGCCCTACATGTTCCTGCTCGAACTCGACGGCTTTTCGCTCGTCGGCGCGTCGCCGGAGATTCACGTGCGCTGCGAAGATCGCAAGGTTGAAATTCGCCCCATCGCCGGCACGCGTCGCCGCGGCAAGACGCCGGACGAGGACGCCGCGTTGGAAAAGGAACTCCTTGCCGACCCGAAGGAACGCGCCGAACACGTCATGCTCGTGGACCTGGCGCGCAACGACATCGGACGCGTGTGTGATTTCGGCAGCGTGCAGGTGAAGGACCTGATGATCATCGAGCGTTACAGCCACGTCATGCACATCGTGTCCAGCGTCGAGGGCAAGCTGGCGGCGGAGAAGACCAATTATGACCTGATGCGCGCGACGTTTCCGGCGGGCACAGTCAGCGGCGCGCCGAAGATCCGCGCCATGCAGATCATCTCCGAACTCGAAGGCACGACGCGCGGGCCGTATGCCGGTTGCGTGGGCTACTTCAGCTTCAACGGCAACCTGGACACGTGCATCACCATCCGCACCGCACTGCTCAAGGACGGCCAGGCCTACGTGCAAGCCGGCGGCGGCTGGGTGAACGACTCCGAACCGGAAGCCGAATTTCAGGAAACAGTGAACAAGAGCAAAGCCATGCTCAAAGCCGTGGCGCTGGCAGAGACGTTTGCAAAAACGACGTAGCGGCTGAAGGCCACAATTCGCGAATTGAACAACTGGACAACTGCACAGTAAATGTCAATCGCTGATTTTTGCAACGCTTCGGCGTGCCCGGAATTGCGCATTACGAAGCCATTCGCAAAGAAATCATTCGGCTCTTACAAAAAGAGCGGGAACGCCGATGCTTGTCAAAGTATGCGGTCGCCCAGTGTTCGGGCGTTTCAGAATCCATGGTAGGTTTGGTCGAGCGCGGGCTTCGCAATCCAAGTTTGGAGTTAATTCTTCGATTGGCAGATGGCATTGATGCAAACCTGCCCAGAATCAGCCAAAAGGCTGTCGCAACGGTTGGAAAACCAAACCGGAAGAAATCTCCACGGCAGAAGAATTGATTGAGATTGATTTCACGCTTTCGCGTAAATCTCGTTTCCCTTCTCAACAAACTCACGACTCTTTTCCTCCATTCCCTTTTTCAACGCCTCTTCGTCGGAGATTCCCTGTTCTGCCGCATATTTCCGAACGTCTTCCGTTATCTTCATGCTGCAAAAGTGTGGGCCACACATAGAACAAAAATGAGCCGTTTTCGCTCCTTCCTGGGGCAACGTCTCATCGTGAAATTCTCTGGCCGTTACCGGGTCAGGGGACAGGTTGAACTGGTCCTCCCAGCGGAATTGGCTCGGCTGCGCCCGCAGCCTCGGCCTGTCGGCCTTTCGCTCCGCGAAATCCTTCTCACCGCTTCCCAAGCGGCTCGAATCAAAGCGCGCCTTGCTCAACGCGTTATCCCGGTATTGCGCGCCGGGATGGCCTTTCGCCACGTCGGCGGCGTGCGCGGCGATCTTGTAGGCGATGACGCCGTCTTTCACGTCTTTCTTGTTCGGCAGGCCGAGGTGTTCCTTGGGCGTGACGTAGCAGAGCATCGCGCAGCCATACCAGCCGATCATCGCCGCGCCGATGCCGCTGGTGATGTGGTCGTAGCCGCGCGCAATGTCGGTGGTGAGCGGGCCGAGCGTGTAGAACGGCGCTTCGCTGCACCATTCGAGTTGCCTGGCCATGTTTTCCTCGATCAGGTGCATGGGCACGTGGCCCGGGCCTTCGTTCATCACTTGCACGCCCTTGGCCCACGCGCGTTTGGTGAGTTCGCCCTGCACTTCGAGTTCGCCGAATTGCGCCTGGTCGTTGGCGTCGGCAATCGAGCCGGGGCGTAGACCGTCGCGCTGATGGCAATGATTCAATTCAACTGGGCGAAAACTTTTCAATTCAACTCGCGTTAAAAATTTCCGTGAACTCGGTCAAAGCGATTAAACCTCAATCCGCCTCTGCGCTCAATCAAATCCCGGCTCAAGCGCTTATGATGAAATTTCAATCTCCAGAGCAACCAGCGAATAAAATTTCAACTGGCGTTTCGTTCTGATAAACGACGATGTAGAATCCTTGCCAACGCTCACAGGTGAAGATTTCCAACGCACCGGATTTTAGCTTTTGCTCCAACTGCGAGCGCGTTGGCTTTTCAGAGCCGAACATCTCTAACAATTGATTTCTTGGTAACGGCGAAACAGCGCCGAAGTCGGGTGTCGCAGAAACGCGGACAATATCCAGAATCGAGTGCGTCCCATTTTCGGCCCTTGATTCCAATAGCCCATCAATCGTGAGCGGTTTCAGCGTGGCGCTTTGGGTAGGTTTGCCGGTCTCGTGCAGTTGTTTAAGTTGATTGGCAAGCGTCGCGAACTTGTCTCTCGTGGCTTGCGGCAGTTTTGGGTCAGCGGCTTGCGCGGAAAAGAACTCAAGATTGGATTCCCAATCCGAGCCAACCCCTTTGAATGCAGCATCAAGTTGCTCCTTTGTAACGGTCATCCCAGATGAGTATTCGCCTCGCGCAAAAACATCCTCACGCAGCCGTTGCAATGCGGCGGCGATGTCTGCCTGATAAGGCACGAAGTATTGCCATCCTGTCGCTCCCATAATTTGGATTCCGGTTAGATGGTTAAATTGTTCAGAGCGCCCCTAGCAGCGCGTTCAAGGTTGCGATTCCCACAGAAGCCCCGAGGTCAGCCGACTGTGACAGGCTGACTGTGACGACCGCGCCAACAGCAATCAAACTTAACGAAGGAAGGTCCACCACATCATACAGGATGACACCAGCTTTTGGCGGTCGAGGGTTTTCATTCTTTGGCCCACGCGCGTTTGGTGAGTGTGCCCTGCACTTCGAGTTCGCCGAATTGCATGGTGGCCGTCCGCAAGGACTCGTTGGCGTCGGCAATCGAGCCGGGGCGCAGGCCGTCGCGCTGATGGCTATGATTTAATTCAACTGGGCGAAAACGTTTCAAATTCAACTCGCTGGGTTAATCGAAAACTGAATCAGCCATTTCAACTTTGACTTGTCTCCGTTCACGTAAGCCTTGATTGCGGCTGCCGTCTCCGCTGAACGACTCAACGGCGTGACGTAATCAAACACCTTCGCCATGACCGTCAGCGTTTCGCGAGTCCACGGACCATCCACAATGAGCACTGCAAGCAAGTCCTTGTTCCGCCCCTTCCAATTGATTGCGGAGAACATCTTGTCTTTGGCGTAGAGCGAGGCATGACGTGTCGAACTCTTCCGCACTTCAATGAACGCCTTCGGATTGGCCGCGTCTGGAATCAAGAAGTCGGCGCGGAAGTCGTAAACCACACCGCGCAGGCTTTCGTATTCCTTCTCGCGCACAAACTTCACCCCTTCACTGGTGAGAGCATCGGCGACGACGCTTTCCAGCAAAACCTTGCCGACCAAATCCCGGACAATGCCCTCCAGCGTCGGCTCGACGGATTCGAGCATCACATTGCGCGAGATGGAGCGTCCACGGCTCGCTCGCGCAATCAACTCGGCCAGCTTTTGCGCCGACGCAGCCGGTATCGCATGGTCGGATGCGTTCCCCACGGCGCGCTTCATTTCGGATTTGCTGCGGAAGCCAGCAAGCTTTTGGAGGAACGGCAGGAGTTTCGGGTTGGCGCAAATAGCATCAGCGCTGAACACCGAAAAGCCATTGCTGATTTGGTTCAGTTTCTCCACGAGTTCCGTTGCGTAGGCCCGCAAGTCGCGATAGACGCCAGCAGTGATTGCCGGCTCGGTATCGAAACCGACCGCGCTCGTCCGCGCGGCCTCGTCCAAGATTTCCTTCGGCGTCGCGGTTTCAGCCTCCAAGTCTAGCGCGAGGCCGTGGGCGACAATCAGCCGGTTTTCCAGTTTTGAGAGGTTTGCCTTATCGAGTGCCGTGAACCCAGCCGTGGCTTTGCTCAAAGCGAGGTAGGCTGCGATGAATCGCTCCATCGAAGCGAGGGCGACCGCGCTCAACGTCTCGCTCGTTTCCTCCAGTGCTGCGGGTTGGTCATCAAGTTCGTCGGCCATAGATGTGATATTCGCCAATGGGTGTGCCTGCTCCTTCGCGCTTTGCCAGAATCCAACGGTCGCCGCGAGTTCGCAGAAGCACTTGCTCCAGCGAATCAAAGCCCGCCATTTCCATCAAACGTCGGCAGATGTCGCCGGCGGGAACGTGGACACCATACAGATACGAGTCGCCGATGACGACGTGAATCGGGCTTCCAGGTTTGAGTGCGCGGTGGCAGCCATGCAGCACGTCCAGCAACTGGGCGAAATAGGGATACACCAGCGCGAAGTAATCCTTCTTCCCTGCCTTCTCGTCCCGGCGCAAGCGAAGCTGCTCCACAATGGGCGCGAGAAACTTCCGTTCGGCTTCCGGCAACTTGGCCGCGAACTGGAAATGCTGGCGTTTGAATTCTGACGGCGCAGTGGTCGTGTTAACCAACATCTGCGAGCGCACGCGCTGGGTGATTTCCGACCACGAACGCGCGTAGCCCCAGAAATACAGTTCCATCCGCGACATCTCCGCGTAGTCGAAGTTGTTCAAATACGGCGGCGACGTGACGCATAGGGAGGCCACGTCGGGCCGACTCTCACAAAGCTGGCAGGCAGAGCCGAGAATCAGTTCCGCCGTGATGTCCGGCTTTGGCTGAATGTCCTGGCAATCCGTCAACACATCCCGCCGCACTTCCGTCAACGCGAGGGCGAATGACTTCCCTGATTTCCGCGTCGCTGGTGCTTTGTAAACGCCATCCGTCTGTGAAAGGCAGACCGCCTCCATGACACGTGACACGACGAGGCGAAACAGCGGACGGTCGGCTTCCGCCACCAAACCTTCCGCCAACCGCGCGCCAGCCAGCATACGGAGATCATCCTCGGCGAACATCTTCGTCAGGAACTTGAAAGCGTCCTCGCCAAACATCTCGCCAAGGTTTCCGGAATAAACGCGTGCCGATTCCAGCGCCGAGAAAACTTCGTCCGGCGAACTGTGCCCGGTTGCCGCCTGAATCTTGGCCGTCGCCAATTCGTGGAAGAAGGGATTCGCCTCGTAACCAAGCGCCGAAAATCCATCCAGCAAAGCCTGTGTCGGCGTCGTCCCGAGTCCGGCAAACGGGTCAAGCACGACATCGCCCCGATTCAAGCCCGCGTCACGCGCGCATTCCGAGACGAACTCCGGCGTGTAGCCCGCGATGAAATTCGCCCAGCGATGAATCGGATGCCGATTCGAGCGGAGATTGGTTGGAGCAATCTTCCGGTCAACTTTCTCTGGGAAAAGGGCGAGTTGCATCTGGTTTTGTTCGGCGCTCTAAACAGCCCTCGCGAAGTTGATGATCGCCTGACAAAGTCGGCCAAGCGTTGGTGAGGCGAGATTTGTCGTGCGGGCTGCGGATAGCCAGTCGGCGATAAACAAGTCGTTTTTCTCTAGTCCGCCCTCTTGCGCATAATACAACCGCGCCGCGTTAGTGAGCCGCTCATAATCGGCGGTCTGAAAATCCGCCTTCACGGTATCGGTGAGGTTGGTTTTCCAAATTGCGTGGTTCTGTCCAAATAAATTCGCGGTAGGGAATGGATTGCCATTGACGCCAAGTAGGTTCATCAGCGCGCGATTGTCCTTTTCATGTTTTGCGCGGTGGTCCGCTCGCGGCGTGTCGCCATCAGAGTCGAAAACCACAAATGTCGAAACTCCCAACTCCACGGAAATCGCAAGAGGCTGAATCAGATTGTGCTTGTTGTTGGCGGGAATCAGGTGGCAGCCGAGTCGTCGAAAGTCCGACCACAAACCCGACAGGTGCAATTCCGTAGTGATGTAGGAAACATCCTCAAGACCCTCGACCAGAATTGGCACGCGAGCGAAGAACATCTCCGCTATTCCCGGTTGAAGCGCTTGGTAAATCTTGGCCACCAATCCTTCGATTCTCCGTTGCGGGTCTTCGCCCATCGCGTTGCGAATGCGTAGGCAAAGATTCGGGAATGTTAGCGCCCGAACAGACGTGCCGGCGTTTGGGTTTGGCCGACGGACGAGCCGCGCGTTCTCAAATCCATCGCCACTGACAAACAGTGGCGAGTGCGTCGTCACCATGATTTGGTTGTTGCCACCTGCCAGTTCAGCAAAAACGTCCGCCAGATGCCGCGCTTGCGGCGGATGCTGATACAATTCAGGTTCTTCGCAGCCGAGAATCAAAGTCGGAGCGTCGGGAGCTTCTGAACCGGCGAGTTTCTGCAACAGCGCCAGCAAATATGAGCGTTGCAACCCGTGCCCCATTCGCGAAAGACTCCCAAGAAAATCGCCCTCACCCGTCTTGATGCCAGCAACAGGTTGCTGAAGAACGACGGACTTGTTCGGGTCAGAAAGCCACTCCATCCCCAGCCGCGCATTTGGATGTGCCCACGATTCCAGACGCCGTTGGAGCGCCTGAGAAAGTGCTGTGAGGGAAGCTTGGTTGCGTTCGAGAAGTTCTCGATAGGTTGCCAACGTTTGGTTCTTCAGGGTTTCGAGTTCTGCCTCGAAATTCGTGCGCGTTCGCACCGCTCTGGCTATCAGTTTGCCCAAGGCGGTGTTCTTCGCCTCTTGACCTTCCTCCACCGCGTCTTTGACGGCAGGCACAAAAACCCACTGCACAAATGTCGCAAGTTTGCCCGTGCTGTTGACACCGTAGAAGTTGTCCTCGCTCGGGATGAGCACGCAGCGGTCAGGGCGCGCTGCTTCGTAAGTGCGTAGCGCCTCGGCTTTGTCGTCCTTGGAGCGCGGATTCGGCAAGTCCTGGAACTGCTGACGCAGCGTGTCGAAGATGGCCGTCAGTTCATCAGCTTTCGCTCCGCCCTTCTCAGCCTCGAAGAATCCGCGAAACTCAGCCATGCCGGAACGCTGCCCAAAGTGTTTCACTGCACCGTGTCCAGCATTTGCATCGAACACGGCTTCCGCAGTAACCACCAACTCGTTTTGCCGAACATAGGCTGAGAGTTCGGTCTGTGCTGCTTGGCTCAAATCATCGAATGTAACAGTGATGCGAATTGGATTCGCAGTGGCCTTGCCGAAGTAGTCTTCGTCAATGAGTTTGGTGACATCGGATGCAGCACCAGATTGCTCACGGAAGAAAACGTTCAGCGCGGCGAGAACCGATGATTTCCCCGCTCCATTCGGCCCAACGAAGCAGGAGTATCGGTTGAGGTGAACAGTCTCATCCTGGAAGCTCCTGAAATTCTGGATTCGGATGGACTTGATTCTCATGGCGATGTTTTACCAAGTTCACGCCTTCGCGTAAACCTCCGCGCCCTTCTCCACAAACTCCTTCGACTTTTCTTCCATGCCGCGTTTGAGGGCTTCTTCTTCGCTCACGCCTTGCTCGGCTGCATATTTCCGCACGTCCTCCGTTATCTTCATGCTGCAAAAGTGTGGGCCGCACATGGAACAGAAGTGGGCTGTCTTCGCTCCTTCTTGGGGCAGCGTCTCGTCATGAAATTCTCTGGCCGTTATCGGGTCGAGGGACAGGTTGAACTGGTCTTCCCAGCGGAACTCGAATCGGGCTTTGGAAAGGGCGTTGTCACGATACTGTGCGCCCGGATGTCCCTTTGCTAAATCCGCTGCGTGAGCGGCAATTTTGTATGCAATCACTCCATCCTTAACGTCCTTTTTATTTGGCAATCCCAAATGCTCTTTCGGGGTCACGTAACACAACATCGCGCAGCCATACCAACCGATCATCGCCGCGCCGATTCCACTCGTGATGTGGTCGTAGCCCGGAGCGATGTCCGTTGTCAGCGGGCCAAGGGTGTAAAAGGGAGCTTCGTGACACCATTCAAGTTGTTTCGCCATGTTCTCTTCAATCATGTGCATCGGAACGTGACCCGGCCCTTCATTCATTACTTGCACGCCTTTCGCCCAGGCGCGCTCCGTCAGTTCACCTTGAATTTTTAATTCACCAAATTGAGCTTCATCGTTTGCATCCGCGATTGAACCCGGTCGCAAGCCGTCGCCGATGCTGAACGAGACGTCATACGCGGCCATGATGTCGCAGATGTCGTCCCAGTGGGTGTAGAGGAAATTTTCTTTGTGATGCGAGAGACACCATTTCGCCATGATTGAACCGCCGCGGGAAACGATGCCGGTCATGCGATTGGCCGTGAGCGGCACGAAGCGCAGCAACACGCCGGCGTGGATGGTGAAGTAATCCACGCCTTGCTCGGCCTGTTCGATGAGGGTGTCGCGGAAAAGTTCCCACGTGAGGTCCTCGGCCTTGCCGCCGACTTTTTCGAGCGCCTGATAGATCGGCACGGTGCCGATGGGCACGGGCGAGTTGCGGAGAATCCATTCGCGCGTGGCGTGGATGTTCTTGCCGGTGGAGAGGTCCATGACGGTGTCCGCGCCCCACTTGGTAGCCCAGCGCATCTTTTCGACTTCCTCCTCGATGCTCGATGCCACGGCGCTGTTGCCGATGTTGGCGTTGATCTTCACGAGGAAGTTGCGCCCGATGATCATCGGCTCGAGTTCGGGGTGGTTGATATTGGACGGGATGATGGCGCGGCCGGCGGCGACTTCGGAGCGGACGAACTCGGGGGTGATTTCGTCGGGGATGCGTTGGGGGAAGCGGGAGAAGACGGAGGGGGTGAATGCGGAGTGCGGAGTGCGGAGTGCGGAATTCTGCGCACTGCCCGCGTGTTGTTTGCGTAAATCATTCCGAACGATGTCATCGGTTAATTCCGCAATCCGAATTCCGCATTCCGCACTTCGGAGGTTCTCGCGGATGGCGATGTATTCCATTTCGGGGGTGATGATGCCGGCGCGGGCATATTGGAGTTGCGTGACGACTTTGCCCGGCTTGGCGCGAAGCGGCTGGCGGCGCGGGGCGGTCAGGCCTTCGAGGCGGAAACTCGTTTCGTCCTGGCGTTTGGCCTTGGAAAGCGTGCGATGCTTTTCGGAGAGGTAGCCGTCGTCAATTGGCTGCACCTCGCGGCCTGCGTATTCCTCCACGTCGCCGCGCTTGAGAATCCAGTCGCGACGCAACGCGGGCAAGCCTTCCTCCACTGTGCCGGTGAAGGCGGGGTCGCCCCACGGCCCGGAGCAGTCATACACGCGGACGGGAGCATTCGGCGTGACCGCGCCGGTGTAAGACTTGGTGCCGGTGAGGGTGATCTCCCGCATCGGCACGCGAATGTCCGGATGAATCCGGCCGGGCACATAAACGCGCCGGCTGTTGGGCAACTGTTCGCTGCTGTGCGGTTCCAAAGAATCTTTCTTGGCAATCATAAGTATAATTCGGCGGTCGTGAGCTACTCGAACGCAACCCGGAAGGCGGAGGCAATTCCCTTCGCCGGCATTACCCGGATCAGGTTCAACGGGTCGTCTGCTATGGCAGACCTCTCAGCCCCGTCACACGAGGCTCCCCGACATGGACGGGAAAACTCTAGGCCGCTCCGCACAACCGGTCAAGTGCGCGCAAAACCCTTCCGCGACGCGACGGCGTATTTGCTCGTCACGCCCGGCCACATGTGCTTCCTTAAGGGCTGACCGGATGGTCCCGGCGGCCCGGAACGTGCCGCGTCGCAATGAACCTCTTCCACAAGTGGCTGATGCGCATCGCCCTGCTCCCGGCAGGAGCGGGGACATTGCTGGCATTCACCAGCACCGACACCCATACCAGTTTTACCGCGTTCAACAACGCGTTTCTGGTGAACGGCGCCTATTCGGGCTGGTGGACCGGCGCGGAGTTGTTGGAAATGGCGGAAGACGCGCACGATAACTCACCGACTGCGGCGCGGCAGAGCATTGTCACCAGCACCTGCAATGGCTTTCTTTCGCAGAACGGCTCGAACTGGGATTACAACGAATACAACGACGACATCGCGTGGGCGTGCATTGCCTTTTCCCGCGCCTATTTGATCACGGGAAACGCAAACTTCCGAAACGTGGCGAAATCCAATTTCGATCTCATGTTCGCTCGGGGCTGGGACACGAATTATTTCGGCGGGGGCCTCTGGTGGCGGCAATCCGACCGGCAGAGCAAGAACGCGTGCATCCAGGGACCGGCGACGATTGCGGCGTGTTATCTTCACCAGATCTACGGCGACACCAACTACTTGAACAAGGCACAGGCCATTTACGCGTGGAATCGAAAATACCTGTTCAACACCAACAACGGGGCGGTTTCCGACAACATCAACACGAACGGCACGGTGGACACGGTCGCTCTGACCTACAATCAGGGCACGTTCATCGGGGGAGCGAATTTTCTCCATCGCGCGACGGGGCTGCCGTTCTATTACCAGGACGCCATCCTGGCAGGCCGGCGCACCCAGAACAACATGACCACGGCGGGCATTTTGCCGGAGTGGAGTTCCAATTCCGACCTCTCGGGGTTCAACGGCATCTTTGTCCGCTGGATGGCGCGGTTTGCGAAGGATCAAAATCTTTGGCCCGCATTCGGTCCGTGGTTGACGACCAACGCCAACGCCGCGTGGGGCATCCGGAACACCAACAACCTGGCCTGGCAGAAGTGGCGCACCCAGACGCCCGACGTCAGCAGTGAACTCGGCAGTTGGGGTTGCTCGGCGGCGGTCGTTGTCATGCAAGTCGCCGATCCCAGTCCGGGTGATGCATTGCAAATCGCTCCGTCCGCCGGTTTCACGGCCGTGGCGCAGCCGGGGCAGTTGCCCGCGGCCACCAGTCTCAACCTGCTGCTGACCAACGCCGGCGCGGCGGCATTCAACTGGTCGCTCGGCAATCCCCCGGCCTGGTTGACCGTCTCCGCGAGCAGTGGGACGTTGAACGCCGCCAGTGCCACCACCGTCACCGTGGACCTTGTCCCGGCCGCCACCACGAATTTGTCAGCCGGGCGTTACTTCGCGAACATTGCGGTCACCAATCTCGCCAGCGGCTTCATCGCGAGTCGCGGGTTCACTTTGGTCATTTCCGGAGGTGACGCGCCGATTGTGATGACCGGACACAATGCGAGCATTCTGGCGCCAAACACCGCGACTGCAGCCACACCCGGCGCAACGGGCTTCGATGTTCCGAACAACTACAGTTTCTATCAGGCCGGTCTGGCGGGCACCACGCGCGGGCTGCCGCCGGACGGAGTTTTCACCAGTCAGTGGGACAAGAAAACCGTCTTCCAACTCAAGCCCTATGGTGTCAACAATGCGCTGGTCGTCGGCTACACCTATCCGGGTTCGGCCACGCTGACCCTCGCGACGCCGAAGGCTTACAAGTCACTCAGCATTCTGGCGTGCTCGGCGAACGGCGGCGGCATGGGCACCTGCGTGCTCAACTTCACCAATGGCACGCAAAGCCCGGTGTTCAATTTCAACGCGCAGGATTGGTTTGGGACCACGGCCAACGTCGCCATTCAAGCGATGGGCCGGTTGAAGTTGACCGGGAGTTTTGGCGCGGAGGACAACGGGCCGGTCAATCCAAACCTGTACCAGACCACGATTGATCTGGCGGCGATCGGCCAGGACAAACCCATTGCTTCGATCACCTTCACCAAACCGGCGGGCGCCGGCGCGCAACAGACGACCGGGATCCTCGCGGTGAGCGGGACGCTGGCCTATCGCGAGCCGGTCATCACCCAGCAGCCCACGCCGACGAACCTGTTTCGCTTTGCCGGAGCAAGCAACACCTGGACCGTGGCTGCCAACGCCGGATTGCCCGTTTCCTACAGTTGGCGGCACAATGGCAGCGTCATCCCCGGGGCCAACGGCGCTTCCTACCATCTTGCAAACATGCAGACGAATCACTCCGGCAATTACACGGTGGTGATCAGCAATGCGTTTGGTGTCGTCACCAGCAGTGTCGCTGCGTTGACCGTGGTGGCCGCGCCGACGTATCCACTGGGCCAGGCGATATTGACCGACAACCCGGTGGGCTATTGGCGACTGGATGAAACCGCCGGCGTCGTGGCGCGGGATTATGTGGCCAACAACAACGGCAGTTACGCCAACGTCCAGCTCGGCCAGCCGGGTTACCGGTTGATTGACACCCACACGGCCGTCCGGTTTGGTGGACTGACCAGCAGCAACAGTTGCGTTACGAACATCAACCTGGATTTTGCCACGTCGGGAAACGCGGCGTTCACGGTCGAGGCTTGGGTGAATGGCGGCACGCAAACGACGGATGCCGGGTTGGTCACCAAGGGCTACGGCAGCGGCGGCGAGCAATTCAATCTGGACTGCGGCGGGCCGGGACGCGCGTTTCGGTTCTTTGTCCGGGATGCAGGCGGCACGGCGCGATTGGCCACCAGCAGCATCGTGCCCAACAATCAGTGGTATCACCTCGTCGGTGTCTGTGATCAGGCCAACGGCGCGGTGCGGCTGTTTGTCAACGGCGTCAATGTCGCGCAAGGAACGCTCGCGCCCGGCACGGGGCTTCTGGGTTCTTCCGCTACGGTCAGCATCGGCTCACGCCAGGGCGGCCTGGGCACGCCTTACAACTTTCAATTCGTTGGCTGGATGGAAGAAGTCGCCATCTACGGCTACGCGCTGGGCACAAATCAGATTGTGACGCACTATCGGGCGGCCACGAACCGTGCGCCGGTCTGGGCCGGCAATCCGTTGACATTTCCCGACCTCATTGCCGGAGGCTGGTTCACAACGTCCCTGACCAGTCTCGCATCCGATCCCAACGGCGATGCGCTGACCTTTGCCAAGTTGACCGGTCCCGGCTGGCTGACCGTAACGGCCAGCGGCACGGCCAGCGGCTGGGTGTCTTCAAGCCATGTCGGACTCAACACCTTTGTGTTCCGCGTCACCGACCCGGCCGGCGCCTCCAGCACAACCACCGCGAACCTTGAAGTGCTGGCCGCGCCGCCAATTGTTGTGCGGTTGGCCCCCCACGGGGACCAACTGGAATTGCATTGGACCGGAGGTGTTCCGATTTATCAGGTCCAATTCACCACGAATCTGTCCGCCCCGGTCTGGTGGAACTTTGGAACGCCGACCGCCGGCAACACCCTCATGCTGACGCCCACCAACCCGGCGCTTTATTTCCGGGTGTTGGGCCAGTGAGACCGTCACACCACACGCCCCCGGCGGATGGGCCGATGCTCATCCTGCAAGAGACGATCGGACACCGAACTGATGCCTCGCGCCAGGCGCGCAGCCAAATGACCACTGTGCCTCCCGGGCGCTTCGTAAATTGCACAGCGCGCGGAGCGGCTGCGTAATCACGCAGAGATTCTCCGCGCACCGACATTGGCCTTGAACTGATTTTGGGCCGGCTCCTTGGGATAAATAGATTGGTGCGGGGCGAAGGCATCCGGCTGACGCGCGATGGGGTGAGCCAGCCAGCGTTGCCCAACCAGTTCACGGAAATTCCCGCCACATCATGGAGCCACACGAACCGGCCGGGATGCTCCACCCTCAGCGGCGAAGCGGCCGAAAGCCCGGACGCATGGTGCAAATCGCCGTCCCGCGGCATCGGCACGGTCATGGTCCGGAGCACGCATGCAGTGACGGCGGCCAGGGTGGCGCTGGCAGTCCGGTCGGGAAGGAAAACCGCCACCCGGCGTATGTCGGGATCCGGCAACGGGCTGGCATGCAGCACGGGACCGGCAAACTCGGCGGCTTCCAGGTGCGCCCCCAGACCGGCAAGGAAACCCAAAGGCCGGCGCCACCTCCAGTCTTAAGCTCCCGCATCGGGCCCGGAACAATTTCAGACGGCGGGATGGGACAGAAAGATGAAATAGGCCACCGTGAAGTAAATAATGATGCCGGTCACGTCCACGAACGTGGCGACGAACGGCGCCGAACAAGTGGCCGGGTCCAGTTTGCAGCGACGCAGCACCATGGGCAGCATGGCCCCCATCAGACTGCCCCACAACACCACGCCCACCAGACTGCCACCCACCGCAAGCGCCAGCTCAAAATGCGCCGCCCCGTAGTCTTTGAGACCCACCCATTGCCAGATAAGGATCCGCACCATCCCCACCGCGGCGAGGATGCACCCCAGCAAAAAGCCCGTGGTCACCTCACGCCGGAAGACGCGCCACCAGTCCCGCAACAACACATCCCCCAGCGCCATCGCGCGAATGATCAACGTGGTCGCCTGGGAGCCGGAGTTGCCACCGCTCGACAGAATCAACGGCAGAAACACCGCCAGCACGGCCGCGCGCTCAATTTCCTTCTCGAAATATCCCATCGCGGTGGCGGTGAACATTTCGCCAATGAACAGGACCGCGAGCCAGCCCGCGCGTTTGCGCACCATTTGCAACAGGCTCAGCCGCAGATACGACGCCTCAAACGCTTCCACACCGCCGAGCTTTTGCATGTCTTCGGTGGCCTCGATTTCCGCCACGTCCAGGACGTCGTCCACGGTGACGACCCCCACCAGCACCTCATTGGAATCCACCACCGGCAAAATGGTGGTGTCATATTTTTTGAAGGCGGCCACGGCAGTCTCCTGGTCCGCCATGGCGCGCAAAAAAATCCGCTGGTTTTCCAGGCAGGCGGACACGGGCGACTCCAGCGGGGCAACCACCAGTTTGCGCAGGCGCACGTAATCCACAAGCCGCCCGCGCGCGTCCACCACGTACAGCTGGCTGATGGTTTCGCACTTGTCGGGTTGCTGGCGCAGCTGCGCGAGCACCTCGGCCACCGTCCAGTCCTGCTGGATCGCCACATACTCGGGTGTCATGCGCCGCCCGATGGAATCCTTCGGATAACCGAGCAGGTCCGTGGCGATCTTGCGTTGCTCAGGCGAAAGCAGGTTCAACAACTTCTGCGTGGCGGCAGCGGGTAATTCTTCGAGCAACGCCGTACGATCGTCCGCTTCGATGTCGTTCAGGATTTGGGCGACTTGTTCGCTGCCGAGGGCTTGCAGCAATTTTTCCTGATCTGCGACGGGCAGGTTTTCAAACACATCCGCCGCCAGGTCGCGCGGCAGAATTCGCAACAGCACGGCCTCGTCATCCGGGGTCAAATCCGCGAGAATTTCCGCGAGGTCCTGCGCTGGAAAACCCGACAAGACCTCCCGCAACTCGTTGAAGTCACGTTTGCGAATCAACTCCTCCAGCTCAGGCTTGAGCAGCTTGCCAATCACAAAGCCTACTCAACTGTAAAACCGACCTTGGCGCAAAACAAAAGCGGCGGAACGCGGTGCCGTCAATAAACCGTGCGGTCGGCTGGCTTTATTCCGGTCGCAATTCCAACACGCAGGCATCAGCAGCCGCGAGCTGGGGCGTAAGCACAATTTTCGCCTGATCGAACGCGCCAATTTTGCGGCGTCCGTTTTGATCAAGGCGATAAATATTTCCCGTCGGCGGCAAGCGGTGCCGCTGGCGATCCAGCGCGAGACGCGGCGTCGCGGGCGTCGCACCAATGTTGACCACCGCCACGGCAATCGCGCCCTCACGCGTCCGCCAGGTGGCGGCATGGATCAAGGGTTCAGACTGCTCGAACTCGCGGACACCGCCTTGTTGACCGGCGTAAATCGAGAGCCGCGACATCGGAATTACCGTGGCCGCGTCGGCGTATTCCGGCGGCGGCAATAATTGGCCGTGTAGCAGGTACGGCAGCGCTTGGGCGCGCAACCGCGCCAGTTTCAAAATAAACGCCAATTCCTCGGCCCGCTCCGTCAGTTGATTGGTGCGGAAATTGGCCAGCGTGGGTTGTTGTCCCCAAATAAACGCCCGCGCCTGTTCCAGGCGAAACTGCGTGGCGAATTTCCGATCCAATAATTTCAACGGCTCCTGGGGAGCAAACTCCGCAGGCCATAACTCGTCGTAGGGCGGCGCGGTCAGCGACGAGTAGTTACCGAAGAAAATCGCGTAGTCGTGATACACGGCGTGAAAAAACGGAATGGTCTCCCAACCATCCGCGCCGGCGTAGCGTTCGCGGCTTACCTGCAACGCCAACATCAGGTCCAGATGCGGCAGCCAGTTTTCGCCGCATCCCTCGCCCGCCAGCGCCGGGCCGGCGCGCACTTGATTTTGCTGACGGATGGCGGCGGCGAGTTTTTGAAAACCCTGCATCCAATACGTGCCGCTGCCCAAGGAGTGGCCGTGCGCGGGATCGTAACAAGCCAGACTCGAACAGGCCTGGTCCATGTAAATGCCGTCCACGTCCAATCCGCGAAACGCGGCGGTGGCAAGGCTGGCATATTTATGTCGCCAAAACTCCGTACCCATGCACATCGAAGCGCAAGGCAGCTTGCTGAACGTGTTGTAAACTTCCGGATGAATCTGACCGTCGGTCGCCTTTACCGCAAAGCGCGCGGCGTTTTCGTTAGTCCAACTCGCTGTCGTCATGCCCCAGAGCCGTTGGTTCATGTACACAATCGCGCGCACGTCATGAGCGTGAGCGGTTTGCAACGCGGCGCGAAACGCCGCTGCGCCTTCACGGGGCGGCAGGTATTCCGGGAAACCGGTGTCGTAGGCGCAACCGTGCCACCAATGCCAGAAGACACTCACCGGCAAACCCAGCTCGCGTTGCAACGCCAGAGCCGGATCAATGACCCCGGGCGATGGACCGCGATTCCACACCCAGAGCGCGGTATTGGTCACCCACGCCGGCGCCAAGCCGTTCTGCAGCCGGCTCGCGCGCGCCCACGATTGATTGGTGGCCCAGGCGCGATAACGCTCGGCCGCTTGAAACCAATCGCCACGAAAACTTCCCAGCACCACGGAATACGGCAGCTCATAACGCGGCGCCGGATTTTGCGCTGGCTCCGGGCGATGACGAATCTCCAAATTCAGATCGGCATTGGTCGTGGCAAACGCGGCAAAATCCTTCAGATAATCGCCCGCGTCATCGCAGGCCAGATAGCAACCCACGCCCGACGCGCTGGTGAGCGCCAGACATTGCAAGGACAGCAATCCTGGATAATGCCACTCCCAACGGCGCGGTGGGCCGGACGCCGGCGACAACAACGCGCGCGGATTCGTCGCTTGTTGGCCCATCCAAACCGGTACCGCCAGCCGCTCTTCGGGTTGGGGTTGCAGATTGATCAGACGCGGAAACCGGATCGCCGCCAATTCCAGTCCTTCATAATCCTCCACCGCCAGTTTCCAACGACTCAGCGGTTCGTTCGGGTCAACAGCAACGCGAACCACCACCTTCAAACGCGGCGCGGATTCCATATTGAAATCGGTCCAGACCCATTCCTGCGCGTCGGAACGGGCGCTGGTTCGCGACGTAAATGTGCGCGCCCGGGACGGTTGCAAAACGGGTATTTGACCGCCCGCAAATTCCAGCTCCCAAAGCGCGCCGGCATTGGTGGCGCTCACAAAATTATGTCCGGACGCGCGATCCACCAATTCCACCAAGTGACCCAGACGCGGCTCGATCCCGATTTGCAACTGCGCATTGCCGGCGCGAACGACTTCGGCGATACCGGAACGCGCGCAACAAATCGCCAGGCCCAGAGCCACACCCAGCCGCCACCCTCGAGTCGGGTTCACGTAACGATTGCGAGATATTTTCACCAGCCCGAGTTTGTTGCCAAAACCAGTCCGAAGCAATGCCGGCGAAAACCGCGCACGTTCTTGCGAACACATTCTACTCGCAATCTTCCAAAGATTCGCGGGAGTTATCGGGTTTATCTTGGTAGTGATTAAAGCTCGCCAGCGAGAAGCCGCAGAAATTTGAAAACAACTGAGCGGGCAGACGGAAAATTCAGCGAATGGATTAAGGAATTGTTGGCGGCGTAAAATCGGCAGCAGCACGCGCCACAAGCGCCTCTTTATACAATCTCTCCAATACCCGCTTTCGTCAGCGAATTCGTCTTTATCGGCTAGAAAAACCTTTTCATGAAAACGCACCACAGCCAAGTGTTTTGCGCTGGTAAAAAATTGTAATTCCCAATCCCACGTTGTATTGGTTTCAGCCTGTAATTTTTTAGCGGAGATAACTGCTTTGACGATTGTTTTTGCGCGCTCACCGGACACGGTAAAATTAATTTTCGATGCGCCCTCCAAACAAAGAATATTCGCGCAAACAATACGATCCGCGCTAGCAATCACACGCGCGAGGTCGGTCGGATTATCGTCGGCGGGTCGAGAATTCCTTCCGAGATGATTGGAAGAAACAGCCGCTTTTGCCTGCGCATTTATCGGGGTAAGCAAATGAGTAAGATTCGTCAACGCCAATGGCGAACGCAAAATATAGTCTGACTTTGTAACACGGAATTGCCATATTGTCTTGGCTAGCAGCCTGTCGGACTTAGGGAACGCAATTTTAGCAAAGTGGATTGAACAGTTGCTGGGCGTGCGCGTCTGA
>JBDHQI010000011.1:0-118658 GCA_039806955.1 Verrucomicrobiota bacterium | reverse complement strand
ATCCCGTTTCCACAACCGCACCGGGTGCTACCACCACGATCTTACCCAGCGTCTTGAGCTATGTCCGACAGGCTGCTCGGCGGTTGGGGCGGCACCGATGGCAATTGGGGCGCGCCCTTCAGCGCCTACAAAATTTATCTCAAAATGTCCGAGCTGGCGGATCCCGGTCCGGTCAACACCTTTGTGTTTCTGGACATGCGCGAGGACAGCATTGATATGGGTAATTTCGCCACGAAGATGGCGGGTTGGCCCAATGCCCCGGACCAATACGGCTTTTATGATCTGCCCGCTTTTTATCACCACCGCGCGGCGGGCTTCTCATTCGCCGACGGCCACTCGGAAATTCACCCTTGGAAAGATTCGCGCACCATGCCGCCCATCACCACCGGAGGCTTCGTCCCCGACATATTTTCCTCGCCCAACAATCAGGATGTCGCCTGGTTGCAATTCCGTTCCACCCGGCCGCGCACTCCGTAACTGCTCAAGCCGCGCCCGACTCGCTCGGCTCGCCCGTCCCCAGCGGCAACTGCGGTTCGGCGTCCTGAGCTTCAATCACCGACTCAGCGCCAACGGCGGATGCCGCGCGTAGTTTTACCAAAGCCGGACGAATCAACGTGCTTTGATATGAATACCCGCACGCCAGCGTCTCTTCGATAGTGCCATGTGCCGGCGCTTCCTGTTCCGGTCCGAGTGTGTGCCGTTGCGGGTCAAAGGCATCACCCGGATTCGCCCCCACCGCTTGCAAGCCGAGGCGGCGGGCGGCGTCACGGCACGTATGTTGAAATTGCGCCAGTTGCCGGACGACATTTTCCTGTCCCGAACGTTCCGCCGCACGATACAACGCAAACGTATGATCTAAAATGAACACCAGCACATTCAGCCATTCGCGTTCGGCGCGATGCAATTTCTCGGCTTCCAACCGCAACGTCGCTCTCTCGCTATCATTGGCGTTTTGCATGAACTCCTTGAACCCGCGCACTTCGACGGTCATGCGTTCAGTGATTTGTCCAGCGAGTTTGGCCGTGGCGTCGGCCTGGGCCTGAGCCGATTCCAACTGCGTCGTGGCGTTGCTGATCTGCAGCACGCAATTTTCCAGGTTTTGAATCTTCTCGGTGGCGGCCATCAGCGAACTGCTTTCGATCAATTTCACCAACGCGCCGTATTTCAGCAACGCCCGGTACTCGAGCAAATACGGCAGCACGCCCAGTCCCGCGCCGAGAAACACGCACAGACAGCAGGTTAGAACCTCCCATTGACTCAATGGAAATTTAGCCTGCCAATAAAACAAAAACCACGCCAGCCCCAGCATGAGGGCATCAGCGAGAAAAAACGACCACTTGGGAACCTTCAACTCCGACAATTGCGGTGCATCCTGCATCCCAACACGATACGGCAAACCGGAAAGCAACCGCAAGCATCCGCCCGTCCTGGATTGGGAGAAGACCGACGGTCCTCTGCCGGTCACACCTCAATCAGGCGGAAAAGCTCCGGAAGTCCCGCCGCTTTTAGGTTGCGTGCTGCGACTGGAGACCGGTTGCAGTGTACCCGGGCGGTATCCGCGCGAGTGGCGCGGTGGAACCAAGAACGGGACGCGGGACGAAAAGCAAAAAGACAGGAAGCGATGTCAACACGAACGCTTCAGAAAAGTTCGCCAAGCGGATTCAACCACGGAGGGAAATCACGATGCCTAACGCCCCAGTGCCGCCTCGACACATGGCGGTGGAGCGCCCCGAGCGCCCACAATTTGGTATGGCCATAATTCACCGTCCGGGATCATTTGTGGCTTATCTTTCAGGCGGCCGCAAAACGCAAAATATCCCAAGAGGGGTTCAAACAACATTGGCATCTGAAGATAAGACGGAGCGCAAATAGCGTCCGGTATGGCTGCGCGGCCAGGTGATCGCGTCTTCAGGTGTCCCCTGCCCGACCACTTCGCCGCCACCTTCGCCACCTTCCGGCCCCAGATCAATGATCCAATCGGCCATCTTGATGACGTCCAGGTTGTGCTCGATCACCAGCAGCGTGTTTCCGGCGGCGCGCAATTTGAACAAGACTTCCAGCAATTTGGCGACGTCGTGGAAATGCAGCCCGGTGGTCGGCTCATCCAGAATGTAAAGAGTGCGTCCGGTTTGCTTGCGACTCAGCTCGGCCGCCAGCTTGACGCGCTGCGCTTCACCGCCGCTGAGGGTGGTGCCCGATTGGCCCAGGCGCAGGTAACCCAAACCCACTTCGGCCAGCGTCAGGCACGGCTCGTGAATCTGCGGCACGGCTCGGAAAAAATTAACCGCTTCATCCACGGTCAGATTAAGCACGTCGGCAATGTTCAATCCCTTGTAGGCGATCTCCAACGTCTCGCGGTTGTAGCGTTTGCCGTTGCAACTTTCGCACGTCACATAAACCGGCGGCAGGAAGTTCATCTCGATCTTGATCAATCCGTCGCCCTGGCATTTCTCGCAGCGGCCGCCTTTCACATTGAAACTGAACCGGCCGGAGGCATAGCCCCGCACTTTGGCGGCGGGCAGACGCGCGAACATATCGCGAATGGCATTGAACATCCCGGTATAAGTGGCGGGATTGCTGCGCGGCGTGCGACCGATGGGCGTTTGGTCAATCACCACGATCTTTTCCAACCCTTCGTAGTTACGGATTTCCTGATGCGCGCCCGGACGCTCTTTTGAGCCGTAAAACTTGCGCATCAGGGCGCGGCGCAGCGTGTCATCCACCAGGGTGCTTTTCCCCGAACCGCTCACGCCCGTCACGCAGGTGAACAACCCGATGGGAATGCGCACGTTGATGCCCTTCAAATTGTTTTCGCTCGCGCCCAAAATTTCAATCGCACCGCGCTCGGGTGAGAATTTCTTGCGTTGTTTGGGCACGGGAATATTCAACTCGCCGGTCAGATAACGACCGGTCAGCGAGCGCCGGGCGCGTTTAATTTCCTCAAGCGACCCCGCCGCCACAATCTCGCCACCATGCACTCCGGCGCCCGGACCGAGATCCAGAATGTGATCCGCTGCGACAATCGTGTCCGCATCGTGTTCCACCACCATGACGGAATTGCCCAGGTCGCGCAGCCCTTTCAAGGTGGCGAGCAGTCGGTCATTATCGCGCTGGTGCAGGCCAATGCTGGGTTCGTCCAGAATGTACAACACCCCGACGAGACCGGCCCCGATTTGCGTGGCCAGCCGGATGCGTTGCGCTTCCCCGCCGGAGAGCGAACCGCTCTCGCGATCCAATGTGAGGTAACCCAGACCGACGTTCTGCAAAAATCTCAGCCGCGCGCGAATCTCCTTCACCACCTCACCCGCAATCCGACGCTGGAAATCCGTCAGGACTAACCGCGCAAAAAATGCGTCCGCCTTGGTGACGGACAACTGGCAAACGTCCATGATGGAAAGGCCGGGGATTTTTGACGCCTGCGATTTCGCGGAGACGGCCGATTTCGTTCCGGCAGGAGACGCTGCCGGAGATGGTCCAACCGCCACTTCATCACCCAGGGTCACGGCGAGGATTTCCGGACGCAACCGTTTCCCCTGGCAGGCATCACAAAATTGCGGACTCATGAACGCCTTCAAACGCTTGCGCGTAAATTCACTTTCACTTTCGGTATAGAGCCGCTCGAGGTTGGGCAGCACGCCTTCGAACGGTCGCTGGATCGCGCTCGACTTACCCGCGCGCCAGAAGTGAAAGGTGATTTCCACCGCGCCCGAGCCATGCATCAAGACGTGTTTGAACTCATCCGGTAAATTTTTATACGGCGCTTCCATGCTCACACCGTAATGCGCCGCCACGGCTTTGAGCATGGACTTATAATAGACGATCATGCGTTTGCCGCCGCGGCGCCACGGCAGGATCGCGCCCTGCTCCAGCGACTTGTCCGCATCCGGCACAACCAAGCTGGCGTCGAAAACCATTTTCTGCCCCAACCCGTGACAAACGGGACAGGCCCCCGTCGGCGAGTTGAAGGAAAAATGTTTTGTCCCCGGTTTCTCATAGCTCCGACCCGTCCGCGGCGAATACAAACGATTCGAGTGCAGCGTTTCGATCCAGTCACCCGAACCGGCGGACGCGGTGCGGGCCTCCAAATTGGGTTGCGCTTTCGAATCTTCCCGCTTCGGCGCTCGCGTTTCGATCTGATGCAACGTCACCATCACGCCATTGCCCCAGCGCAGGGCGGTTTCCACCGAATCTTGCAGGCGCACGCGCACCTTGTCATCCATCACCAACCGGTCCACCACCGCCTCGATCGTGTGATGGTGTTTGGCGTCCAGTTTGACGCGCGCTTGCGGATTGGTCAGCTCCACCAGTTCGCCATCCACCCGCGCCCGGACAAACCCCTCGCGTTGCAGGCGCTCAATCACGTCGCGAAATTCTCCCTTTTGACGCTGCACCACCGGCGCGAGCAACATGACCCGCGTCTTCTCGGGCAAAGTCAAAATCCGATCCACAATATCGCTGGTGGTTTGCGCCACGATCGGGTCACCGGTATCCGGGCAATGCGCCTGGCCCACATGGGCGTACAGCAGACGCAGATAATCGTAAATCTCGGTGGTCGTTGCGACGGTGGAACGCGGATTCATTCCGCTCGAACGTTGTTCGATGGCGATGGCGGGTGACAAACCCTCGATGTAATCCACCTCGGGTTTTTGCATCTGATCAAGGAATTGGCGGGCGTAAGCGGAAAGACTTTCCACGTATTTACGCTGCCCTTCGGCGTAAAGCGTGTCGAAAGCCAGCGATGACTTGCCGCTGCCGCTCAATCCGGTGATCACCACCAATTTATCACGCGGGATCTCCAGCGTCAGATTCTTGAGATTATGTTCCCGCGCGCCGCCAATGCGGATGAATTCTTTACTCATAAGCCCAGATTTCCTGCCTTATACAATCGGCAAGCCTAGGCCAGAAGGGAAACCGAAGAAAGGAATTAACCGGGCGGTTGAGTCGAACCTGGCAAACTACGACATCAACTTCGACATGGCTAAACGGCCATTATGGACCTACTGCGGCAAGAATGCGGCTCTATTTAAGTGCCCGTCCGACCGGTCCATGATTGCCAATCAATATAAGGGCGGCGCTTTGGTCCCGCGCGTTCTCACCATGTCCATGAATCTTTGGGTGGGCGGATTTGCGCCCGACCGAGGCGAGGGACCGTGCGGCACGCGCGGCGGCTGGGAAGGGTCCTATCCGGAACTCAATCGTTACCGGCTCTTTTGCAAATCCACCGACATCAACAAGCCTTCACAGGTTTTCTTGTTCTTGGACATGCGGGAAGACTCCGTCAATTGGAGCAATTTCATGCAGTTCATGACGGGTTACGACCCCATCAATGGCGCGCTTTGGACGCTGGGAGACATGCCGGGCATGTCTCACAACCGCGCGGCAGGGTTTTCATTCACCGATGGCCATTCCGAAATCAAGAAATGGCAGGACCCGAGGACAACCCCGCCGCTTTCGGCCGCCGGCACGTTGCTGATGGTTAACTCGGCTTGGGGCAATAATAATCCCGATGTCTATTGGCTAATGGACCATTCCACCACCTTCAAATAAACCCGCGACCAACGGCATCGGGAGACTTTGATCCAATCCTCCCATTCCGTCACAGGCGAACCCCAATTTTCCAAATCCAAATCCGACCCGACAATCCAAGTTCACCAAAACCGAAAACACAAAAACGCATCATGAAAACTCCCTGCAAAGACGCCGCCCGGTTGGGCGTGTTCACGTTGTTTGGGTTGACGGCTTGCGCCGTCGCATCTGACTACCCAACAACGATTTTATCCCAAAATCCGATCGGTTACTACCGATTGAATGAATTGACCCAACCGCCTGCAAACGTGGGACTTTATGCCACCAACAAAGGCTCGCTGGGCGCGGCGGCAGACGGAACTTATGAGGCGTCACCGATTACCGGCATGGTGGGTCCGTTCACGGGGAGCAAGGCCGTGAGCTTTAACGGCGTGTCACAAGCCATAACGACCCCGGCCTCAGCCGAGTTGAACACGACCAATTTCAGTTTTGAGGTCTGGTTAAAACCCGCTGAGGTGCCGCTTTTCTCATATGCAGCGTCTTCGGTGAATATGGCTTCGCCTCGTTCCGGATGGTACGTGGCTCAAGATGACGGCGCGACTTTTAACCATGGTTCCGCCTTTGTGGTCCGTCTCTTCGGTTTGAATGGAGCGACGGCAATTGCCGATGACGTTTATGTACCGGTCACCGTTCCGAACGAATGGGTTCACCTCGTGTTGACCTACGACAACACAACCAAAACCGTCGCGTTTTATCGCAATGGCGAACTTGCTTCTTCCGCGACTGCCACCATGGATTACGTCCCCAACCTGAGCGGAGCTCCCTTGACCGTTGGGTCCCGCAGTGACGGAGGATTCCCGTGGCCTGGCGATGCCGCCTATTGCGCGGTGTATGGTGCGGCACTTAATGCGACCCGCGTGGCAGCACACTATGCTGCGGCAACTTCTCCCTCGGCCTACACCGCAGCGGTCATGGCGGATGCGCCGTTGCTATATCAGGATTATGAGGCGCCCACGGCGCCGGTCACCGCCAATCTTGGATCACTCGGCAGCGCCGCGGATGGATTGTTCCTCTCCGGCTCCCAGGCTGGTGTCATCGGACCGCGGCCGCCGGTCTATCCAGGATTCGGGACAACCAACACGGCGGCAGCTTTTGCCGGCGACGGTGGCGCGGTGCGGCTTGGGGCGTTCAATTTGAATACCAACACCGTGACCATTTCCGCCTGGGTCAAAGCGGCGGACGTGCAAAATGTCGGAGCGGGAATCATTGTCGCTCCGGGTGGTGGGCTGATTATTGATGGGGTGTACGGTGGTTACGGATTAGGCTACTACTGGAACAACGACGCGTTCCCTTACAACTGGAGTCCTTCCATGGATGCGGGCCTGCCCGCGCTACCGGAAGCCGACTGGGCGTTCGCCGCTTTAGTCGTCGCTCCGGACGAAGCGACCATCTATATTGGCTTGACCAACAACGGCGCCGTTATCTTTGAGGGGACCAGTCTTTTATTCAACCATGTCAATATGGCATTTTCCGGTCCCACGTTGGTCGGCAGCGATTCTGGCGATCCGGATTTCAGCTTCAACGGAGCGATAGATGAAGTCGCCATTTTCAAACGCTCGCTCAAAAAAGGCGAACTCTTCACCCAACTGGCCGCAGCCATTGGCAGTCAGTCGCCACAAATCTTTACGGATCTGGAAGGCCCGGCCGAATCCGTGGCCGAAGGCGATTCGATTGTACTCTCGGTTGATGCTGGTGGAACTCCCGATCTGACTTTCTTCTGGCAAAAGGATGCCGGTGGCACCTTCGCCACCACGCACTCGGGAGAATTGACACTGGACGATACGACGCTGGCCGATTCCGGTCTCTACTCAGTCACAATATCCAACGAGTTCGGAGTGGTTGACAGTCAGCCGGTGTACGTCTCGGTCGTCGTCGCCAGCGAACCACAAATCGTCTCCACCCAGGGATTTTTTGATCGGACGCTCTACGTCACCGGCACGCTGCACCTGGCCGTCTCGGCGACTGGAGGTGGCGTTAAATTCCAGTGGGCAAAAGACGGAAACCCGATCCCGGGCGCGACCGCATCTGCTTTTACGATTGAACACCTGGCGGCGGGTGACGGAGGCAATTACTCAGTGACCGCAACCAACACCGTCGGCGAAACCGCCTACGGCCCGGTCACCATCACGGTGATTGATCCCGAGCCGGATAGTTACGAGGCGGCGATCGTAGGTTCCGGCCCCGAAGCATGGTGGCGATTAAACGAGCCGCAAAACTCCATTGCCCTGCTGGATTCCTTGGGACGTCACGACGGGTTTTACACTAATTTTCTCGGCGGAGAATTGCCGACCATGGGCGTGCCCGGAGCCTTACTCGACAATCCCGATACGGCTGTCACTTTCGACGCATCCGGCGGCGTGGGCGTCATTCCGTTTTCGCCGAAGTTTTATCCGTCCAAGTTTTGTATTGAAATCTGGACCAAAACCACCGACCTGAATCAGCTCGGAGTTCCAATCTCTGATGCCGACGCAAATGGCGGTCTGGCTTGGTTGGCGAACGCCGGAGTATGGAACGGATATTCGCCCAGCGAGAATGCCGTCGCTCCGTTAGACGACGAGCCTGAGTACGGCGCGGAAATCGCACCAGGGATATGGACGCATCTGGTGATTGCTTATGACGATTCGGTAATCATTGATGGTGATGTTTATCCCTATCGCTATTGGGTTAACGGGGCCAATGCCGGTTTTGTATGGGGTGGAGCGGGTCCCAATACCTCCGGCCCGCTGGTCATCGGAGGAATCTCGCCGCAAACCGATCCTAGTCTCTTTGTCTCGCGATTGTTTAATGGACAAGTTGACGAGGTCGCATTATACCCACGCCTCCTCACTGCGGCGGAGATCACCAACCACATGACCGCGCGCGGCCTTGAACTTATCGCGCCGACTTTCACGCTGGCTCCGATCTCGCAAACGGTGGCGGTAGGTAAGACCGTGGACTTCGTCGGTAAAGCGGTAGGCAGTCCGCTGCCGCTGGCGTATCAATGGTTCAAGGATGGCACGGCGCTCCCGGATGAAACCGAGAACTTCCTCACGCTGGATAATGTGAGCGTGAGTGATTCCGGCAACTACACCTTGGGCGTCAGCAACGCCGCAGGTTCCAATACAGTTAGTGCCAGTTTAACGGTAATCCCGGTTACCGGTTACGCCAATGTGACTAATGATCTCGTCCTGCACCTGCGCTTTGACGGCGACTTCACCGATGCCTCCGGGCGCGAGAATCACGGCGTGCCCAGCGATCCGGCCCCCAGTTTTGTGGCCGGTGTCGTTGGCGCCCAAGCGGCGGAATTCATCACCGACACCGAAGCGCCGTTTTCAGCCAGCTATGTCACCTTGGGCACGGTAGGGTCGGGGCCGCCGACTGATCTGCAGTTTGGTGCCACCGCGAGCTTCAGTGTCGCCATGTGGATCAAAACGCCCGTGGATGGCGAACCCGGAGACGTGCCGTTCATTGGTACGCAGACTAACGCGGCTAATAACCCCGGCTGGTTCTTTGGGCCGTCTTATCAAGCCGGAGGCTGGCAATGGAATCTCAACGACGGAGTGAACAATTTCGGCGTTGAAGGTCCCGACGCGAGCATCAATGACGGGGAATGGCACAGCTTCATCGTGACCGTAGATCGCACCACGGCCCAAGTGAACACCTACCTCGACGGATTACGCGTCTCGACCCGCAGCATCAGCGGGCTGGGCAACATTGATAACGGCAATTACTGGCCGGCGGTCATTGGGCAGGACCCGACCTTGACCTACCCCGAAGATGCCCAATACTCGCTGGATGATCTGGGCATTTGGCGGCGCGCACTGACTCCGGCGGAAGTTGCCAACATTGAAGCGGCTGGGCGGGCCGGGCACAGCTTCGATACGACCGCACTGGTGCTGACCTTCTCGGTGGACCATGGCAACATCACGATCAATTACCCGAGTGGCACCCTCCAGCAATCAGACAGCCTCGGAGCAACCGCGAGCTGGAGTACGGTTATCGGCGCGAGTGCGCCCAGCTATACCGCCCCCATGTCGGGCACTGCCAAGTTCTATCGCGTTCTCATTGAATAATCCGCAACGGAACCGCAAGGCTTCAAGACAGCCAGGGAATTCCTGGCTGTCTTTTTTATGCCGCGCCGAGAGCTTGCTCAAGGTCGGCAATCAGATCGCCCGCGTTTTCAATGCCGACCGAGAGACGCACCAATCCATCGCTGATTCCGGCTTGCTGACGTTCCGTCGGACTCATCAACCGATGCGAGGTGCGACTCGGGATGCACACGAGGCTTTCCACCCCACCCAGACTCAAGGCGGGCATGATGATGCGCAGCCGACTCACAAACTGATCCAGTTGACTTGGCTCGCGCAGTTCAAACGACAACATGCCGCTGAATCCGCGCATCTGCCGCCGCGCGATGGCGTGATCGGGATGCTCGGGCAAGCCGGGATAATTCACCCGCGCCACCGCGGCGTGTTGCTGCAAAAACCGCGCGAGCTGGCCGGCATTCTGGTTGTGCTGTTCCATCCGTACCGCCAGGGTTCTCAGACCTCGCTCTAATAGATAGCAGGCGTGCGCGTCCAGCATGCCTCCGTAGTTCACCGCGCCGGCGGTGAGTTGGCGGATGATTTTGCCCGAGGCAACAACCACGCCGGCATTCACATCACTGTGCCCATTCAGGTATTTGGTGGCGCTGTGAATGACCGCGTCAAAGCCCAGCGCCAATGGATTTTGATTGATCGGGGAGGCGAAGGTGTTGTCAATGACCGTTAACGCGTTGTGTTCGTGACCCAATTGGGCCACGGCCGCCAGGTCCACACATTGCAACAACGGATTGGAGGGCGATTCCACATAGATCAAGCGGGTATTGGGCCGCCGCAGGGCGGCAAATTCTCCCACTGTGCGCCCCAGGGAAATTTCAATGCCGAACCGCACCAGCTCCTTCGTCACCAATTGTTGCGTGCCGCCGTAGAGATCGGCCTGAAAGACGGCGTGATCGCCCGGTTTGAGGAACGCAAAAAGGAAGGTTGCGATGGCCGCCATGCCCGAACCAAACACCAGTGCGTCCTCGCCTTGTTCCAACGCGGCGAGTTTGCGGGCGATGACTCGTTGATTGGGCGTGTTGAAAAAACGCGGATACACCGGCGTATGGCTCGCATTGGGAAAAGCAAACGCCGTCGAAGTGTAAATGGGGCTGCACGCGCCGCCAGTCGCTTCATCAAGGTGCGTCCCCGCGTGAATGCAAAGTGTGGAAGGCCGAAAAGAACGATCAGAATCTATCATTTCAGCCCGAGTATGCGCCTCAGTCACCCGGTCGGTCAATGGCCTCACTTTTCCAGCCAACGCGGGATCGTTTACAAAAGCCAGTCACCGCGACCGGCTTGCGGTCATCAAATTTCGCGACGACAACGAACATGACTCCGGGCCAGCCTCGGCAGACGAAAGTGTTCCATTACGATGTTAAACGAAACACGGCCGGAAACGCAGCGTTGCGTTTTCAGCCCGCGTTTCAATGTTTGACACGGCTCAGGCCAGCTTCCAAGGGTTGCGATAGGGTCGCGTAAGCAACTTGCTGGCTTCAGCGTCACCGATGATTTGTTCTTTCCGCACGTCCCAGCGGATTTTTCTGCCCACCAACATCGCGATCAGGCCCAGGTGGCCGGGCGTGGCGGAATGGTGCGCCGTTTCCACGGGCGTAACGGTCGGCTTCCGGGATTTCACGCAACCCAGAAAGTTGCCGATGTGATCACGCGATTCGTACAACTTGACCTTGCGCAATGAATCGGGCAATCGCCGCGACTCCTCCCATTCCTTGTTTGAAGCCTGAAATGAATTCCCGCGATCCACCCAGACCCAACCGTCCGTGCCGATCCATTTCGTGCCGGACCGAATGTCCGGATGCCCTCCGGCAATGATCATCTCGATGTCGTTCGGATACTTGGCGGTCAGCCGATATTTGGTGCAGGTGTTCCACACGGCGTCCTTGGGCGGAAACTCGCCATAGCCTTCAATCTCAGAAGGTCCGCTTCGGTCGCAATCCATGCCCCAATGCGCGATATCGCAATGATGACCAATCCAGTCGAGCAGTTGTCCGCCACCCGTGTTGTAATTCCAACGCCAATTATTATGCAACCGCGCTTCGATATACGGCAGCTTCAAGGAAGGACCGCTCCAGAAATCGTAATCCAATTCGGGCGGCGGCGGCGTGATCCCCATTTTATTTTTGTTGTCGGCAAAATTCCCATATCCGGAAGGCAATCCCACTTCGACGCGCACGATTTTGCCAATCAAACCATTCCGCACGATCTCGGCGGCGTAATGGAAATGTTGCTCGGAGCGCTGCCAGGATCCGGTCTGCCAGATGCGTTCATTTTTTTGCACGGCTTTCACGATGGCCTGCTGTTCCGCAATCGTCCGCGCCAGCGGTTTTTCGCCATAAATGTCCTTGCCTTGGCTGGCAGCTTCGACGGCCACCAGTGCGTGCCAGTGATCCGGCGTCGCAATCATCACGGCGTCAATATCGGGCCGAGACAGCAGTTCTCGATAGTCGTGATACCCTTTACAGTCCTGGTTTTTGTAATGCGCGTTAACCGTATTGATGGCGTCCTGCAAGTGCCTTTGATCCACATCACAAACGGCAACTACCTGACAATTGCCGTGATTTAAAAAGCCGCCCATGTTGCCACGGCCCATTCCACCGCAACCGATCATCGCCACGGAAATTCGCCCCGACGGTGCAGGACGTGGTTTGGGCGTGGCTGCATATCCCGTCAGGATGCTGGGACCGGCCACTGCCGCAAGTGTGGTAGTCGCCAAAAATTGTCGTCGATTTATCATCATCGTTTTATTGGGAACTCGCATGGCACTATGAAATAGTTGCAACTGAGTGGCTTGACAATCAGAAAGCAAATTTTGTTAAAAGGAAAAAATCCTTCCATGTGCCTGTGTGGAAATCTCCAAAGCAGGCCCAAGTAGAACAAATGAACCAACGTTATTAAGCCACAGGAAACAGCCCTACCTCAGGCGACTGGAGTGGTGATTTTCGCAAAGCCCGGGCCATAGGCGGTCAGAATTCGTCTGAAAACGTGCAAAAAATCGTTCGCAGCACTCAATCGGTCACATCCCCGCGACGATGGCTGCACCCTTTTCGAAGCAGTTCAAACTGGCTGGCTCACCGACTGAACTTGTGTTCACAGTGAGAGTAAATTCTTCCGCCAACTCGGCGGAAGCGCCGAAAATTTACACTCCCGCCAGCTTCCAAGGGTTGCGATAGGGTCGCGTAAGCAACTTGCTGGCTTCAGCGTCACCGATGATTTGTTCTTTCCGCACGTCCCAGCGGATTTTTCTGCCCACCAACATCGCGATCAGGCCCAGGTGGCCGGGCGTGGCGGAATGGTGCGCCGTTTCCACGGGCGTAACGGTCGGCTTCCGGGATTTCACGCAACCCAGAAAGTTGCCGATGTGATCACGCGATTCGTACAACTTGACCTTGCGCAATGAATCGGGCAATCGCCGCGACTCCTCCCATTCCTTGTTTGAAGCCTGAAATGAATTCCCGCGATCCACCCAGACCCAACCGTCCGTGCCGATCCATTTCGTGCCGGACCGAATGTCCGGATGCCCTCCGGCAATGATCATCTCGATGTCGTTCGGATACTTGGCGGTCAGCCGATATTTGGTGCAGGTGTTCCACACGGCGTCCTTGGGCGGAAACTCGCCATAGCCTTCAATCTCAGAAGGTCCGCTTCGGTCGCAATCCATGCCCCAATGCGCGATATCGCAATGATGACCAATCCAGTCGAGCAGTTGTCCGCCACCCGTGTTGTAATTCCAACGCCAATTATTATGCAACCGCGCTTCGATATACGGCAGCTTCAAGGAAGGACCGCTCCAGAAATCGTAATCCAATTCGGGCGGCGGCGGCGTGATCCCCATTTTATTTTTGTTGTCGGCAAAATTCCCATATCCGGAAGGCAATCCCACTTCGACGCGCACGATTTTGCCAATCAAACCATTCCGCACGATCTCGGCGGCGTAATGGAAATGTTGCTCGGAGCGCTGCCAGGATCCGGTCTGCCAGATGCGTTCATTTTTTTGCACGGCTTTCACGATGGCCTGCTGTTCCGCAATCGTCCGCGCCAGCGGTTTTTCGCCATAAATGTCCTTGCCTTGGCTGGCAGCTTCGACGGCCACCAGTGCGTGCCAGTGATCCGGCGTCGCAATCATCACGGCGTCAATATCGGGCCGAGACAGCAGTTCTCGATAGTCGTGATACCCTTTACAGTCCTGGTTTTTGTAATGCGCGTTAACCGTATTGATGGCGTCCTGCAAATGCTTTTGATCCAGATCGGAAACCGCCACCACCTGACAATCGGAATGGTTCAGGAAGCCGCCCATGTTGCTGCCGCCCTGCCAGCCCACGCCAATCATGGCCATGGAAATTCGGCCTGAGGGAGCGGGGCGCGGCTTGGTGGTGGCCGCGCAGCCGGTCAAAAGCCCGGGGCCGGCGGCCGCCGCGAGCGCGGTGGTCGCCAAAAATTGTCGTCGATTTATCATCATCGTTTTATTGGGAGAACGCATGGATATGAAATAATTAGAAACCGTGAGTTTGACAATCAGAAATCGAGGTTTGTTAAAACTATTTTATGAACAATGCGGAGATCCCCGCGGCAGGCGCTTGCCAAGACCGGTTTCCAAACCTATTTTCCCTGCAAATTTGGCATTATGAAGCAACGTCTGATTTACGGAGTAGCCATCGTCGTCCTGGCTTTGAACCTCGCGCTGGGAGCTCAAGTGTACTTTGCCAACGCCGCCGCGACGCAAAAAGACTCGGCTTACCCGAATCTTGAACTGTTTTCCTATGTCTTGGAAAAAGTCCGGCGCGATTACGTGGACGGCACGAATCTGACCTATCAGGAACTGGTCTATGGCGCGTTGCGCGGCATGGTGAACACGCTGGACCCGCACAGCGAATTTCTGACACCTGACCGTTTCAAAGATTTACAGGATGACACGCAAGGCCAGTTCGGCGGCCTGGGCGTAGTGATTCAAAGCCGCGACGGTTTCATCACGGTTGTGACCCCCATTGACGACACGCCCGGATTTCGGGCCGGCATCCAGGCGGGCGACCGGTTATTGAAAATCAACGACGAAAACGCCGAAGGGATGTCCACCGAAGACGCGGTGCAGTTGCTGCGCGGCAAACCGGACACCCAAGTGCGTTTGACGCTGCTCCGACCCGCCACCGGTGAAACCAAGGAATACGAACTGACCCGCGCGGTGATCAACGTCGCGATGACCAAGGACGTGAACGGCAAACAGGAATATCCATTGCTGGAGGGAAAAATCGGCTACGTGCGCCTGACGCAATTCGGCGATCGCGCCAGCGCCGAACTGGATCGCGCGCTGGGCAAACTACGGGCCGCCGGCATGCAGGCTTTGATTCTGGATTTGCGCGATAATCCGGGCGGGTTACTGGATCAGGCGGTTGAAGTTTGCGAACGCTTTTTGCCGCGCGGCCAGCTCGTGGTTACGACCGAGGGCCGCAACAATAAGAAGGAACGTCGGATCACCACGCGGGCGGGAGCCTATCGCGATCTGCCCCTCGCCGTTCTGGTCAATTACAACAGCGCCAGCGCGGCGGAGATCGTTTCCGGCTGCTTGCAAGATTACGCGGCTACCGGCAAATGCAAAGCGGTTCTCATCGGCGAAAAGACTTTTGGCAAAGGCTCAGTGCAGGAGATTCTGCCGCTCGAAAGCGGCGCGGCGTTGCGGCTGACCACTTCCAAATACTATACCCCGAGCCACAAGGTGATTCATGAGCACGGCATCACGCCCGACCTTGTGGTGCCCATGTCGGACACGGATGAGGAATTCTCCCGTATGCGAATGGCGCCGGGCGGAATCGCCGCCGCCCCCGAGACGCAGCAAAATCGGTTGCGGGACGCGCACGACCGCCAATTGGAACGGGCGGAAGACGTATTAAAAGGCATTTTACTGTTCACGGCACGCAATGATTCCGACGCCACCTCAAAAACAAGCCAGGTGGCGGCACGCGACGGTCGCCCTTGACCGAACCTCGAGGAAAAGCGTGTCCTGACCACCGCTTTAAGCCATTCTGCTCTGGTGCTCTTACTGGCGCTTGAAACTTCCTGCGACGAAACCAGTGCTGCCGTCATCCGTGATGGCGCGGTGCTGGGAGCCGTGGTGGCGTCGCAGATCAAACTGCACGCCGAGTACGGCGGGGTCGTCCCCGAACTGGCCGCGCGTGAACATTTGCGCAATCTCCCGCCCGTGACGCGAACCGCAGTGCGCGAAGCCGGAGTGCGGCTTGGTGAACTGGATGCGATCGCGGCGACGCGTGGTCCTGGTTTGCCGACCGCGTTGTTGGTGGGGTTCCGCGCGGGGCAAGCCCTGGCTTTCATCCGGCGCAAACCCTTCGTCGGAATTCATCATCACGAAGCGCATCTGTACTCGCCGTGGATCGCCGGGAATCCACCGCAAGCCCGCTTCGATCAATTGGAACCCAACGTCTCGCTCATCGTCAGCGGCGGACACACCCTGCTCGTCCACGTTGAGTCCGAACTGAAACATCGCATCCTTGGCGGAACGCTTGACGACGCCGCTGGGGAATGTTTCGACAAAACCGGCAAACTAATGGGCTTGCCCTACCCTGCCGGACCGGTGATTGATCGGCTCGCCGCCTCCGGGAATCCGCAAGCTTTTAATTTTCCCCGACCGCTGCTCCACGATGACAACGACGATTTTAGCTTCAGCGGACTCAAAACTTCCGTGCGCTATTTCTTGCGTGATCGCCCCGATTTGCTGAAAGACGCAGTGGCGCTGCGCGATTTATGCGCCAGCGTGCAAAGCGCCATCGTCGAAGTCCTCGTGAAGAAAACCGTTCGGGCGGCAACGCGCCTCGGTGTGAAATGCGTCACCGCCTCGGGAGGGGTCACGTGCAACCAACACCTGCGAACCGAACTGAGCCTCGCCTGCGACAGACATCAACTACGCCTGCGCCTGGCGGAAAAATCACTTTGCACCGACAACGCCGCCATGGTGGGAATTTTGGCGGAACGCAAACTACTTCACGCTCCCGGATCGTTCACGTTGGACGAGGACATTTTGCCGGGCTGGCAACTCACTTGAGATGCCTCCCCTCCTTCCAGCCGAAGCCGTTCGCCAACTTTGCCCGCAATGCGGTTTGTGCTGCAACGGCGTGCTGTTCGGCGATGTGGAATTGCAGCGTGGCGACAACCAGAAGCTGTTGACTCAGGAAGGCGTAACGCTGTTTCGCAAGGGTCGTAAAACCGCGTTCGCGCAACCCTGCTCGCTTTACGTGGATGGGCTTTGCCGTATTTACGAAAATCGTCCCCGACGTTGCACGACTTTTGTTTGTGGATTGTTGAAGCGCGTGCAAACGGGTGAAACCGCCCCGGCCGCCGCTTTAAAAAAAATCGCCACGGCGAAACGGCACGTCGCCCAAGTCACCAAGCTGGTCCGTCTGCTGGGCAATCATGATGAAACCGCTCCGCTCAACCAACGCTACGCCGCCATCATGGCCCAACCCATTGATCTGACGGCGGAGGAGGTTGAAATCAAACGCCGTGGCGCACTCATGAGATCGGTGGCGCGGCTGGCGGATTCCTTGGAACGCGATTTCCTCACTTAACCGTCGCGGCAATCCGGGCACTGACCGTCGCGGGTCACGGCACGACTTGAATTGGGAAGAACATGTTGCCAGTTGCCGACGACTCGAAGAACGCCATAATTCGCTGCGAACCATGCTCGAATTACCGCCAGTCGCTTACGCTCGCAACATTCGGTTTTTGCCGATTTGAACAAAACTATTGACGGAAACGAAGGTTTCCTCCTAGCTTAGAGCGTTAAGCGATTCAATGGCCCGGACAATTTTCTTAAATGGATCGGAAATTGCCGGCGAAGAGAGAAAAGACCAAACTATTGCAGCCAGCTTTGTGAACGGTAGATCAGCCATGAGATTAGCGCGTTGGTCCCACCCCAAGCCTCCGGTCGCCTCCCCCGACGGGGCCTTCACGTTGATCGAACTATTGGTGGTTATTGCGATCATCGCCATCCTGGCCGCCATGCTGCTGCCGGCGTTGGCCAAGGCGAAAGCCAAAGCACACCGCATCAGTTGTTTGAATAATCACAAACAAATGGCGATCGCCTCAACCATGTATGCGTCCGATTTCAACGGACATTTTACCGCCCCCACCTGGTTCCCGTCCGAGCTTGCCAAGTTGCCTGCCGATGCGGATCGCACCACCTCTGATGATGATCTTTCCTACCTTTATCCTCGTTACATTCCCACTCTGGGGAGCTTTACCTGCCCGGCGGCGCGCAAACACAAAGTGCGAAGCGAATACCTGATCACCAAACCCGGCACCACAGAAAAAGCGGTTGGCGATCTGGTGGTGCTGGCCAAAACGCCGAATTTTTTCGGACTCAGTTACGAGGTGTTTGGCCTGTTCACCGGCAGCAGCATTCCCAATCCAAAGAAGACTGAAAGTCGCGTAAATTCCTTCACCATCCGCGACAACCACCCTTTCCTGGCGGGGCGACGCCCCGGTCCGTCCGCAGTTTTCTTGATGGTGGATGCGGACACTGGCAGTACCGAACCGCCGGTTTTATCAAAAGGAAATAATAGCAATTTTCCGGACCAGGATGACAACCACGGCTTGGACGGCAGCCAGATGAGTTTTTGCGACGGGCACGCCGAATTTGTAAAACGCGCCAACTGGTTAAACGCCTGGAATCTTTCCCAAGGCACGGCGCGCGTAGCTTCTCCCTGATCTACCGGTCAATAACCAACTAACTAACGTAAACACACAACATCCCCGCATAAAAAACTTATGAAAAAACTCCTGCTCCTGCTGCTCGGCACCGCGGTGGTGAACTTCACCGCCTCCGCCGACACCATTCGTCAATGGGACTTCAACAGCGTCACGTTTGACGCTCCGGGTCTTGGCACGTTACGTCCAAACGATCAAATCGGTTTCCCCGCCCAAGCGATCGGCGGCGTGGGGCAACAATATGGGCAAGTGTCCGCCACCACAGGCTCCTCGGATCCCAACACCTTGGATAACACGCACTGGCGGCTGGGTTCGCTTACCGGCGTGGCGGGCACCGGATTTCCCACGGCGACGGCGAACAATAAAACCGCCGGGGCGCAATTTCATGTCAACACTTCGGGCTATGAAAATATTCGCATCACCTGGGATCAGGAAAACAGCGCCACGGCCAGCCGCTATTGGCGCTGGCAGTACACCCTGAATGGCACCGATTGGATTGATTCTGACTCGATCACGACCGCCAATTCACTGGATGGGTTAGGGGTGGATGACGGCACCCCCGCCTGGGTGATGGGCTTGAACGCTGACTTCAGCACTATCTCCGGCGCCAATAATAATCCTGACTTCGGCATCCGCCTCGTCAGTGAATTCGAATCCACCGCGACCGGCTCCGGTAATGATGGCTATGTCGCCAACCGGGTGACATCCAATTACGGCACCGGCGGCACGCTCTGGCTCGACATGGTTACGGTGACGGGCGACAACTTGGACCCGATGAACCAGCCGCCGTCCGTAAGCGTGATTGAAGATCAATCCATTTTGAGCAGCCAATCCACCGATGTGCTGGCCTTCGATATTTATGACGGCGAAACGGCGCTGGGCGATTTGGAGGTAACCGCCAGTGCTTCCAATCCTTCCCTGTTGAGCGCCCTGACTTTGGGCGGTAGCGATGGACAACGCACCATCACCGCCACGGCGGCGAGTGGCCAGATCGGATCCACCATCATTACCATCCGCGTCAAAGATGGCGGCAACAAGATTACGGAATCCTGCTTCGCGTTGACGGTGGTCGGTAATCCAACGCTTTCCCATATTTTCCCGCAAATCACCACCTCAAATCTGGCCGCAGTCGTTGACTTCACCGTGTTTGATCTGCCCGGCGACCCGAACGACTGGCAGTTTGCGGGTTTCTCCTCCGATCAAAGCGTGGTGGCGGATGCTGATATCACGTTTTCCGGAGCCGATTCAGCGCGAACCGTCACCGTCACACCGCAACCCAATGTCCTGGGGGACACCACCATCTCAATCACCGCGACGTCTGGTGATTCACAAACCTCCACCAGTTTCGTGGTCCGTTTCGCTCCCGATTTTGTGGTGGAATGGGATTTCACCGGGTTAAGTGGCGTCACTCAAACCGCCGAAGCCACCCGGGTGGCGGAGCATCTGACGGTCGCCAATCTTACGCGCGGCCCGGGCCTCACCGCCGCTTCCTTGGGCGCCGCCTTTTCTGCGGATCATTGGAATAATCCTAATTCGACCTATGAACCATCAACTCCCAACCGCGCCGACGCAATTGCGCGCGGTGATTACTTTGAATTTTCAATCACGGTCGAGGCGGGTACCGCCCTGTCACTGAATTCACTGGACGCGTCCTTGCGCCGTTCGGCGGCAAACGCCGCGCTCAATTTTGAATGGCAATACAGCTTGGACGGCTTCGCCACCGATGGCATTACGATCCTGCCGCGCGGCTTGATCTGGAGTGAGTTGGGCATCAACACCTCGACCTTTAAGTATCAAGGCCGCACCAGCGGCACTGCACGGGAGCATGTTGACCCATACGAGTGGATTATTGGTGATGTTCCCGGTCGTCCCAATGCTGGCAACAGTCCCGGAGACCCGATCCCGACAATTGATCTATCCATCATCGAAGCGCTGCAAGGATTGAACGGCCCCGTCACCATCACCTTCCGTCTCTACGGCTGGGGGAATACCAGCACCGCCGATAGTAATACAGTGGCCTTGGGCCGCGTGAACGGCCCCCGAGTACGTGGCACCATCGGCGAAACAGTCATCTCTCCGACTCTGACGATCACGCAGGTTGGCGCTGATATCCACATCGCCTGGCCCGTCAGCGCCACGGGTTTTGGGTTGAAGACCAGTTCCAGTCTGTCTTCCGCCAATTGGAGCGATGTGGCGGCAACGCCAACGGTTGAGGGCGACCAAAATGTGGTTACCCTGCCGGCCACGGGAACGCAGTTTTTCCGATTGGAAAAATAAGGAGAAAAACTTTACCCGGGCGCGGCAACAGACTTCCCTCTATTGCCGCGCTTAGTTAAGCTGTAAACGCAAAATGTATCTGTTTTGATGACGACTGCTGCCGCCGCCCATAATCCAACCCTGCCACCCGCGCTAAACTTGTCCGCGCAATTGCGACAAGTGCGCCATGTCGCTCTGGATATGGACGGAACCATTTACAGCGGCGGCACCCTGTTTAAGACCACCAAGCCATTTCTGGAACTGCTGGACCGTTTGGAAATTGGTTATACTTTCCTGACCAATAATCCCTCGAAAAATGTCACGGATTATCTCGATCACTTGAAAAACATGGGCATTCGCGCCCAGGCCCAACAGCTCTATACGTCCACCCAGGCAACGATTGGATTTTTGCGGGAACGCTTTCCCAAAATCCGGCGGCTGTTCGTTCTGGGCACGGAAAGCATGGCCGCCGCTTTCACCCAGGCCGGATTCGAGTTGCTACCCGATCATCCCGACGCCGAACCCGACGCCGTGGTGGTGGGCTTTGATCTGACCCTGACCTACCCCCGCCTCTGTCGAGCGGCCTGGTGGATCAAACAAGGGAAGCCTTACTTTGCCACCAACCCGGATCGCGTTTGTCCCACGGATCAGCCCACTGTGCTGGTGGATTGCGGCGCCATTTGTGCCGCGCTCGAAAGCGCCACGGGCCAGGCGCCTGCGGCGGTGTTGGGTAAACCGGACCCCGCGATGCTTCAGGGCATCATGCGCCAGCATCAATTGCGTGCCAATGAACTGGCGATGGTGGGAGACCGCCTTTACACGGACCTGGCGATGGCGCACCGCGTCGGCGTCTTCGGAGTTCTTGTACTCACCGGGGAAACCACGCGCGAACAAGCGCACCACCATTTGCCCCAACCCACTTTGATCGTTCCCTCTCTGACCGAGTTCGGGGCGCAGCTTCAAGCCGCCCACGCGCAACGCTAATTTGGATTCCCATGATGACTACATCACCCTACCCGAAACGAGCCGAAGCACTTAGAGCGTTAACTAAAACTCCGCTGGATCTCCTGGTGATTGGCGGCGGCATCGTTGGCGCCGGTATCGCCCGCGACGCGGCGATGCGCGGTTTGCGAATCGGTTTGGTGGAACAAGCCGATTTTGCTTTTGGCACCAGCAGCCGTTCCAGCCGTCTGCTACACGGTGGCCTGCGCTATCTGGCCCAAGGTCGCGTCGGTCTGGTGCATGAAGCCAGCGTGGAGAAAAAAATCATTCACCACATCGCGCCACATCTGGCCGCGCCCTTGCCCTTCATTTTTCCGACTTATCGCCACAACAAACACTGGGTGTTATGGCAGTTAAAAATCGGGGTGAAGATTTACGATCTGCTCTGCGGCGGCCGCAATCTGGGTAAATCCACCTGGCTGAATCGGACGGCGCTGGCCACCCTGGTCCCAGCCTTGACCCAGACCGATTTAACGGGTGCGGTTCGCTATTACGATGGCTTTACCAACGACGCGCGCCTGGTGCTGGACACCCTGCGTTCGGCGGCGCGGCACGGCGCAACGGTATTGAATTATGCCCGGTTCACTGCCGCCACGCGTTCCCAAGAGTGGGAGGCTGATGTCACCGATCAATTGACCGGCGCCACCTTCAAAGTCCAAACGCGCGCAGTAATCAACGCCACCGGTCCTTGGGCGGATGCGCTGCCGCACAGTCGCGTAAAACTCCGCGTCACCAAAGGCGTGCATCTGGTGGTGGATCACCAGCGGGTGCCCGTGCCAGATACGGTCGTCATGACGGAGGGCAAACGCATTCTGTTCGCCATCCCCTGGGGTGAACGCACCATCCTCGGGACCACGGATACGGATTACCAGGGCGATCCCGCCAAAGTGCAAACCGATGCCGCCGACATCGCCTACGTGCTGGAGGTCACCAACCGGTTTTTCCCAGCGGCTCGCTTGACCGCCGCCGACGTCATTAGTTCCTGGGCGGGGCTGCGCCCGTTGATCGCCGATCCGAACGGCAAGCCTTCGGACATTTCGCGCACCCACGAAATCCGCAATCCTGAACCGGGTTGGTGGGATGTGGCGGGCGGGAAATTGACCACCTACCGGCTGATGGCGGAACAAACCGTGGATCAGGTAATAAAAATGTTGAATGTCGCCAACGGCGCGGCGCCATCACTCATCCGTTGTCGCACCGCCGAGGAACCGCTGCTGTCCGAAACCGAAGTTCGCAATATCAGCGGCATCTTGCCCCCGCAATTCAATCAAGCTTTGATCCAGCATTTCTGCGCCAATGAATGGGCCGTCCATCTGGATGATGTCTTGCTTCGCCGGGCGGGTTGGCATTATTACCAACGCGACATGGAAACACTCGCGGAGCAGACCTCGCAATGGATGGCCGAAAGTCTCGGTTGGACTCCGGAACAGCGCGTGGAGGAAATCATGCGTTACCAGGGCCGGACTCCCGTTCCGGCGCCTCTCACCACTCTGTAATTCACCATGGAAGCTTATCTTTATACTTACCTCGTCGGCGGCGTAATTTTCGTCATTGGCCTCGGTTACGCCGCGCGCCAGGGTTACGTCGGTTTCACCGGACGCAAGCTGCGCAACCTGCTGCTTTGCCTGGGCGTGATCGGCTTTTACGCCGTCCTCCAAGGCTGGCTGCAATTTGCGCCGATGAGTACGGCGGCACCCAAGGTTTACCAAGGTGGCGCGGAAGCGGTGCTGCAGAAGAAGGGACACATCCGCGGCGCACCGGTGGATTACATCATCGTCATCGGCTACTTCATCCTGGTCATTGCCAACGGCCTGTACTTCGGGCGGCGCCAGCAAACCACGCGCGATTTCTTCTTTGGTGGACAACGCTTCGCGTGGTGGTTGATCGCCATCAGCCTGGTGGCGACGACCATTGGCTCCTACAGTTTCGTCAAGTACAGCGAGATTGGTTACAAATACGGTCTAGGGGTCACCCAATCTTATTGGAATGATTGGGTATGGTTTCCACTGATTATATTTGGTTGGCTGCCCCTGCTTTATTTCTCCCGCATCCTATCCGTACCCGAGTATTTTGCCCGCCGCTTCAGTCCCCAGGTGCGGCGCTGGGCCACGGTGTACATCCTGATTTACCTGATCGGTTACGTGGGCGTGAACCTCTACACGATGGGGGTGGTGGTGAACGCACTGGCCGGATGGTCTATTTTCTGGTCGGCGGTCATCGTCGCGCTGATTTCCACCACCTATGTCACCGTCGGCGGTCAGAGCAGCGTCATCATGAACGATCTGTTGCACGGATTGTTCCTGCTGCTGACCGGCGGATTAATTATTGTCCTCGGCGCGTCGTACCTGGGCGGGTTTGAAGCGCTGTGGGATAACCTGCCCCGCCCGGCCCGACTGGCGTTTCCGAATTTTAATGAAGATCGAAACTTCCCCGCCGTCGGCGTTTTTTGGCAGGATGCCATCGCCAACTCCGCCATGTTCTATTTTCTTAACCAAGGCATTTTGATGCGGTTCATGGCGGCCAAATCTTTGGATGAAGGCCGCAAAGCCGCCACCGTCATGACCGTCGGACTGATGTTCATCGGCGCGCTGGTGGTGGCTTCGGGCGGCCTTGTGGCCCGCGCCCTTACGCACGCAGGCGTGTTGCCCGAGGTGGAACCGGACCAGGCGTTTTTCATCGCCACGGAACTCCTGAGTCATCCGGGCGTATTTGGATTGATTCTGGCGGGCATGACCGCAGCTCTGATGTCCACGGTGGATACGTTGATCACGGCGGTCTCGGCGGTGACGGTCAACGATGTTTACCGGCCCTATTTCCGACCGCAAGCCACCGACCGGCAACTGTTGCGCGCCGCGCGAATCGCAGCGGTGGGCGCGGCCCTGATCGGCATCTTACTGGTGCCCATGTTCATGAATTTCAAATCCGTCTATCGCGCCCACGCCGCCTTTACCGCCGCCGTGACTCCGCCCATGGTGGTCACTTTGATCCTGTCCGTCTTTTGGCGGCGCTTCACCCGCAAGGCGGCCATCGCCACGCTGGCCGGCGGCCTGGTGGTGATGACGGCTTCCATGTTCTTCCCCATGCTCATCAAGCCTTTTGCGCACGGCGTGCCGGGCGGCGATACCGTGAGTAATTTCTTCGCCGGCATGAGGGAACAAGAATTCATGCGCGCCTGCTACGGCATCATCTGTTGTCTGGTCATCGCGGTGGTCGTTGCGCTGCTCACGAAACCCGAACCGTGGGAGAAGCAGCGCGGGCTGGTCTGGGGCACGATCAGCGACGCCCTGCGCCATTACAAAGGTTCGCCCGGCCGTGAATCTACCGTCGTTCGCGCGCTGGCGCAGCCGCAACAACTCGCGCACCCGCTGCCCACAGTTGGCGAAACCGACCTCCCCAGCGTACGGATTTCATCGGCGCTGGCCACGGTACTCGAGACGCAAGTTGGCGACCTGCTATATGTCACCGATCGCCGCTGGTGGACGGGAGGATTGTACTCGGCGCATGTGATCGTGGCGGAAGTTTTCACCGACGCCAATCAACCCGCCGTGGCCATGGACGCAACGGTTTATCCGAACGTGGTTGGCAAACGGGTCAAACACCTGGTGAAGGTGGAACGACTTTACGCTTCCCTCCCGGCTACAGCCCCGGCGGTTTCCTGATCGCGGTGCGCGACAAGCTCCAATCCGTCAGCGCGATGGCTTGGAGTTATAGATCCCGGGAGCGCGGCGCCGCCGCGCCTGGGAAAGCGGGTTTCATCCAGGGTGAAACTTGACTCGCACCTGCGAATCGCCAACATGAACCCGTTGTGGCCACCAAGCTTTCAGATGAAAAACCGTTCCCGAAATACTTCCGGATCACACGGGAAATCATCACACGCATTCAACGGGGCGAACTTCAAACCGGCGCGTTGGTGCCTTCGGAGAACGAACTGATCGAGTGCCACGGAGTCAGCAACACCACGGCGCGCAAAGCCCTGCTCGAACTGGAAAAAGCCGGCTGGGTGAAACGCGTGCGCGGCAAGGGTACGTTCGTTTCCCGCCAGTCCACCGTCGAGCGCTCTGTCAGTCGCATCTTTGGCTTCACCAAAAACATGGTGGAAGCGGGACGCAAACCCACCACGCGGCTGATTGGCTTCCACTTGCGGTATCGGGATCACCGACAAACCGTGAACGGCAAGGAATACACCCTTGCGGCGCCGCTCTGCGAGATTGAACGCCTCCGGCTGGCGGATGGAATCCCAATGATGAAGGAAACGCGCTATATCTCGTTGCAGTTATTCCCGGACATCCACCGCAAAAATCTGGAATCCTCCCTCTACGATATTTACGAAAAAGGCTACGGCATCCGCCTCAACGAAATTAACCAGATGTTGAGTGCGGTGATTTTGGATGGAGAGCTTCTGGAGATTTTTGAGGTCGGACCGGATGTCCCGGCGTTCCGGGTGGAAGGCGTTTCCTTCTGCGGCAAAGGGCTCATCGCGGAAATGGAAAACTCCGTTTACCGTGGCGACATGTACCGCTTTGCTGTAAAAGCTTTTTAATTTTTTGCTCACCCTCAATATTCGAATCTGACATGATGTCGCCCATGAAGAGTAAATCGCTCGTGTCATTAACCAAGAGTTCCAGCCGTCGTCCGCTCTTCTGGAGTGCCGTGATCGCTGGATTACTGCTCGGAATCATGCCAACCACAGTTCATTCAGCTTCCGTGGCGGAAGACTTGATCGCTCTGAAACGTCCGCTGGTCATCGGTCATCGCGGCTTTCCGCAATTCGCGCCCGAAAATACACTGCCCTCGTTCCACCTGGCCAAAACGGCCGGTGCGGACCTCATCGAACTGGACTATCACGTCACCAAGGACGGCGCGATGATTGTGAGTCACGACGGCACCGTGGATCGCACCACTGATGCCACCAGGCGTTGGGGCGGGAGTAAGATCCCGATCACCAGCAAGACGCTGGCGGAATTGAAAGAACTCGACGCCGGCAGTTGGTTCAACCCGCCCTACCCAAACACGCATCTGCCCACCTTGGAAGAAGCCTTGAATGAAATTCAAGATGGCAACGTAACCCTGATCGAGCGCAAAGCGGGCAGCGCGGCGCAGTGCATCGAATTGTTACGCCAAAAAAACTTGATCAACAAGGTCGTCGTTCAAGCCTTTGACTGGGATTACATCGAGGACTTCCATCGTCAGGCGCCCGAGCAGGTGATCGGCGTACTGGGACCGACCCGACTCAAGGATTGGAATCCCACCGAGGCGGAAAAGACCTTGAGCAAACGGTGGATTGATGAGGCGAAAAAACGGGGCGCGCAGCTCGCCGTCTGGAATCAGGCCGTCACCCGGGAAGCGGTCGCCTACGCACACCAGCAGGGCCTCAAGGTGTGGGTCTATACCATCAACGACTCGGCCACAGCCAATGAACTACTGGACCTGGGGGTGGATGGCATCATCACGAACAACACTTCGTTGATCTGGCGGACCATTGCGCTGCGCGGCGGAAAATAACCGCCGCCGCCCCGCAAGCTTGGTCAAGCCAAAGCCTTTCGACAGTAACGGATGGCGCGGGCAATCTCCGTCATCCGTTCCGACCCCGCAGGCACGGGATACTCGAACTCGATCGTGGCCTGCATCGGCCATTGTTGATCGCGGATCAGATGCAGCACTTCCACGATCGGCGTATCGCCCTCGCCGAACGGCGTGCTGGGCCCGTTATCGCGTTTCCGGTCTTTCACATGCACGTGCGGGATGCGGGCATGGTACTGCTTGAGGAACGGCACGGGAGAAGTGTTCAGGCCTGCCACGAAGTGGCCAATATCTACATTGGCGCCGTTGTATTGGGCCAGGGCAAACGCGCGCTCCCAATGCTTGGGTTTGGTGGAGGCATGACCGTGGTAGCCGACCAGGAGTTGGTGTTTGTCAGCAAACTGACCCACGCGCTTCAAGTCATCGTCCTGATGCGAAATTTCAGTGGATAATGCGCGCGCCCCCAGCGTCTTGCCCAGGGTGAACACATAATCCAGCTCGCCATCCGACATCTTAAAAATGCCGTCCACCTTCACGATATCAATCGCTACGCCCGCCTGTTCATAAAGCTGCCGAAACGCGTTGGCGCGACTGACCGCCACCGCTTCCCGCCAGCCGCGTAATTCGTCTGCCTCCGGTGGCGCACCCAAAAAAGCCTCGACCGGTTGGGTGCGCAATTCCACGGCGCTCAACCCCAGCTTCACGCAATTCGCCAGGATCTCGGGGCCGCTCATCTTCGCATCGCCGAAGCTGTATGGCACATTCAGTCCGAGCTGAACCCCGGCGAACTTGGAATCCGGTCGTTTGCTCAGCAGACCAAGAACGGCGTTGTTCGTGGCCTGTGCCGCCACCTTCTGCCCCAACGCCAACCCGGCCAGAGTCAACGCCGAGCGTTTCATGAACTCGCGCCGGGAACGATGCGGCGTCACGCTTATGGTTTCATCAGTCTCATTCGGGCCAGTGTTCATAGGCAGGCAATTATCCCCCGTCACCCGCCGGGAAGCAATTTGATATTCATCCGGAAGAGCGCGGGATGCGGTTCAGAATGGCCCTGCCGGTAAGGGCATCCGCGGGGTGATTTGACCGCGCGGGGTGATTTGACCGCGCGGGGTGAATTGGTGGACGCGGGGGGAGTTGAACCCCCGTCCCAAATCAACCAACCAGCCGCGACTACATGCTTAGTCCGGAAGTTTTTGTCGGCTACGGGATGGCGTCCAGACTCGAATCCCGCTGCTTAGTTCGCATGTCTTTTTCTCGGCTTGGGCGCGCGATCTCCGCCTTCCACCATGCCTGCTGTGGCGTTCGTCCCACCTAGCAGGTGTCAGCGGGCGAACGTCGCGGCAACTTTAGGCCGCGAGAGCTAATTCTTCGTTAGCAGTTATGTTTTGATGCGATGATTTACGAGGCCAACGCATCGTCCTCGGCATGCCGCTTCTGACGGATTCACTTGGTCGAAACCAGTACGCGCCCAAACGACGCCGTTAACATCGGGGAATTTACCTCCACGGTCAAGCAACGGCACCTGCGGCGCAACGAATTGCTGCGCCGCCGCCGGACAATCCGGATTCGCAACCTCGAGATTTACAGTTCCTTGATGCGCGCGTTGCGGATAAGGACGTGCGCTCCGCCCCGACTGAGTTCTTGAAAGCCAATGTGTCCCTGGCGCGGACGATCTTTGAGCGGTGGAGCCAATCGGCCATCGTGACGTTTCACTTCCTGATTTTGCCGCGAGAGATCCAAGTCCTGAATCGTTACGCCGTTGAGCACCACTTTCAAGTGGGGGCCTTGCAGGGTGATTTCGTAATGATTCCACTCGGTGGGTTTATAGACCTGCTGCGTGGGAGCGACGACGCGATACAATCCGCCGGTCAGTTCGGAATCCTTGGCCTGTGGGTTATAGCGTAAATCGGCCATTTGAAGTTCCATCCCGTCAAACGCCGGATCGCCACTCAAGGGCGCGCGCAACGCCAGTCCGCTGTTACCCTGCGGCCCGAGCTTGAAATCGAATTCAAGGATGAAGTCCGTGTATTCCTTCTCACTCAACAGCCACGAACCGCGTGGCTCGCCGCCGTGCAGGACGCCCTGCTCCACTTTCCAAACTGCGCCATTCGCCGCCGGCTTGCTCACCTCATCCCAGGCGCGCACCACCCAACCGGACGGCACCCCGTCCGCAGGAAACAACGGCTGCAAATCAGGTTGTCCGCCGTTGGGTACGGCCTCGTCAGCGGCCCCCCAGGGCAAATCCAATAAATCCAGCAACCAAAGCGAAGCCGCAAAGTGTCACCCAGAAAGCGCGCTTTTTCATCTCGATAAAATGCCCCATGGCAGCCGCATTTTACCAGCAAAGAAAAACGTCCAGGCCCCCGAATGTTCCCCTCCCAAATGCTCCGCTTGGTGCCAATATTAAACGGCTTCGGGCAAAACGGCTTCAGTCGCATATACGTACCGTGCGGACGGATTTTGCGATTTCACCCCTCAAATACTGACCTCGTCGTCAGCCCGCCTTGGCTGACTTCGCGGGTTTGCCGAAGAGAAAGGCATCGGCTGAAATGCGCCCCGGTCCAGCCACCAGCAAAGTCACAAAACCCGCCAGATAGATGAAAGCCAATTCTCCGCTGGAAGGACCGCTCAGCGCCAGCTTGTGGGCCATGCCAAAAGCCACGGCCATGTTCAGCACCAGACAAAAGGCGGCGAAGCGGCCCACCAAGCCCAACGCCAACAAGGCGGCGCAGAAAAATTCGCCAAAGATCGCCAGCACCAAACTCGGCTTGCTGCCGATGCCAAACAAGTCCAGGAAACCATCAGACATGCCGCTGAAATTGGTGAGTTTGGCCAGGCCATGGTTGAACAGCAGAGTCAGCCCCAACCACAGGCGCAACAGCAATAAAGCCAGCGACGTGGTGGGCGTGGCCGCTCCGGGATTAAATAAGCGTTGAACAATCGGTTTTATCATTTCGCGGGGCAGCTTAGGCAAAGGCTCGTCAGAGGCGAGCAGAAAAATTGTCGTCGAACACGCGGGTATTCCGGTGGGGAATGTCCAATTCCCGCACCGGCGGGAGCGGTTCTCGCAACACTGAAAATCCGCCAGTCAGTATGAGGGGATCAGGGTTTGAACAGCCGATAGAAGCGGTTGCCCGTGGGCGGACTGATGATGACGCTTCGGTTCGTGCCGTCATCCACCGGAGCCGTCACCACATTGCTCCAGTTCACACTCGCCACGCTGTTGGTGTTCTGTTGCAGAATCCAACCCGTCGCGGGTGAGGGCCACCAGACCGCCACGGTGTTGGTGGCCGTACGAGCAATGGAAAGCAACGGCGCGCCGGACGTTTGCACCGCTTGCAGCGCCCAAAAACCGCCCGTCACCGAATACGCTCCACCCGTCATGGCTGTGCCGCCGGCATCGGGCTGACCAATCGTGCCGCTGACGGAATAAACCCCGCCCGTGCTGGTGCCGCCGCCGCCGTCTATCGTCCACCAGTCAATCGAGTAGCTCTGCGCGAACGCCCCACTCAGACTGAACAGTAATATCACCGCCGCGACGCCGCGACGCAGAGTCAGGGCTGGCCGCTTGGTGTTCGTCCCTTCTGGCAATGGTTCGTTGAGCTGCCGCCAGATTCCATCCTCCATCCTCCATCCTCGGGTTTTCATGGTTGGTTTGCGTTGAGTTGTTGATTCAGGCTCTGCACCAGTATTTTTAATTCATTTACGGTTTGCCGCAACTCCACATTCTCGGCGCGGGTTTCCTCCAACTTTTGGTTCAACCCCTGGATCGCGGCCAGGGCCACGCCGTCGGCATCCACGGTGCTGATGTGCTTGTCGTCGTCGCCATTGAACCGGAACGCGGCGTGGAAGTCTTGGGCCACGGGACCGATGTGCCGCGTTTTGGGTGAATTCTTGTAGGCCCAACTTTGAATCGGCAGGGCCGCAACTTTCTCCAGCACGACCACCACGTCCACCGGCGCGAAGTCCTGTTTCATATTGCGGTCGCTCGGGGGATTCACCGGGCCGGCGGTGACCAGTGTTCCGTCGTCCAACAAGGTCATCGCATTGAAGCCGGTTTTTTCAGAATACCAACGGATGTAATCTCCGTTGGCCGCAGTGAGCATATCCCAGTAGGGGCTGTTGCCATTGATCATCCGGAGGCGCGGGGCGGCGCCGCCGGTCGTTTGTTGCAGGCGTAACTGGGGCTGGCTGGAATCGCCCGCCACCGTGAGGGGCGCCATCGCGCTGTCCACGCCCACCCCCAACGAATTGACCCGCAGGTGGCCGTTGGGGGCCAGCACCATGACGTTGCCATTGGCGGAGTTAAAAAAATTCAGCCCGTTGGCCGCGCCGCCGGCGGCCAAGTCCCAAAGGTTGGTATTACCGACCGAGAACCGCATCCGGGTGAAAGCGTTGACCGAATCGTTCTGTCCGAGGTGCAATTGCGGCGTGCTTCCGGCACTGGCGATGTGCAGTCGTGCGGCGGGATTGTTGGTGCCCACCCCCAGCAAACCGCCAGACGTAACGCGAAATCGCTCCGCGCCACCCGTCGTGACTGCGACGGTGTCCGCCGCCGGACTGAACAGGCCCGTGTTGGCATCACCGTTGAAGGTCAATCCCGGGGCGGTAGTTGTTCCGGCGGGAACTGCCTGGCTGACCGAAAACGCATTGTTCTGATTTCGCCATGCTACGTTGCCGCTCAGGCGCGCGTCCGCCACGGTGCCACTGGTCAGTTGCGCTGCGTTGAGACTGGTCAGCCCCGCCCCGCTGCCGCTGTAACTGTTGGCGGGGTTGTTAAGTGTGACCGCACTGGAGTAGGTCCCGCTGAGACTCGTCGGCCCCACCGTGCCGAGTAAATTGCTCGCGCCCCCGGCTTGAACCGCATACGGCGCGGCATTCAACGGTTGCGGTGGTTGCAAGGCCTCGAACCCATTGATGCCGTCGTTGAACCACAGGCGCAGCAGCAGATTCGGCCGCGTGAACAAGTCCGCGTTGAACGCCGTCATGTTCGCCACGGTCGCATCCCCCAACCGCGCGGTGAACAAGCCGTGGTTCACCGGCAGCGTGACGGCCGCCGTAGGCTCGCTCCCATTCACACTCGTGCCGTTATTGCTCCAATGCGTGAGATAAGCCAGCGTAGGCGGCGGCGGGGCAATTATCACCGTTGGTGGGAGCGTGTAGCCGGAACCGGAAGTGTTGACTTGAATGCTGGTCACCACGCCCCCGCTGATAAACGCTGTGGCGGTTGCTCCCGAGCCGCCGCCGCCGGTGAGGCTGATGGCAGGTGGAGTCACATACCCGCTGCCGCCAAAGGTGACATTGATGGCTGTGACGCCGCCAAGAAAAACAATGCTGGCGATCGCCGTGGCCGACGCGCTGGTGTTCGTGGTGGTGACGAGGGCAAATTTGAACTGACCTGCGCCGGTGAAAGGTTCATTCCCACTCTGCACCAATCCTTGATAGGTAACGACGGTGTTTTGGGCGTGAAGAACAGCGCCAGGCATCAAGCAAAAGAGCACCGTCAACAGGCAGGGTTTAAGGTGTTGTTTCATAAATAATTCTGCGAGTTGGATGGTTCTTTCGATTGAGTTCCCCGGATCAGTGCGCCGTTTGCTTGGCCAGCAAGCGTTCCAATTGTTCCAGCCGCGCTTTCAATTCCACGTTTTCCGCTTCCAGTTTTTGGATTCTGCCTTCTGTCTTCTGCCCGCCGACTTCCAACTTTTGATTCAACCCCTGGATGGCCGCCAGCGCCACGCCGTCCGCTTCCTGCGTGGTGATGGTTTTGTCATCCGCGCCGGGATAGAACGCCGCCTTGAAATCCTGCGCCATCGGGCCGAGATGCGGCGTGACATTTTCCTCCTCCCACTGATAACGCCATTGCGTGATGGGCAGCGCGGCCAATTTTTCCAGCACGTCAACGGCGTCCACCGGCGCGAAATCCTTCTTCACGTTTTTGTCGGAAATGACGGCCCACGCCGTGCCGTTGGCGGCAAGGCTCACGCCCGCCGAGACGCCGCTGTTCGAGAACAGCCGGTAGCCGCCCGCGGCGCGGAAGGTGACGGAATTGTTGTTGGCCGAAGCGATGTTGGCGGCGGTGGAATCACCCCAGACGAACGAACCGGTATGATTGGCCTTGGCCCGGTATCCCGCTGCGAAAGCATAGTTGGTGGCGCTGTTGTTGTAACCGCCGGGAATGGTTGCGTAGTTAGCATTGGGCTGAATCGTGTTATAGGCACCGCCCCCGATGGTGGCATACCCAGCGTTGCTCTGAATCGTGTTACCGTTACCGCCCCCCGATGGTGGCCGCAGTCGCTCCCACAACTGAGTTGTTGGATGCCCCACCAATCACGTTCGGTCGATTCCCAGCGTTCGGCTCCAACCGCAGCGCCCGCTGTCCATTAACCTTGAATTCCAACGGTTGATTATCCGCCGTTCCCAAAAAATTCCCCGCTCCTACCCCGCTGTTCCCACTGAGCTTCCAGAGATCCGCCCCGCTCACCCCGCCCACGCTCGCCGCATTCACCCCAGTCAATCCACTCCCATCACCACTGAAAACATTCCCCGCGTTGTTGAACGTCACCGCCCTCGCATACGTCCCCACCAACTGCCCCGATGACAACGTCCCCGTCAACTGACTCGCCGGCAACGAACCCGAAAGCCCGGACGCCGTAAGCGCATACGGCGTGGGGCGGATCGGTTGGCGCGGGGTCAGCGTGGTGAACGGGCCAATGCCGGTGCGCACCTCCAGTTGCAGCCACCGGTCCGCCCCCCGGAAACTGCGCCCCAAAATCCAATGGCAACGTAAAGAGTCCGTTGGTCACACCCACCACCACAGCGGCCGGGTTGTTGGCCGCCACTTGCGTCCCGCCCGCGGCGGCGGTCCAGAGCGTCGCTTGAAATTCAGCACTGCCATTAAAGGGCGCACCGCCACTGTCCAAACGCCCTTGATACGTGAACGCCGTGCCCTGGGCCGGACTCGACGTTGACACCAAGCCGATTAGAGTAATTACCGTCAGGAGATAGAATTGTTTCATTTTCATAAGGTTGTGAAGGCCAATAAGAGTCTAATTTGAGTAAAAAGAGGTGACGGTCAAGCAATTTCATCGACGATGAACACGCGTCATGCCATCACCAAGCCATCAAATTTTCGCCTCGTCGAAGTAGAGCAGACGCAACTCAATAAAGGCTGAGTCCGAATGGAGAAATGATGTGATTGTCCGTGAGGCAGGAATACTTAAAGCACTCTAAACGGCGGGAATAACGAGGCGATAAGTCAGCGCTGCCAGCAAGCCACCGACCAGCGGCGCGATGACCGGCACCCAGGCGTAGCCCCAATCACTATCACGTTTGCCCGGCACCGGCAGGATTGCGTGCGCCAGCCGCGGGCCGAGATCGCGCACCGGATTGATGGCATACCCCGTGGTGCCGCCCAACGACAAGCCGATGGCGAATACCAGCAGCGCCACCGGCACGGCCCCCAATGTGCCCAACCCGATCAGAACCTCGTCAGGTGTGGACGGTAGTTTGGCTTTTGCGCCGACCATCAGAAAAACGGGAAACACCAGCATGAACGTGCCGATAAGTTCGCAGAAAAACGCTTGCGAAATTTTCCGGATGTTCGGTGCGGTGCAAAAGCAGGCGAGCTTGGCCTTCGCATCATCCGAAGCTTTGAAGTGCTCCCGATAAAAGCAAAAGACAAGCGCCCCGCCCACCACGCCGCCGAGCAGTTGCGCCAGCAGGTAACCGGGCACTTCCATCCAGGCAAATTTCCCGGCTGCAGCCATGGCAACCGTGACGGCGGGATTCAGGTGCGCGCCGCTGAATTCCTGCGCGCAAAACACCCCCACGAATACCGCCAACCCCCAGCCCGCCGTAATGACGATCCAGCCGCCGTTAAAACCTTTGGTGCGCGCCAACACGACGTTGGCCACCACGCCATTGCCGAAGGTGACCAACAGCAAGGTGCCGATAAATTCCGCCAGGAGTGAGTTCATAAGCGCTTTAATTCAAATCGTGAGATCAATCAATGGGCCATTCGGAGCGTCACTTGGTCGCCGCAGGTTTGAGCCGGGAATGTTCCTCCCAATCGTGAGCGCGCTTCAGCGCCTCGGCCCAGCGCTGGCGCCGGTGAACCGCGTCCGCACGCGGCATTTGGGGTTCAAAGGTGCGGTCCATCTGCCAGGCGCGTTGCACTTCGTCGCGGTTCTTCCAAAACCCGACGGCCAGCCCCGCCAGATAGGCGGCCCCGAGCGCGGTGGTTTCAGTGATGCGGGGTCGCACCACGGGCACTTGCAAAATATCCGCCTGAAATTGCAGCAGCAGATTGTTGGCGGCCGCGCCGCCGTCCACGCGCAATTCATTCATCGCAATGCCGGAATCCTGCGCAATCGCCTCCAGCACGTCCGCCACTTGAAACGCGATGCCTTCCAACGCCGCCCGCGCCAGATGCCCGGCGCCCGTGCCACGGGTCAACCCGGTGATGGTGCCGCGCGCGTATTGATCCCAATGCGGCGCGCCCAGCCCGGCAAAAGCCGGCACAAGATAAACGCCGCCACTGTCCGGCACACTCGCGGCCAGAGCTTCAATCTCCTGGGCGGAGCGAATAAGCCCCAGACCATCCCGCAGCCATTGCACCACCGCGCCGCCGATGAAGACACTGCCTTCCAGCGCAAACTCGGTCTGCTCCTGCATCCGCCAGGCCACCGTGGTAAGCAACTGGTTCTGCGAAGGCCGTGGTTCGGGGCCAATGTTCATCAACAAGAAACAGCCCGTACCGTACGTGTTCTTGGCCATCCCACGCGTGAAACAGTTTTGCCCAAACAGCGCCGCCTGTTGATCCCCGGCGATGCCCGCGATGGGCAGCGGCGCGTCAAATCGCCCGGCTGTAGTCTCGCCGTACACTTCGCTCGAAGACCGCACCTCCGGCAACACCGCGCACGGAATTTGCAACTGTTGCAACAACTCCTCATCCCAGGTCCCGGTCCGCAGATTAAACAGCATGGTGCGGGAGGCGTTGCTGACGTCGGTGGCGTGAACGGCCCCGCCGGTGAGTTTCCAGAGCAACCACGAATCCACCGTGCCGAAAGCGAGTTCACCGCGCTCGGCGCGGGCCCGGGCGTTGGGAACGTGATCCAACAACCAGCGCAGTTTGCTGCCGGAGAAATAGGCGTCCGGCACCAGACCGGTTTTCTGCTGGATCAAAGCTGCGTGACCGGCTCGTTTGAGTTCGTCGCAGAAAGCGGCGGTGCGCCGATCCTGCCAGACAATCGCCGGGTGAACGGGTTGGCCGGTCTTCCGATCCCATAGCACGGTGGTTTCGCGTTGATTGGTGATGCCGATGGCCGCAATGTCGCCGGACTTCAATCCCGCCTGCGCCAGGGCGCGGCGGGCGGTGTCCATTTGGGTCTGCCAGATTTCCTCCGGATCGTGCTCCACCCAACCCGCCTGCGGGAACGACTGGGACAACTCCTGTTGCGCCACAGCGCGGATGGTGCCGGCGTGATCAAAGACGATGGCGCGCGAACTGGTCGTGCCCTGGTCCAGGGCGAGGATGGCGGATTTCATAGTGGTAGTGGCAAACGCAACATCGCCAGCAGGGTGTAATCCTGCGGCGGCGAAGCGTCAAGCTCAGCGTGGGGGGACAACACCCAAAACTGAAGGATCGCTGCGCGAAACCGGCAGTTCCGCCCGCGACGCAGCGGCGGCAAGCGTTCCCGCTGAATCCTATCTGGCACGTCACGATTTTGATTGCCAGACGGCTTGGGGTTGTGGCTATGCTGCCCGGTAATTACCGCGAAAACCAATAACATTATGAATGCAACTCGAACTCAGACCAGTTTCATCATGGCGCTGTTGCTGGGCCTCTGCGGCCCGGCGTTCGGAACGGTTACCGGCCAATGGGATTTCAACTCCAGCAATCTGACCGCTACCGTCGGCACGGCGCTCGGGTATCGCGGCGACACGGCAGCGCAAACCACCTTCACCACGAAAACCATCGGCGGCCAAACGGCGGTGGTGATGGCGTTTCCCGCCACCACGCCCACGCAAGGTTACGTGATGACTCACGGCATCGCCCCCAACAGTGGCGATAATTACGTGAATCAATTTACGCTGATCATGGACGTCATGTATCCCGCTGTCAGCTCGGGCCAATTCCGGGCGTTGCTGCAAACCAGCGAAAGCAATAACAACGACGCGGACCTGTTCATCGGCTCAAACAACGGTATCGGCATCGCCACCATTTACCAGGGAGTCATCGCTCCGGACACCTGGCATCGCGTGGCGTTTGTCTTTGACCTGACGCTGGCGGAGGGACATTTGCGCAAGTTCATTGATGGCGCGCTCGTGGGTTCCCAAACGCTGGAGGGCGGCGCCGACGGACGCTGGGCGCTGGCCCCGACGGCCCTGCTCTTCACGGACGAAGATGGCGAAACCCGCGCCGGCTTCGTCAACAGCATTCAAATCCACGACGCCGCTCTATCCGATGCTGATGTCGCCGCGTTGGGCGGACCGACGGCGGACGGCATTCCCCTGCCACCACCGCCGCTGACTTATGCGCAATACGACTTCAATGGCAACCTGAACCCGACGGTGGGGGGAACGGATTTGACCACCGGCTACGCCACTCCCGCCAGCAGCGCTGGCGTGGCGTTCGCGAATCAGACGATTGCCGGGTCATCCGCGCAGGTCGCGTCCTTCACGCGCGGAACGTACTTCGTCATGGCTCACGGTCTGGGCGGCAACGGCGGTGGCACCCTGCTGAATCAATACACCCTGATCATGGACGTGATGTTCCCAAGTCGTCCGACCGGCTGGGCGGTGTTATACCAATCCAATCCCGCCAATGACGATGATGGGGACTGGTTCATCAACCCCAGCCAGGGCGTCGGCATCTCCGCCAATTACGGCGGCTACGTGGCCGACGGCGTCTGGAATCGCCTGGCCGTGGTGGTGGACACGATCGCTGGCACGTTCACCAGTTACGTAAATGGCGTGAAGGTCCAGCAAAACGATGGCCTGGAATTTAATGGCCGGTGGGCGCTCGGCCCGACGTTCCTGTTGTTTGCCGACAACGACGGAGAAAATTCGGGAGGTTATATCAACAGCGTGCAACTCCGCGCGGAAGCCATGCTACCCGTGGAAGTTGCCGCGTTGGGCGGCGCCGCGGCGGCGGGCATTCCCGCGCCCGCACTTCCCGATTCACTGCAGGTGACCACGCCCAATGGCGGCGAAAATTATCCGGCCAGCACCACGCAAACCATCACCTGGACGGTGAACCACCCCAGCGGACTGGTGCGGATTGACCTTTACCGCGGTGATAATTGGTATCAAACCCTTGGTCAGACGGCATTGAGCCAGAGCAATTTTCTTTGGGACATCCATCCGATGTTGGGCGACACGAACAATTACCGCATCAAACTTACGTCGCTTAACGTGCCCAGCCTGACAGACACTTCCGACCAGGATTTCTCGGTTCACGGCTCTATTGGCGAATTGAATCCGCTCTTCGGCCAACCCCTGCAAACCAACGGCGATTTCGAGCAACTTTCCGCCGGTTGGGAAATTCTCACTGGCAACCCGCTCTTTCCGAACAGTAGCGGCGGCAAGGGCAGTCCTCATGGCGGCGACTTCTTTTTCCACGGCGGCAACAACGCCTCCGGCAGCAACACGGTCATTCGCCAGGATATTGACCTCATCGCCAAGGGTTTCGCGCCGGTCGATCTCGACACTGGCACGGCGCTGGACGCGGAAGTCTGGTTGCGCACCCCACAGAATTCCGGGGCCTTCGACGATCAAGTGTCCTGTCGGATCGGTTTTCTGGACACTGCCGATCAGGAAATCTCCGCCGCGCGTTCCCTGATCGCTGGCAACAACGTCTGGCAGCGGCGGCTGATCACCGGACTCGTGCCCATCGGCACGCGCAAGCTCCGTGTGGAAATCATTGCCGACCACCGGCGCGACGCCAACAACGACGGCATGGCGGATGATCTCGTCGTGCGTCTGCAAAAACCCTGGCCGCTCTCCTCATCGCCGCAAATCACCAAGCTCCCGATGTTGCAGGATTATCGCACGAACGCCATGCGTCTGTTTTGGGAAACCGACGGCAACCTCACCCGACACTACGTGGATTGGGGACGTTCCAACGTGAACGAAAACACCATCAGCCAGATTGAAACGGTGCAGATAGACGCCACGCATTTCATCCATCGCGCCACGATCCGCGGTCTGGAAACCGAGCAGCACTACGTCTATCGCGTGCGCAGCGGCACAACCACCTCCGCAACCTACCCCTTCCGCACCGCGCCCTTCCGCGATACACCCTTCTCCGTCGCCTGGTGGAGCGACAGCCAGAATGGTCCGGAGGTGCTGCACCAACTGATTCCCAGCATGATCACCAACCAGGTGAATTGGATGGGCGTCTCGGGCGACCTCGCCAGCAGTGGCAACTCGCTGCACGATTGGAAGGCGTATTGGTTCGACGCGCTCGAATTTGATAACATCGCGCAAACGCGCCCGGCCCTGTTCTCGCGCGGCAATCACGATGCCGAGTACGCCTTCAGTTATGCCTACAGCGTGTTGCCTGGTAATGGCGCCTGGTTCGCGTTCGACTACGGCAATTCCCGTTTCATCTTCCTGGATTCCGAGGCGTCCACCAGTGCGTCGCCCGAACAATACGCCTGGCTGGTGAACGAACTGGCCCGCCCGGAAACGCAACGCGCCGCCTTCCGCGTGGTCAGCTTCCATCGCCTGCCCTACGCCAATCTGTGGAACGGTGGCGGTTACACGGGCGAAACTTGGGTGCGCAACGATTGGGTGCCGCTCTTCCAACAATACCATGTGGACATGGTGATCAATGGCCACTCGCACAACTACAACCGCGGTATCACCAACGGCGTTACCTACACCGTCGTCGGCGGCGGTGGCGGGTATCTCGATACCGAACGCGTGGCGTTCTGGCCGGTCTTTACCGAGGAGTTTTCATTGTTCCACTACGCGTTGATGCAAATCAATGGCCGCACCATGACCTGGACCGCGCACGGATTGACCGACCAAATTCTTGACGCCACCACGCTGCCCAGCCGCGTCCCGGAACTGGCGTTGGGACGGGACAACGAACTGGTTGGGGCCGGCAAACCGGGTGAAACCTACGTGATCGAAAGCTCGACGGACTTGCACACTTGGACCGGCTGGCGCACCAACGCCCTGCCCGCCAATGGCTCGGGACGATGGACCAACAGCATTTCGGTGGACTCCGGTTTCCGGGCTTATCGCGCGCGCACCAGCAATTAACCGGAAAGCCAGCGGCGGTCTCGCCCACAATTGGGAACCTCCTGGTCGCCGCCGACTTTACTTTTGATCGGATTATTCGCACCCTGCCGACAAATGTCACCCATCCAGGACCATCACGAGGCCAGCGGAATATCAGCGGCCCCTCATCCCCTGCGAATCGTTTATTTGGATGACGAGATTTCCCTGCATAAGGTCATCTCCTTCATTCTGACCTTCCAATTTGCCACCTTGGAAATCACCTCTTGTCGGAACGGCGACGAAGCCTGGCAAGCTCTACAGGCAGCGCCCCCGGACTTGTTCATATCGGATCAAAGACATGAGGGACTCAGTACGGTCGAACTTTCACATCGGCTTGCCAAACTAAATCCCCAAATACCGATGTTGGTTCTTTCCGCGTTTCTGCGTAGCACCAATTTTCATGAGGAAATGGGAGACGCAACTCAACCGGGATTACGGCGCGAGTTCCTGCCAAACCGCCAGATCTCCGGGACCTGAGGCAGACGATCGCCAGGCTTATCACCGTCCCGACCACCCCGCCACCCACGACTGGCCCGGACATCAGACCCGTCCAAGTGGTTGCGATGATCGCCAATCCGGGGCAACCCAACTCGATCCCCGCAATGCTCCGGCAGTCGCTGGTGCGCTACACTTTGCAGCAATTCTACGACGATACATGGGCGGGGCAGCGACTGGAGGTGTATTCGCCAGAGTTGTTTATCGCCGACCTCGATTATCCCGAGGACTTGTTGTCCGACAATCCCCGCGCGACCGGCGGAAACCTTCTAAAACAATTGGTCAAGCAGCGGGTGAAATTTCCCATCCTCGTGTCATCCAAGCTTTGCGCCTCCAGCGATTACCAAGCTCAGATGCGGGCGTGCGCCGGATCGGATCTCCACACCTGCTTCCTGACGAAGCCTTACACGATCGAATCGTTCCAAACGGCACTCTGCACCTGCTTGGGCGCCGAGCGCCTGATGAGTCACCGAACTCTTCTGTGATCTCATTGATCGTATGACGGCAAGTTGTGACGAATACTGCAAATTGTCACGGAGTGAGAAAATTGGTGTCCGCTTTGGTGTTTGTTTGGACTCCGCAACCACACAAACCATTGCTGCCCTTGCAGATGGAAATGGTGGCTGGGGGCGGAATCGAACCGCCGACACAAGGATTTTCAGTCCTCTGCTCTACCGACTGAGCTACCCAGCCCTCGCTCGAAGAGCGAGTATTGAACTTCGTCGCTCGGCAATTGGCAAGAAATTGTTCGGGTTTTTTCGTGACACCACGATAAACTTTAATAGAATTTGCGCCCTTGATGACCCTATGGTCTAGCGGTTAGGACACCTCCCTTTCACGGAGGTAGCCCGGGTTCGAGTCCCGGTAGGGTCGCCATCTTTCCTTCGCTAAAAACTACTCATAATAAATAACTTGCGCGGGTTCACTGAGGGATCCGTTAATGCGTTTTATTCTCAGGCAGCTCAGTTCCAATCATGATTCCAAACGAGCTTGCTTCACGTTGTTCAGTGCGTGTTCACAAGTGCGGTGCTCACCAGAGTGATGATTATGGCCAGGTAGCCAAAGCCGCATAGCCCGCCCAGGATGATGGCAATCCACGCATGAACTGTCCCGCCAGCGGTGGGATTTCGCCGACGGAAGCGCAACCCTAAAATTCCCAAGGCCAGAGCAACCAGCCCCAGCAGCGCACCAATCAATGGCAGCAGCGAAAACACGGCGAGATAATACCCAATCAAGGCGTACGCATTTTTATAGGGAATCACCTTCTCAAGGCCGTTGCTCGAGGTGACTGGCGCTGCCGCCATCGGTGACACGCCACCAGTCGGAGTTGCGACGCGAAACTCAGGTAGCGTCCGCAGTGGACACCATCCGGTATCGCCTTCTGATTTGATGGGCGTATCCAGAGTCAGTCGGCCTTGCGCGAGCCACTCGCGAATCTGGCCGGTCGTGACCGGCCCGTATTCTTTTTTGTCAGCCCCAATGATTCGATACACGGAATGTTTGCCTCTGTTTGCCGAACTCAACACCACCGCTGGGAACAACGTGGATTAGTTGAAGCGCCCGCCGTCGTAACGTCAAGTACAACTCAGATCAAACCCGGCACGCCGGTTCATTCCAGCCAAATTTAAGTGTCAGGACAAAATTCCACAGGCTCACCACGATAATGGCGATCAAATTGGCGAGATAAACATTCATTCCCAGCCAATTTAGTTGCGCCTTTATCAGCGCGAGGCTCAGGCCGATGCCTGCGAGACAAATGAGATTGAACTTGGCAAAACGTCGGGACCGTGCTTGCCAATGAGTTTGAGTGGCCGCTGGTGTATCCGCGAAGGTCCAAAACTCATTCCAAGCAAAATTATTCACGATGGCCACCTCAGCCGCAATGGGTTTGCTCAAGAGGATGTTTACGGGCAGAAACTTTGGATCGGTCAGCAGATATAACACCCCCATATCCACCGCCATGCCACTGGCGCCAACGAGACCAAACCGTATAAAGCGTCTGATCGTCTTTGCCAAATCGCGGTTGGTCGGTGTGGATTTCATCCGGGGAAGATGGGCAGGAGAAATATTTCAAAGCCCCATTTGCTTTAGCAAACTCTCCCTTTGAGGTGGCAGCACTGGATTTAACTGGTTGGCCACAAAAATTGATTCATTTTCTTCTGACAAAACCTTCATATAATTACTGTCCAGAAATTGATTCCAGTTTGTATTCTTCAACTCTTTGTCGGCGTACAAAATTAAGATTTCACATTGATAATGCTTAACCGTCGCCAGAATGGATTCATCATTGATGTTGCCCGTCCAGTATCGTTTTTTGGCGAGAATGGTTAGTTCTGGAGGTAGAACATTACCTGCCTGTGCCGCTAAAATATTACGTCGCGTGAATACCCAATTGACGCGTCCCTTATATTTTTCAAGTTCATAAATCGCATTGTTATCATTGGTTTTTTCCTCATTGCGAATCTGCGCGGTGTGTTCAAAGCCGCGCGGGATCTCAAAGCTTGCCCAAAGTGATACGATTGCCATGCCAAGCATCATGGAGATTTCTTTATTGAAGACTGGCTGCATTGCTCCTGCCGCGTTGGAACTCGGTTTTAGTGCCGCTCGCAAAAGCTCTGTCACACCCCAGCCACCCAAAATTGCCAACGGCACGGCAAAGTGGATGCCATAATAATACCACCACGGCCTGTGGTTGAAATGAATGACCGTGACCGTGATTAGCAAAATCAAGGCAAACATGACCTCATGCGCGTTCCGTTGACGCCAAAAGCCGATAATGCTTAATATGGCTGCCAACCACAGACCCGGAGATTTTAACAATTCGCCGGGTTCCAGACGATATTCAGCGGCCGCCTTTGTTTCACCAGCTGCAAAATGACTGCCGAACAGCTGGGACAAATCCCATGTGGGCGACCAAGCGGCCAGCACCATAAAAACGACGCCAAACACCAGCCCTCCAAATGCCAGCTTCAGTGCCCAATGTTCCACTTGCGGGCCTTTCGTTTCAGTTACAACAACGGCTTGGCCCCGAATTTCCCGCCACCAAAGCAGGAATATTTTGCCAGCTAGCGCCGGTAAAACGATCAGCGCGGTCAGCTTTATTTGAACCGCAATTGCGAACAAAAACCCCGCACTCGCAAAGCGCCATAATTTCCATTCCGACCACTCACGCGGCGTAATCGCAGCGGCGATGATTGCCAGCGCGAAGGCTGGTGTTTCCAGCATCGCAGAAACAGATAAGTTTGGAATAAACGGCCAGCACCAAAAAAACAAGCAGGCGCAGAGCAGGTGCGGCCAGCCAGCACTTTTAGGCATCAACCGGGGAAATACAAACAACATCCAACTGACCAAAACCAATGTTGTTAGACGGGCAATCCCAGGTTGAAAACCAGTGATAGAAAAAATCGCCGCAAAAAATTGCGAGTAAAACCACGATTGATCATTCCATGCAAGTTTCGCCATTTCGGGCTTCTGCAGCAGCAGTTGAATTTTGCTAAACTCCATGCCCTCATCCGGTCCGCACTCCAGAGCACGCCAGGGAGATGACCACGTAAAAAAAATCGCAGCGAGTAAAAAAATCACTACACCAGTCCAGACGTGGAACTTTGGCCGCGCATTGTTAACCGTTGCCAGTTCGATTCCTCCGTTCGGGTAAACCGGATTACCAGAAGCCTGAAGAGAACCATCACTGTCTTTGGTTCCACGAGAAATAGAATTCAAGAATCTTCCCTTCCAGGTATAAGCTGTATGGCGGAGGTTAAGAAAAGCCAGATGGCCACACTGGTTAGAATTGGGCCTTCATGCCGCCCCAACCATGGCCACCAATCAGCTACATTGCCAAGGCAGGGGCAAGATATAGCTCCATTGGCAGAGGCGAGTGTCCGATAAAGTAGGATTAACACGGAAAAAACAAAAACTGACCAGATGGTTTTTATTTGACTGGCGGTCAGATAAAGAAATGCACACAAAGAAATCTCCGCAATACACGCCACAACAATCACATAACGAATCTGTACGTGCAACACGTGGTCTGTTTGATCCATCAACTTTGTCGGATTAACGATGGCGAACAATTTGAAGGTGATAGCCAACAAAAGGATTCCCAACACGCACCTCTTCCAGATTGTTAAATCAAGCCTTTGCTGAGAATTTGTCGAACACATATTGTCAGTGCATGCTTGCCGCTGATAATCTGTAATTTTCAACCGGCACTCCGCCCCGACGAAGGACGGAGTGCCATGGACTTGAATGGCACGTTTTTAGTTGCCGCCGGTGCCGCTACCAGAGCCTCTGCTGCCGCCACTGCCGCTGCCTGATGGGTCGCATGATGCCCCGGTTGGGAAGGCTCCGGCGTAATAGTTTACATATGAAACTTGCCCGTCACCATTTTGACATGCATATGAACAGTGTTTGGTGTTATCCGATTGGTAGGAGACAGCTCCCGTAGCTGGTGGCTTGGCATTCATTACAGGTTGCGTTGATGGACTCTCCAAACAACAAGCCCACCTGCAATCAGAAAAATTATAATAATGGTGAAAGCCTTCCCTTTTTTCTCCTTGCCGGGCAACGGCGGGGGTGGAGATTCATCAATCAAGCTGGCTTGGCCGTTCTCTTTTATCAAAAATCGTTGGCCGTTGGACTCAATCAGGATGCGGGTAAAAATGGCGAGGTTGGTAAAGAAGGCGGATGGGCTGTATCCCTTGGCAACACTCTCATCAATCCCATAACTAACCGTCAGAATTCGATTTGTTGTGGGGATACCATAGGGGCGTCCGTTTCGCATTTCCCTGTACTCAAAATAAGTGGGCAATGTCCCTCCGTGAGGGTAGCCGTACGTTATGGAAAATACATCGTTGGTGATCTCTTCCAGAATATAGGTCAAAGCCAGCGGGTTGTTATTGGATGAGGCCTGGATTTTCGCCGACAACACAAAGCCTTCATCCGTTACAGCCTCAAATTGATTCTGATCTAGCAATCTGAAGGAATTGGTGCGAAGCGGGGGCAGCCCAAAATGGCGGATTCGGTTGACTAACTTTTCTACCAGCTTTGAGTTCCTGGTGGAAAGATTCTTCTCTGAAGCACCCTCACTTGGTAATTTTGAACTCAGCGACAGTCTCCCAATCCGGTTTTCATCGATCTCTGCATTCCAATCGTAATGATCGGAAATCCCGTGAACCAGCCGCTGATCTGGGGTGCGCTTTGGTCCAAACGGACTTCCCGTAAGCCTTTCAATGAATAGACCGCTGGGTTGAATCGCTGCGTGATTCGTTGCGTTGATCCACGTTGTTCTATCAGATTTTCCGGGCTTGTCGCCAGAAACGGCTCTATGAAATTGACTTTCAACATAAACCATATCCTTAATCCAAGGCGCATTTTGCAGATAGACCACAAAGGGTGAATTGGTAGCCAACAATTCTTCGGAGTTGGCACTTTGCCCAATGACAGATATTGGCGAAAAGCCCTGTGAAATGAGGATGGCAACGCCGCTGGCGTAAATCCCATTCCGAATAGCGTTAAGATAAAAAACACCCATTGCTTCTCCTGTTTTCTAAAAACCAAACTTACTGGTAAACACGGTTCGTGTTACGTTGGTGCGATTTGAATGAACAATACGTATCCCCCCCCCCGATGGTGCCAAGCACTTTTTGAAGAAATATGACTACACCTTGGGATACGGGTGCGATTGGGAGTGGCGGTCAGGGAACTGAGTGGGACCTCCCTTAATCCATTTGCATTGAAGCGGGTAATCGAAAAGAAGCTTCGGCGGGTGCGGCGGGCGACAAGCTCACCACCACACAAGGCCACCGTGTGAAGGGCCGGATAGGCAACCGTTCGCTGCAAAAGGGCGTCTCCGGTGTCCTTAATTGTAAGTCAACGTATTCCCTGCCTTTTTAGTCCCCGGTGTCATCTTTCATTGAGGCTACACGGCGTCGCTGTCAGCAATCCGTTGCCACGATAGAGTAAACCAACAAAAAGCCCTCGCGAAATGTCGCTCGCGAGGGTTTGAAACTACGACGACGGTTCAGCTCAGAAACTCCCGCGGATCGGTGACGACGCCGGTGATGGCGCTCGCCGCCACGGTGGCCGGGCTGGCCAGAAACACCTTCGATTCCTTGTTGCCCATGCGTCCGGGGAAGTTCCGGTTGGTGGTGCTGATGCAGTTGACGCCTGCTTTGTTGATGCGGCCGAAGGTGTCCACCGGTCCGCCCAGGCACGCGGCGCACCCGGCATTTTCCGTCATGCGCACTCCGGCGTTGGTCAGGATCTGCCAGATGGTTTCGTTGCCCCAGCGGGTCATTTGCAATTCATCCACGATCTGCGGTGTGGCCGGCACGCCAAAGGTGTCAATCTTGACCTTGTGCCCGCGCAGCACCCGGGCGAATTCCACGAAGTCGCTCGTCTTGCCACCCGTGCAGGAGCCGACATAGGCGCGGTCGAGCTTCAGGTGATTCATCTCGCGGGCGGTTTTGCGCTGGCCCGGATCCGGGTGGCACGCCACCAGCGGTTCGAGTTTTGACAAATCCACCACCAGCTCGTAGATGAACTTCTGGTCGCGATCCAGCGTCACCGGTTCGTAACGGGATTCCGTGCCGTTGAGCTTCACGCGCGCATCCACGTATTCCGCCGTGCGCGCATCGAACGGAAAGATCCCGTTCTTGCCGCCGGCTTCAATCGCCATGTTGGCCATCGTCATGCGGTCGTCCATGGACAGCGAGGCGACGCCGGGCCCGTCGAATTGCATGGCGCGATAGGTGGCGCCATCGAAGCCAATTTCGCCGATGCAATGCAGGATCAGGTCCTTGGCCATCACGCCCGGCTGCAGCTTGCCCTCGAGCTGGAAATGCATCGTCTCGGGCACCTTGAGCAGCAATTTGCCCGTGCCCATTACAAACCCGGCGTCGGTGTTGCCGATGCCAGTGGCAAATTCGTTGAACGCACCCGCCATGCAGGTATGCGAATCCGTGCCGAACAACACTTCACCCGGGCGGGTGTGCCCTTTGGCCGGCAAGGCCGCGTGACATACCCCCGCGTAGTTGGATCCGTACTGGCGTTTCTGCACGTCCTTCGACGCATCAAAATGCCAGGTGCCGTGCGGGTCATCAATCACGTCATAAAAATACGGCAGCCCTTGTTCATTGACGAACTCGCGCAGGATGTCCACGTTGCGGTTAGAGCGCTGATCGGTTGTAAAAATGTAGTGGTCGGGAATGATCACCACGCGGTTTTTATCCCAGACTTTCGCATTCTTGCCGAACTCGCGTTTGAACACGCCAATCGTCCCCGGCCCGCAAACATCGTGCGTCATCAGCACGTCGGCCTTTACCCAAACATTATCACCGGCCTGCACGGAAGCTTTTCCGGCGGCGCGGGCGAGGAGCTTTTCTGTCAACGTCATAACCTTTCCAGCCTAGCGGACTCCGCTCTCGACTTCAACCTGGAAGCCCGCAAACTCGGAAACGGCCGGTTTCACGACGGTTTTCGCGACTTGCGCAAACCAATCCCATCAGCAACCATCGGCCAACCTGAACCCCGGATATCGTGATATTATGCCAAACCAAGACCAGCCGCATTTGACCCGGCGCAAGTTTCTCCAATCCACCACCACCGCCGCCGCGGCCACAACGCTGGCGGGATTGGACATCGCCCGCTTTGCGCATGCGGCGGGCAGCGACATACTCAAAGTCGGCTTGATTGGTTGTGGTGGTCGCAACAGCGGCGCCGGCTTTCAAGCGTTGCGCGCCGATCCCGGCGCCCGATTGGTGGCAATGGGGGATGTTTTCCTGGATCGAATCCATCACGCGCGGCAGGCCATTACCGCCGAACTGAGCAAAGACGGCAAAGCGGATCAGGTACAGGTGCGAGACGATCATTGTTTCACCGGATTTGACAGCTACCAACACGTCATCGCCGCTGCGGACGTGGTGTTGATCGCCAACGCGGCGAAGTTTCATCCGTTGCACGCCCGGGCCGCCACCGCCGCAGGCAGGCATGTTTTCGTCGAGAAACCACACGGCATTGATCCATACGGTATCAAGCAACTGCAGCAAGCATGCGATCACGCGCGGGAAAAGCAACTCTGCCTCGTCTCCGGTTTGCAGAGTCGTTATCACGCGGGCTACGCGGAAACCGTGCAACGCATCCACGACGGCGAGATCGGCGAGGTGATTGCCATCGAGGAAAATTTCCTGCGCGCCCCCTACGGCATCATCGAACGCCACCCGGAGCTTACCGAACTCGAATGGCAATGCCGCGCGCAATACCACTTTACCTGGTTATCGGGTGACGACGTCCCGCAATCACTCGTTCACAATCTCGACCGCGCGCGCTGGGTGTTGCGCGAACAAGTCCCGCTCCAATGCCACGGACTGGGCGGACGCTCATCCATGACCGAAGGCAAGTATGGCAACGTCTTTGACCATCACTCGGTGATTTACGAACTGGAAAGCGGGGTGCGCATTTATGCGTTCTGCCGCACCACCACCGGTTGTTACGATGAATCATCGAGCCTGGTGCTTGGCTCGAAAGGTAAAGCGTCACTGACAAACTGTCGGATCTGGGGCGAAAAAAACTGGCGCTGGCAGGGACAGTGCGATCCGTATCAGGTGGAGCACGATCACCTCTTTGCCGCCATTCGTTCCGGTCAACCCATCAACAACGGCGATTACATGGTGCGCAGCACCTTGACCACCATCATGGGCCAGATTTCCTGTTACACGGGTAAACAGGTGACCTGGGAGGAAATCAACGCGTCGGATTTTGCTTACGCGCCCAAACCGGAGGATTGCCGCGACGGCATGGCCCCACCGGTGCAGCCCGACCCCGATGGTTCGTATCCAGTTTATATTCCAGGGCAAACGCAACTGCTTTGAGGGCGACATGACCCGGCCATTTCCGCTGACTCGGTTGGTTTTATTCCTCGTCGTGATGACGCCGATTTCAAACCCGGCCGCGGATCAAGCGCGCGTCCTGATTGTCACGGGTGTGGACTATCCAGGTCACCAATGGCGTGAAACCAGCCCCGGGTTGAAACAAATTTTGGCAACCGATCCACGCCTCGACGTGCGCATCGTGGAAGACCCGCACTTCCTGGATTCCGCGGCGCTCACCAACTATGCCGTCGTGCTGTTGAATTTTCAGAATTGGGAAGTGCCCGGCCCCGGCGTGGCCGCGCGAGAGAATCTGCGGCGCCATGTGGAACGTGGCGGCGGATTAATGAGCGTCCACTTCAGTTGCGGCGCGTGGCATGGCGAGTGGCCCGAATTTCAAAATATTTTGGGGCGCGTCTGGCACGGCGCCGGACCGGGCAAACCGCAGCACGATCCGCGGGGTCTGTTCACCGTACGCCTGGTGGATGGGAAGCATCCCCTCACGCGCGGATTAAGCGACTTTGAAACGGATGACGAGCTTTACACTTGCCTGACCGGTACTGCGCCGATCCACGTCCTTGCCGAAGCGAAATCGAAAGTGGACGGTAAAAACCATCCGATAGCCTTGGTCCATGAATACGGTCAGGGCCGCGTGTTTATGACTACGCTCGGCCACGACGTGAAAGCACTCACCAACTCGATCGTGCCCCAACTCATCCGTCGCGGTTGCGCTTGGGTTGCCCGACTCCCGGAATAAGATGCGATTGCGTCAAACCGCCAGCGCCTGATAATCAGTGCAACCTTTCGGGCTGGAAGCGAAGAACGTGGACGAATCAGGCGGATTGAGGTGGGCCGTCAAACGGGCGGTTTGCGCCGGACTTAAGGCGCTTCAGTCTCCAATCAGACAACAACGATCAAAGGTCGTCCCATTTGACACAGCAGCGCCCGCCGATCCCCCACCCGATCCGTTGACGCAAACTACCTTCATGTTACAATCTCGATTGATGAATTCTTGGCTTCCAACCGCGCTGATCGGCTGCCTTGCCAGCGCAGTTTGGGCGAACCACGTGGACGATGCGCGTTGGGACTTTCGCTTTGGCCGACCGGCTTTGGATGGAGGTGCGCTGGCGGCGGTATGGCACGACGGCGAACTGTTTGTCGGCGGAGCTTTTCAGGGTGCAGGCGCAAACTTTGCCCCCGGCGTGGCCCGCTGGGACGGCACCAATTGGTGGCCGGTGGGTGAAGGATTGTCCGCCACCAATGCCATCGGCTGGACAGTCACGTCTTTGGCCGTCTGGGAGCATGAACTTTATGCCGGTGGAAATTTCGTGCGTTCGGGCGATGACTGGCTGCCCGGTCTGGCCCGTTGGAACGGCACAAACTGGAGCGCGTTGCCTGGTATTGCCGCCGCGCGGGTTCGTCGGCTTCTGGTTCAGAACGGCAATTTGTTTGCCGCGGGCAACCTGCAGTTGGCTGGCGACACCAACTATTACGGTGTCGCCCGTTGGAATGGAAACGTCTGGGAAACGTACGACAGCCGGATTAGCAGGACGGAGGGAATTGGGTGCATCGCCGTGCGCGGTGAGACGGTGTATGTTTCCGGTGACTTCAACGTCATTGCGGATACGGCAATTCCGTATAATGCGTATTGGAATGGCGCAACCTGGCAGCTTTTACCTGGGCTGACCAATCAAACCTTTCGCACGCTCGCCATCCACGCCGGAGGACTTTACGGAAGTGGTTCGTTCACCAATATCGGCGGAATTGCCGCCAACAATCTCGCGCGTTGGGACGGGGAAAATTGGTGGCCGGTGGGCGCCGGATTCGATCAAGCACCAGACCGCCTGCTCTCCACGCGCAATGGTTTGTATGCCGTGGGCAGTTTGAAGCAGAGTGGAAGCACCACGATAAATAATGTGGCGCGTTGGAATGGTTCAGCCTGGCAATCCCTCGGCGCGGATACCTGGCCGGCGGCTGAAAATCCGAACGAATTATGCCTTGCGGATGATGGGCGGTTGTTCGCGGTGGGCTATTTCTTCTCGGTTCAGGGACAACGGGCCGGACACGTCGCGGAGTGGACCGACACGCAGTGGAAGCCGTTGGTGGTCAACAACAGTCTCGCGCTGACGGATGGTTTTCTGAGCATTTTCTCGATGGCTACCGACAAAGATTCGCTGTTCGTCGGGGGAGTTTATTCCGAACCGAATGGGACGAGTGGTCGCGCCGTCTGGCAATTGAAATCCAATGCCTGGACGAAATTAGGCGATGACTTTACGAATGTCGGCGGAGCTCCCGTCATTTGGAGTCTGGTGGTCCAAAACGGTCAGTTGTTTGCCGGAGGCGCGTTCATGAATAACGCCACCATTCACAATCTTGCTCGCTGGGATGGCGACCAGTGGCAACCGGTCGGCAACGTCACGAACGGCCCCATCGGCGCCATGGTCAGCGACGGAAGGAACCTCTTCATCGGGGAATCGCTTGCCGATTTCCAAGTCAACGGTCGGACGGTGAAACGGTGGGATGGCAATCAATGGAGTACATTGGCGGATCAGGTGAACAACGGAATCACGGCACTTACTTGGGCGGAAGGTAATCTTTACGCGGGTGGTGGCTTCACTCGTATCGGTACGTTGGCGGCGAATCGCATTGCCGTTTGGAAAAATGGTCAATGGGAAACCTTGGGTGGCGGGCTGGACGGTGCGACCGGCGCCACGGTGCAAGCCATCGTCGTGGACGGGACAAACGTGTTTGCCGGTGGACGCTTCGCAACGGCGGGTGGAGTGGCGGTCAATAATCTGGCGCGCTGGGATGGCACTCAATGGCATCCCGTTGGCACTCCGCCGCACGATGGCGTGCTGGCTTCCGCCACGGCAATCATGACCATGACGATGCGCGAGGGACAACTTTACGTGGGCGGATTTTTTACCAGTGCCGGCGGGCAAAACATTCCGGCGCTGGCGCGGTTTGATGGGACGAACTGGACGCGACTGGGCTCCGGGCTACGCGGTTGGGAGGTCGCTACTCCCGTACCAAGAGTGCGAACTATGGCATGGCAGGAAAACGCGTTGTGGGTGGGCGGCCTCTTTCCCGCCGCAGGCAATAAATCTGCGGTGAGCCTCGCGCGCTGGGTGGCGCACCCTGCCATGCGATTATCGGTCCCGGAATCCATTGAAAATGAGGCATGGCGAATCCGCGCCAACGGCGTGACCGGTTTGCGCTTTGTTGTGGAGAGTTCAACGGATCTCCATGAATGGACGGAACGCACACGCGGTCAGGGCGACGCCGACGCTTGGGAATTTCAAGATGCGTCCCCCAATGACCAGCGTTTTTATCGCGCCGTCCTACGACCTTAAACTGCTATCAACGGAGTGTGCGACCGTCCTCGGCCGCAGCCACCGACGGAATGCCAGGCAATCTCTGCGAAGAAGCGAGGAAATGAATGGCAAAGGAAAAGGGCGGACGTCCGGCCGGAAGCGAAGCGTTACTTCATCTGAAATCAACGTGGTAAAACCGGGCTGCGCCGGGCGGAACGGAGTTTTCCGGTCGGCTGTAATTCGATCACTGCGGGGTGGTGTCGTGCTCGCGATGGTGGGGCAATCCAAATTCTTTCAATTTTTCCCGCACTTTCAGGCGGGTCACCCCCAGCCATTGCGCGGCTTTGGTGATGTTGCCACGAGCCCGGCGAATGGCTTGCGCGTAAAGTTCAGGTTCGAGGTCCGCCAACATCCGGGCGAAGGCGTTATGAACTTCACCGCGTTCAACCTGATCCATCAAGGCCGTGATATAAGCGGCATGAGATTGCGTCGAGGTCGCCGCAGGCTCACGCGCCTGGGTAAGCACGTCTTTGACGTGTTCCAGACTGATGGTGTAATCGCGCGCAGTCAAAAGCGCTTTGCGAACGGTGTTCTCCAGCTCGCGCACGTTGCCCGGCCAATCCTGATTTTGCAGATAGGTTATGGCTTCCGACGCAATGGCAGGCGAGGCTACTCCAGCTTCCGGTCCGTAACGCCGCAGAAAATAGCGGACCATGTCGGGAATGTCTTCCCGACGCTGTTGGAGCGGGGGAAGTTTGATCGTCACGACACTCAATCGGTAAAACAGGTCCTCGCGAAAGAGGCGTTCACGAATGGCAGCTTCCAAATCGCGATGCGTGGCAGCGATGATTCGCACGTCCACGGGAATATTTTCGCGTCCGCCCACGCGTTGAATCACCTTGTCTTGCAGCACGCGCAGCAGTTTTGCCTGGAGGTTGGCGTCCATGTCACCGATTTCATCCAGAAAAATCGTGCCGCCGCTGGCTTGTTCAAAACGACCAATCCGTCGTGCGTCTGCGCCGGTGAACGAACCGCGTTCGTGGCCAAAGAGTTCGCTCTCCAGCAGCATTTCGGGAATCGCCGCGCAGTTGATGGCGATGAAAGGAGCGTCCGCGCGATTGCTGTGCTGGTAAATGGCGCGAGCGATCAATTCCTTCCCGGTGCCGGTGTCGCCGCGAATCAAGACAGTGACGGAAGCCGCCGCCACACGCCCGATCTCCTTGTAAATGCCTTGCATGATCCGGCTGTTCCCAATGATGGCCGTGCGCCCCGATACAGCCTCGCCCATGTCCACGGGTTCTGACATGAGCCGGCTGCTTTCGAGCGCCTTCGCCATCAGATCGAGCAGCTCTTCAACTTCAAACGGTTTGGGCACATAGTCGAAGGCGCCCCACTTGGTGGCTTCGATGGCGACCTCGGTTGAACCGTGCGCCGTGATGAGAATGATGGGCAGCTTGGGCTTGGCTTGATGTAGCTGGCGGACGAGTTCGAGACCATCCAGACCAGGCAGCCGGAGGTCCGTGATGACGACATCGAAAGATCGCGCAATGGCTTGCTCCAATCCGATGTCCCCGCGACTCAAGGTGGTGACCTCATAGCCGTTGGCGCGCATCACCTTTTGTAATCCGGAGGCGATATTCGTGTCATCCTCGACCAGCAGAATGTTAGGCTTGTCTTTCATCGTTCGCCGCGAGCGGAAGCATAATGCTAAAAGTGGTGCCGTGATTCAATTCCGTTTGGTAATGAATGACCCCGCCATGCTGCTCTACAATCCGCGCGGCGATGCCCAAGCCCAAACCGGTACCGCTTTCTTTGGTCGTAAAAAACGGATCAAACATCCGCTTTTCGACTTCAGGTGAAATCCCCCGTCCGGTGTCACTGATCTCCAAAATCATGACCCGACCGAATTTCCCATCCAGAACGCGTTTCTCAAGATTTGTGCGCAAGCTGATCGTGCCGCCCGCTTCGGTACTCTCCGCCGCGTTTTGAATCATGTTGATCAGCACCTGCCTCATTTTGTTGGCATCCGCCCGCACCGTTCCGTCCATATCCAGATCCAGTTTGAATTGCAGACCGCGCCGGGTCAGATCGGCGGCCAACAACACGGCGGCATCCCGCAGGAGTTTGCCGGCGGAAACCGGCTGCAGGTCAGGCTCGGTGGGGCGGGCGAATTGCAGGAAGTCCCGGACGATGCGTTCCAACCGATCAATCTCATGCTCGATGACCTCCAAATCCTCGTGATCAGAGGCGGCGGCCAGCGGCGATGCTTTCAGACTGAAGACACGCACTTTAATGGCCGTCAGCGGATTGCGGATTTCATGAGCAATGCCGGCGGCGAGCACCCCCAACGCCGCCAATTTTTCTTGGCGTTCAATAATCGCGTGGCTTTCCGACAAACCGGTGCGCAACGGCGCAATCAGGCGGCGATAAATCAAAATCAGGATGACGCTTCCGCTCACCAGCAATCCCAACAGTGAGAGCAATAAAAATTGTTGCACCCGCTTCAAGGCGGCATTGGTGTCGGCAACAAACCGTTCAGTAGCGGCGGAATCAGCGGCGACTTTAGTAATTTGAGCGGGAATGATTTCGGAACGCAACGCGTCAATCTGCCGCCAGGCAATGCGCTCCGCCCAGACCAGCGCGAGGATGATCACCGTGGCGACGAGTAATAATTCAGTGAGGCGAAATGGAATTCTGGCAAGCATGAGCCTGTGCCGAAGCGTAGTAACCTCTTAAACCGCGAGCAAAGCAAAAGCGCGGCCCGCGGGTTCGGCGGAGACCGGAACACGCGCGCCAATAACGCATGCAGACGCTGTCCGGCCATGGTCAACTTCAAGCGACGTTGCAAAATGAAACCAATTCCGTGTTTTTCAAAATCAGCGCTTGGTTTCAGAATGAATCAACTCAAGATGGCAAGGGGCATCGGCGCTACGAGGGTGCAGGCAGAACAATCCTTATCCGCAACGGGACGTCGTCACCACGCCAGGCAATGTAATCTTCCGGCAATGATCGGCTTGGAAAGCCAATGGCAGATCAATACGAACCAGATCAATCGCGCCGCGTCAACGGGAAACACCAGACTGAGCAAACGAGCATAGTGCCGAAACTCTCCGTTTCAAAATTGGCCGCAAACTTGAGCGCACGGAAAAAAGCTGCGAGCAATTGTCAGCGTGTAACCAAGTGGATTCTGACTGATCTTTAATAAGACGGCCTGCCCCCGTTACAAGCGCAAGCCGTTGAAAATGTGGTGCCAGAGGCAGGAATTGAACCTGCGACCAAAGGCTTATGAGTCCTCTGCTCTACCCCTGAGCTACTCTGGCCACCGGGATCAATAATTTTCCGAACGCTTCGGCTCATGTCAAACCGAATGCTCCAGAACGCGGAATAAACACGGCGGATTCCAGCCCATCCCCCTGCCCTCAGGCGGCGGCGGCATCTTCGCTATCGAGGAAGCCTTGCAAGTGGCGCACGCGCGTCGGATGGCGCAGCTTGCGGAGTGCTTTGGCTTCAATCTGCCGGATGCGCTCCCGGGTGACGTTGTACATTTTGCCGATTTCCTCCAGAGTGCGCTCGTAGCCATCCACCAAACCGAACCGCATCTCAAGAATCTTGCGTTCGCGTTCGGTCAACGTGGTAAGCACGTCGCCCAGCTTTTCTTTAAGCAATGAATAACTGGTGACGTCGGAAGGATTTTCCGCGCTTTTGTCTTCGATAAAATCACCCACGCTGACGTCGCCGTCATCCCCGACGGGAGCATGCAGCGAGACGGGCTGCTGCGCCATCTTGAGCAGTGAATTAATCCGGCTCACCGGCATGTGCATTTCATCTGCCAACTCTTCCGGGGTGGGTTCGCGCCCGAGTTCCTGGGTGAGTTGTTTCTGCGCGCGCCAGAGTTTGTTCATGATTTCGATCATGTGGACCGGGATGCGGATGGTGCGCGCCTGATCCGCAATCGAACGTGTAATGGCCTGGCGAATCCACCAGATGGCGTAGGTGGAAAATTTGTAACCGCGCCGGTATTCAAATTTTTCGACGCCCTTCATCAAACCAATGTTGCCCTCTTGAATCAAATCGAGGAATGATTGACCGCGGTTGGTGTATTTCTTGGCCACGGAAACCACCAGGCGCAAATTGGCCTCGGCCATGTGCGTTTTGGCCCGATGCGCCCGGTCCGCCGCGTCTTTCAAATTGGCAAACGCCTTTGAGAATTCCTCTTTCGGCATGCGAACAAATTGTTCCAGGGTGCGAATCCGCGCCTGCTCGGCTTCAATGGTCGCGCGGCGTTCGGATGTGGTCCGCAAGCGCTCCAGTTCCTGAATGCGGCGGGAGCTGGCTTGCAGGTTCTCGTAGATGTTTCCAGCCACGACAATCATTTCCTCGATGACCTTCTGCTTGTACGCAAACTTGGGAAACATCTCCTGCAATTTTTGACTCAGTTTGGTGAATTCCTTATGCAGCTTCTCCTTGCGGCCCTTTTGGGATATTTTCATCAGCGCCGCGTATTTTTCATCCACCTTGATATCAGATGTCCGGACCTTCTTGATCAGGGTGCGCAAGTCTTTGAGGTGGCCTTCACGATTCGCAACTTTTTTATCAACCACGACGCGATCAAATCGCTCTTTCGGCGGTTCACTCAGCAATTTTTCCGCGATGGCGATATGCTCCTTGGCCGTGAACCCAAGCCCGCAAATAATTTGCTTCATGGCGATTTCGGCGTCCTCAATGCGCTTGCAAATCTCCACTTCCTGTTCCCGGGTCAACAGCGGCACCTTGCCCATTTGGTTCATGTACATCCGCACCGGATCATCCAAAATTTCCAGCCGCGAATCCTCTTCAGGCTCTTCCGCCTCGTCCTTCTTGGCGGCGCGCTGCACCTCAGCTTGATCAACAATCTCAACATCCAAACTCCGCAGCTTGGTGAACAGCGTATCCAAGTCTTCCGGCGTCAAGCCGTCCGGTAGAATGTCATTGATGTCGTCGAACGTGATGTAGCCGTTCTCCTGTGAAAGATGCAGCAACATCTTCACCGTTTCAGTCATGTCCACCGCGCTCGCACTCGGATTCGCCATGGCCACGATTTGCGTGGGCAACTCCGGCTTCTTCACCGCTTCGGCCGCTGGGGTGCCGCGGCGTGGCGTGGTCTCTTTAGCTGCTTTGGTCGCTTCGACCGCGACGGATGCGCTGGAGTCCTTGCTTTGTCGTCGAACGCTCGGCAAAACGAAGCGTCGCCGAACGGAAGGGGCTTTGGTTGGGGAAGGTTTTCTCGCCGGAGCAGTATTTCGAGATTTAACGATAGTATTTCGGACAGACTTACGTTTTAGCATAGTGTTAATGAACCAAGCGTAACGCTTTTGAGCAGACACGACCCACGCTATATTGCAAAACCAACGGAAAAAGCCGTTCTTTTACTATATCGTGATTCCAGTCTGGAAATCTTGGGAACTCCGTAACTCCAAAAGCCTGACGCCTGCTCAGGCTAGCGGAACCCAGATAAAACTCAATGATAAAATGATTTATTAGAGAGAGAATAAGAAACGCGAACGTAGAAAAGCAGTTGTTTCAGTTTTTACCGCCAGGTAAATCGCCACAATACTGGAAGCCAGCAGGTTCGATTTTTACGTTATTTTTTAGTGTTTTTAAGCTTCTTCAGGTCGTCTTTAAGGAATTTTGCGACCTCTTTGAATTTCTCCACGTTATTGGGATTGAGTTGCATAAGTGCCTCATGGGCCTCGATCGAGGCTTGGATCAAATCCTCGCGTGATTGTCGGCAGACGTCTGTTGCCACTGTCTGATAGCCGGAATTTACAGTTTCCGCGTGCCCCATTTTGAAAAGGTGCAACACGCCCAGGCTTTCAAGCAGATCAACCAACCGCGCATTCGCATGGCGCAACTCGATTGCCCGTGTTTCACATTCTCCGTTGGCTACATTCAGCCGAGCCGCCAAAGCCGCCAAAACGCCAAGAAAGGTGCTGTCCATCAGTGAACATTCTGACAGTTCGATGACAATACAGGGGTAGCCCCGCGCTTCCAAACCAGCGAGCAGCGCCTTGAAATCAACCGCTTGAGTAAAAGTCGCCCGTCCAGTGACTTTTACGCAGGCAAAGCGGTCACCGGTCAGCACCATCAAGTTGGCAGGAGAAGTCGTCATTTTTTCTGATTTATTCCACTCATCCTCGTTCCTCAATCTCGCTCGTGTTAGCGACTCGACCGCCCCGGCGTTGGCGTCGCCCCGACGATCTCAATCAAAACCTGTTGTAAAACCACCCGCTCGTCCAACGAACTCGAGACCAGTCTTTGATTCGCCTGCAACAACAGTTCCAGCGCCCGAATCAACTCCGCGGATGAATAGTTTTTCACCTGCGATAAGGCCCTGAATAACACGTACGGATTAAGCGCCAATGGATTGTATTTTTTATCCTCAGATAATTTTGCGCTGGGAACTTTAGCCAACTGCGACTTGAAGTTGGAAAAATCCCCCGTCTCGTGAAGCCATCCCTCTTGCAGCATTTCCTTTAACAAGAGTACGGCCCGAACCTTGAAAATCAATCCATAGAGTAACCCGATTTCATTCTTATCTCGGTCGAATTGCGCTTCCCACAATTCTTCATCCAAGCGCGCCAACAAGCGCGCCAAATTCCGATCTCCCAAAGCGTCTCCCAGCGCAAAAGCCCGCGCTTGCTTGTTCCTCACGGAGATGGCTTCCACGTCTTGTAGGGTGATTTCCTCTCGATCACCAGCGTAGAGACAAAGTTTTTCGACTTCGTTGACCAGTTGGCGCGACTGCGGCCCGACGCGGGCCACCAATTCCCTTAACGCGCCATCCCCCATGCGCTTGCCACGTTCCCGAATCTGATTTCGCACCAGTACTTCTGCCCGCGCCGCCCAATCCTTGTCATTGACCGACCAGCTTTCGAAGCTCTGTACCTGCCCAATTTTTTCCAGCGTTTTGAAGATAGACTTGCGTTTGTCCACCTTCGCGGCGGTGATCAGCAACCGCACTTTGTCCCAGGAAAACTCCTTCAGATCTTGGGACAGCTCGGCCAACGCATCAGTAACCGCTGTGGCTGGTTTTGCGTTCTCATCACTGAGAAAATTACAGTTACGCAACCAAACAACCTTGCCCGAACCAAAGAACGGAAGGGTTTGCAGCGCTTCCCGAAGTTTGCCGATGACCCGGAGGGTCTCACCGCTGTTACTGACGGACGCCTCGATAATCTCATGATCTTCGCCGCCCAGTTCCGCACTCCACTTCTGATACAATTCCTTGGCGCGTTGTTTGACGGCGAAATCATCGTCGCCGTGGACCAGGGCCACGGACTTATCCGCTGCGGCGGGTTTTTCGGCCAGTTTACTCTGGCGCATCTTCTCCTTGATTCATTTGATTGAACTGCTCGGTCATATCCTCAAGCTGCTCAAACAGGGAACGGTTGACGTAAATCTTACATTTTTCCGCCGAGGCCAGGGCCAGGCAATCGCTGGGGCGCGCGTCAATTTCCACCAACTTTTTAGCGACCTCATTGCTTTGCGACAAAATAAGTCGGGCGTAATACGTGGCGTTGCGCAAATCGGTAATGACTACCCGCTCGACCGAGATGCCGAATCCTTTGAAGACGCTCCTCATGAGATCGTGCGTCATCGGGCGCTCCTTCGGCGTATCGCGTAAAAACATTCCGATAATGTGTCCCATCTGCGGTTCAATATTAATGACGAACACCTTCTCGTCATTTCCCACAAATAACGCACAACTGTTGTTGATGGGGAGGATGCCGCGAATCTGAACCCGCACGACGTCATTCTTCATGCGCCAAGATTATTCCGTCCCGCGTAAAAAACAAGCGCACTGTGCGCTCCGCTCCCGGCGAACGCAACTCTCCCCTTGACAATCTAGGCAAGCTGTCCATTCTCCCCTAGAACGTCTAGGACAACCTATGGCCACCAACAAATCCGAACTCCTGCAAGGCACGCTGGACTTGCTCATTCTTAAAACCCTCACCGCCGGGGCGATGCACGGCTACGCCATCGCCCAACGCATCCAGCAACGCTCCGACGATGTGCTCGTGGTGGAGGAAGGCTCGCTCTATCCGGCGCTCTATCGCATGGAGGAAAAGGGCTGGATTCGCGCCGCGTGGGGCAAATCTGAAAACAACCGACGTGCCAAGTTTTACGAGCTGACGCGCACCGGACGCAAGCAACTGGAAGAGGAAACGGCGCTTTGGGAGCGACTGCATCGCGCCATCACGCTCGTGTTGCAAGCGGTTTGACCGGAAACAAACGCGCACATGAACATTTCCACTTTCTTCCGCCGCCAATTCCGCTCGCTCGGACAGCGGCGGGCGATGAAACAGGAGATTGATGAGGAACTGCGCTTCCATATTGAGCAGCGGACTGCGGAGAACATTGCCACCGGCATGGCGACTGACGTGGCAGCCCGCGAGGCGCGGAAGCGGTTTGGGAACTGGCAGAGTGTGCGTGAGGAGTGTCGGGAGGTTCGGGGCGCGAGTTTTACGTGGATGGACCTCAAGTTTGCCTGCCGCCAATTGCGCAAGAATCCCGGTTTCACCGCCGTGGCCGTCCTCACGCTCGCGCTGGGCATTGGGGCGAACACCGCCATTTTCAGTGTCGTTAATGCGGTCCTGCTAAAGGCGCTGCCGTATCAGCAACCAGACCGACTGGTGATGCTGTGGACAGATAATCCAGCGCTCGATTTGGGTTTTTCGGAACTGCCGCCGGCGCCAGTGGATCTCACCGAGTGGCGTCAGCAAGCACGATCCTTCGAGCAAATTGCGGCATTTCGTCCTTGGCCGGCCAATCTGGCGGAAGATGGCGATCCGGAGCGGATCGGCGGCATTCAGGTTACGGCAGATTTCTTCCCACTGCTGGGCGTGTCGCCAATGTGGGGACGAAGTTTCAACGCAGAAGAGGAGCAGCCGGGAACTGACCGGGTAGCAGTCATCAGCTGCGGGCTGTGGCAGCGTCGTTTCGGCGGTCAACCGAATGTGATCGGACGATTTATCACGGTGAATCAGGAACGGCGAGAGATCGTTGGAATCATGCCGCCGGGCTTCAATTTCCCGCACGGTTCAGAGATGCCGCCAGCCTATGGCTTGATGAAAGTTACGGACATCTGGCTGCCGTTCGCGGAGAATGCCGCGTATTGGCGGCGGGACGATACGCGTGAGTTCATCGCGATGGGGCGGATCAAAGATGGAGTTTCGCTTGATCAAGCTCAAACCGAAATGAACGTCATTGCGGGCCGACAAGGCATGGAGTCGCCCGCGGATCACGAGGGCTGGATCGTCCACCTGCGTCCCTTGGCCAACCAAGTAGCAGGAACGCTACGCCCGCTATTGTTCGTGCTGCTCGGTGCCGTTGGCTTCGTGCTGCTGATCGCCTGCGCCAACCTCGCGAACTTGCTGCTGTGCCGCGCGAACGCGCGCCAGAAAGAAATCGCGGTAAGAGCGGCACTCGGAGCGGGGCGGAGTCGCATTCTTCGCCAGTTACTGACCGAGAGTTTGCTCCTGTCCACGCTCGGCGGCCTGTTTGGGTTGGTACTCGGCACGACCGGTATCCAGGCCATTCTGGTGTTGGCTCCACCGAACATTGCTCGGCTCAACGAAACGACGCTGGATGGACGAGTCCTTCTGTTCACCGTTGTGGTCTCGCTGGTCAGTGGAATTATCTTCGGTCTCGCCCCGGGTTGGCGGGCCAGTTGGCTGGATTTTGCCCGCGCGTTGAACGCGAGCGGACGCTCCGGAAACGCCAGAGGCTGGCAACGGACCCACGGACTCTTGGTCGCAGGCGAAGTGGCTCTGGCGGTCGTGTTGCTGACGGGTGCAGGACTGATGGCGCAAAGCTTTTTGCGCCTGCAAGCGGTGGACTTGGGATTTCAGCCGCAACATCTGACCGCGTTCGATGTGGGACTATATGGCGAAAAATACGGCAGCAGGGAGCGCCAGAGGCAATTTTATCGGGAGGCGGTGGAGCGGCTGGGCAAGCTCCCCGGCATCCGGTCCGCCGCCGCCATTTCGAGCTTGCCTCTGGGTGGCCCCGAACAAATTGATCTGCTTTATGCCGAGGGGCAGCCTTTACCGAGCGCGGAGAACACGCCCAACGCCGAGACGCGAAGAACAACTCCCGGTTATTTTGAAACGATGGGAATGGCACTGCTGCAAGGCCGTGATTTCACCAGCCGAGATACGGCGAATCAGCCGCTGGTTTGCATCATCAACGAAACGATCGCGCGCAACTTCTTTGCTGGCACCGACGCAGTGGGCCACCGGCTTAAGTTGGGAGAAACCGATGATCACACTCCCTGGCTGACCGTGGTGGGCGTGGTGCGTGACGTACGGAGTTCCCGCCCCGAGGCAAAACCGCGTCCGCAGGTATATCGTCCACTGGAACAAGACCCGCAGAATATGATGACGGTCGTTGTCCGGGCTGGGGTCATGTCCGACGCGACCTTGGAGCGCGCGATTCGCGGAGAGATGAAGAGTCTCGATCTCTCCCTGCCGGTCGCGAATTACCGCACGATGGAACGATTGGTTTCCGATGCCGTGGCGCGACCGCGCTTCACCAGCTTGCTGCTGGGCCTGTTTGCCGTCACCGCACTGGCACTGACGGCTGTGGGTCTTTACGGGGTGGTGGGATATGCCGCCGCTCAACGCACGCACGAGATCGGCATTCGCATGGCGCTCGGGGCAAATGCGCGGAATGTGCTCGGCTTGATTCTCCGGCAAGGGATGGGTCCCGCCGTTGTCGGCCTGGTGGTTGGACTGGTGGGATCGCTGGCGCTTACGCGGCTGCTGGCCAGTCAACTTTACGAAGTGAAACCCACCGATCCAGCAACCTTTCTGGGGGGTTGCTTTGTTCCTACTATCCGTGGCGATGTTCGCCTGCTGGCTGCCGGCGCGGCGAGCGGCGCGGGTGAAGCCGATGGAGGCGTTAAGAAATGAATGATCCACACATGAATCCTCTTCACAAAATCTGGTTGAAACTCCGTTCGCTCGGACAGCGACGCGAAGTGAAGCAGGAGATTGATGAGGAACTGCGCTTTCATCTCGAACAGCGCACGGCGGAAAACATTGCGGCGGGCATGACGCCGGAGGATGCGGCGCGCGAGGCGCGGAAGCGGTTTGGGAACTGGCAGAGTGTGCGTGAGGAGTGTCGGGAGGTTCGGGGCGCGAGTTTTGGCGAGGCGACGTGGATGGACCTCAAGTTTGCCTGCCGCCAGTTGCGCAAGAATCCCGGCTTTACCGCCATAGCTGTGCTCACGCTCGCCCTCGGCATCGGGGCGAACACGGCGATCTTCAGCGTGATCAACGGTGTCCTGCTCAAACCACTGTCATATCCGGAGCCGGATCGGCTGGTGACGTTGTGGGAGCGCAGTCCGGTGCGCGGCATCGAGCAGGAACGCGTCAGCGGACCGAATTATCTCGATTGGCGGCAGCAGAACACGGTGTTTGAAGAATTGGCTGTCAGTCCGGGCTGGGACGGAGCGGAGGAATTCAACCTCGTGCTGACCGACACCACAGCGAAGGTCCGCGCGAGCTACACTTCCGCCAGCCTGTTCACGACGCTCCGGACCCGGCCGCTGCTGGGGCGGACGCTTTTGCCGGAAGAGGATGTCAAGGAGGGACCTCGCGCCGCCGTGTTGAGCTATGGTTTGTGGCAACGGCATTTTAACGTCGACTCCAATGTCCTCGGGCGCGCGCTCACCGTGGATATCTATGGCCGCCGCGATTACACGATCGTCGGAGTGATGCCGCCAAGCTTCGGCCTGCCCAGCCGATGCGAACTGTGGCTGCCGCTCGGTTGGATGGGGGTCACGCTGGATGAGCGACGCTCCGCACATTGGCATAATGTCATCGCTCGGCTCAAGCCTAGGATCACGATCGCGCAGGCGCGGACGGAACTGAGCGCGATTCAAGCGCGGCTGAAACAAGCCTATCCCGGAATGAGCATCGGTTCGGAGGTCGTGGTGACGCCGCTGGTGGAACAGGCGCTGGGGCGAAACTTGCATCTCGGCTTGCTCATTCTCTGGGGCGTGATCGCGGGAGTGCTGCTGATCGCGTGCGCGAATCTGGCGAACCTGCTGCTCGCCCGCGCGGTGTCGCGTCACCGGGAAATTGCGGTGCGGCTCGCGCTGGGAGCGAGCCGCTGGCGTGTCCTGCGGCAGTTGCTGGTCGAAAGTCTTTTGCTGGCGGGGCTCGGCGGCGTGGTGGGCGTGTTGTGGGGGTGGTGGGGCTTGAAGCTGTTCGTGGCCGCCAGTCCAGCCAATATCCCACGCTTGGCGGACGTGAGCCTCGACGGCACGGCTCTCGGATTCACGCTGCTGGTGTCGGTGTTCACGGGACTGCTGTTTGGGATCGTTCCGGCGTGGCAGGGATCGCGCGCCGATCTGGGGGGGCGCCTTGAAGGATTCCGCCCGCGGCGCTTCCGCGGGAACGTCCATCAGCCGGACGCGCAACCTGCTGGTCATCGCCGAGGTCGCGCTGTCGCTCGTGTTGCTCGTGGCCGCGGGGCTGATGCTGCAAAGCTTCGCGCGGATGCTGCGGTCGGAGCGGGGCTTCGAGCCGGCGCGTCTGGTGACCGCCGAGTTGGATTTTTCCGTGTCGAGCTTCACGGGATGGACGCAACCCACCGTCACTCGCCCGCAGGTGGCCTTGCACCGGTTGATGGAACGCCTGCGCGCGTTGCCGGGTGTGCAGGCGGTGGGCGCGGGCAGCCGGCTGCTCCGGCGCGAGAACCGACCGCCGCATGAGGTGGTGTCCCTCTTCGACCGTCCGCCACTCAACCCGGAGGAGCGGTTCACGGCGAACTTCACCGGCATTTCACCGGATTGGATCCGCGCGTTGGGCCTGCGCCTGCAACGCGGCTGAGATTTCACCGAGGCCGACACGCTGGAGTCCCCCCGCGTGGTGATCGTGAATGAGAGCTTCGCCCGGCGGAACTTTCCCAATGAAGATCCCGTGGGTCGCTACCTGAAGATGGGGGCCGGCCAGCCGCCGCTGGGCGCGACCAACCGCTGGGGCCAGTCCGAGTGGAGCCAGGTCGTGGGCGTGGTCAGCGACGTGAAGTCGCTGCATCCGCAGCCGGAGGCCGTGCCCGAGATCTATGTGCCCTACTGGCAATGGCCGATGCAAAATCCGACGCTGCTGCTGCGCGCGACGGGCGACCCGGCGGCGTGGATGGCAGCGATTCGGCGCGAAGCCAAGGCCATGATTCCGAATCTGCCGCCGCCGGAAATCCAAAGCATGGACGAGTTGATCTCCGGCACGCTCGCCCAGCCGCGCCTGCAAACCGGACTGTTGGGACTCTTTGGATTGCTGGCCCTCTTGCTCGCGGCGGTCGGGCTTTACGGTGTGGTGGCGTTGTCGGTGAGCCAGCGCACGCGCGAGCTGGGTATCCGCATCGCGCTCGGCGCGCAGCCGCGCCACATGCTGGCGCTCGTGCTGAGTCAAGGGGTGCGGCTGGTGTCGCTCGGCATCGGGGTCGGTTTACTGGCTGCGCTTGCGCTCACCCGCGTGATGCGGAGTCTGCTCTATGGCGTCGCGCCGACTGATACGCTGACGCTGGCGGGCGTCGCGGGTCTGTTACTCGCCGTCGCGTTGCTTGCGTGCTGGATTCCCGCCCGCCGCGCGGCACGAGTGGATCCCCTGGTGGCGCTGCGTCACGAATGATTTTGATTTTATACCTACAACAACCATTCCTTTGATTCAACTGGCGGAGATTCAAAAAATCTTCCTCACGGATGAAGTTGAAACACACGCGCTGTCCGGCGTGAGTTTCGAGATTTGCCACGGCGAATACGCGTCCATCTCCGGGCCGTCCGGCTGCGGCAAGTCCACGTTGCTTGCCATCCTTGGCCTGCTGGATTCGCCGACGAGCGGCCGCTATGAATTGCGCGACGAGCCGGTGGCCAATCTGAATTACGCCCAGCGCGCGAAGGTCCGCAATCGCGAGATCGGTTTCATTTTTCAAAGCTTCAATCTCATCGGTGATTTGACGGTATGGGAAAACGTCGAGTTACCGCTGACGTATCGCGGGCTGACCAAGGAGGAGCGGCGCGAGCGCGTGGACGAGGCGCTGACAAAGGTCGGCATGACGGCGCGGGCGAAGCATTATCCGGCGCAATTGTCCGGCGGGCAGCAACAGCGCGTGGCGGTGGCACGGGCGCTGGGCGGGCGGCCCGCGATTTTGCTGGCGGACGAGCCGACGGGGAATCTCGATTCCAAGAACGGCGAGGCGGTGATGGCGTTGTTGCGCGAGTTGCACGCCGAAGGCGCGACAATCTGTCTGGTGACGCACGATAATCGTTTTGCGCGCGATGCGCAGAAAACCATCCGTCTGTTCGATGGACAGGTTATCGCCGAGGAAATGGCGAGAGCGCGATGAACTGGAAGCAGCCATCCCGTAGCAGCGGACATGCGTCCGCTCCATCTGGAATGATTCGCGAAAATAATTTTCGAATCACCGCCGAGACGCAGAGGCGCAGAGCGATTTTCCCGTTGTTTTCTCGGCGTCTCGGCGTCTCAGCGGTAAACAATCCGGAAATCGGTTTTGAGAATCACTATAGATTCGGGGAAGTTGGAGCCGACGTGAGTCGGCTGCTACAGGAAATTTATTAACCATGGACGTGCCTGTTTCAACCGAGGTCAAACGCCGCCGCCAGCGCCGCCGCTGGTGGTCCATCAGCGCGGGAATCATCGCCATCGCGCTAATTGCGCTGGGGTTATCCCGCTTGCAACCCGCCGCGCCGCGCGTGGAAAAGGCTTCAATCTGGATGGACACGGTGAAGCGCGGTGAAATGTTGCGTCTGGTGCGCGGTAACGGGACGTTGGTGCCCGAGGATATTCGCTGGATCCCAACGATCAATGCAGGCCGCGTTGAGCGCGTGCTGGTTTTACCCGGCGCAGCGGTGCAAGCGGACACGGTGCTGGTTGAGTTAAGCAACCCGGAACTGGAGCAGGCGGGATTCGAAGCGGAATCGCAAGTCAAGGCCGCCAAAGCGGAGCTGGCCAATCTGCGCGTGCAGTTGGAATCGCAGAAGTTGACGCAACGCGCGGCGGTGGCGAATGCGCAGGCCAATTACACCAGCGCGAAGCAGGATTTTGAAGTGAACGAGGCTCTTGGCAAAAGCGGTCTGGTCGCGGCACTGACCGTACAACAGGCCCGGACCAAAGCCGAACAACTCGAGATAGTGCTGGCCATCGAGCAGGAGCGTTTGCAAATAAGCACCGCCGCCGCCCAAGCGCAGATCGCCGTCCAGGAGGAAAAGATCGCGCAGTTCGACGCGCTCTTGGAGTTGAAGCGTCGTCAGGTCGAGGCGCTTAAGGTCCGCGCGGGCATGGACGGCGTGTTGCAACGGCTGGGGGATGCGGCCAATCCTCTGCAAGCCGGGCAGCAACTCCCGGCGGGCGACTTGGTGGCCCGCGTTGCCAATCCGGCGAAGTTGAAGGCCGCGATCCGCATCGCCGAGACGCAGGCGCGGGACATCCAACTGGACCAACCTGCGGAAATTGACACCCGCAATGGCGTGGTGTCCGGGCGCGTGGCGCGCATTGATCCCGCCGTGGAAAATGGCACGGTGACGGTGGACGTGGCTTTGACCGCGCCATTGCCCCGGGGCGCGCGGCCCGACCTGAGCGTGGACGGCACGATCCAGTTGGAGCGGTTGACGGACGTGATGTATCTGGGTCGCCCCGTACAAGCCCAACCCGACAGCACAGTGGGATTGTTCAAAGTTGTGGACAGCGGCAAGACTGCGGTGCGGGTGGCGGTCAAGCTGGGACGCTGCTCGGTGAACGCGGTGGAAATCACCGGCGGCCTGCAGGTGGGCGAACAAGTGATCCTCTCCGACATGTCGCAATGGGACGCGCAGGAACGGGTGCAATTGGAGTAAATCCTGGCAGCGACGCTTTCGACACTGTGTTGCCGTAAGCAAGGCGAATTGCCGCTACCCGCAAACGCCGGAGCCCACGGTTACGGAGGTTACGAGTTATAATTCAACCACGGCCCGAGCCAGCGTTCGTCCTCGGCCACCGGAATATTTTTTCGCCGGGCGTGATCTTCAATCTGGTCTTTGCCCAGTTTGCCAACGGCGAAGTACTTCGCTTCCGGATGCGCAAAATAAAGCCCGCTCACGCTTGATCCCGGCCACATGGCAAAGTTTTCCGTCAGCTTGATGCCGGTGCGCCGCTCGACGTCAAGCAGCTTCCAAAGCGTGGCTTTCTCGGGATGATCGGGACAGGCCGGATAGCCCGCCGCCGGACGAATGCCGCGGTATTTTTCCGCAATCAATTCCTCGGTGGTAAGATTCTCGGTATGACCAAATCCCCATTCGAGACGAACCCGTTTGTGAAGATATTCTGCAAAACCCTCCGCCAGGCGATCGGCCAATGCTTCCGCCATGATGGCGTTGTAATCGTCATGCTCGGCCTTGAAACGCTCGATCAGTTCCTTCAAGCCAATTCCAGAAGTCACCGCAAACGCGCCGATATGATCCGGTAAAATATTATCCGTCGCCCTATTCGGACGCGGCGCCACAAAGTCCGCGAGGCAGCGATTCGGGGTGCCATCGCCTTTGTCCATCTGCTGCCGCAAAAAGTGGAAGGTAGTCAGCACCTGTTGCCGCGATGCGTCAGTATAAAGTTGCACGTCCTCGCCGACCGAGTTGGCGGGAAACAATCCATACACCGCGCGCAATCGCAGTAATTTTTTGGCAACGATTTCCTCCAAAAGTTTTTGCGCGTCGGCGAACAATTGTCGCGCTTGTTCCCCGTGCCGTTCGTGCTGAAGAATCTTGGGATACACTCCGCGCAGTTCCCACGCATGGAACAGCGGAGTCCAATCCACGACTGGCACAATATCCTCAAGCGAAACCGAAAAGGCTCGTGCAGGCCCAAACGCCGCCGGATCGCTCCCCTCTGCTGCGTTGAATCCGTCGGAGCTTAGCGTGCGGACCCCGGTGAATTCGGGTTGAGGCGGGTTGTCGTACGTAAGCTTCGGACCATTGGCGCGAGCGGCTTTCAAGGTAAGCAATTTCACCGGTGCGGTTCGATGGCGCACACGCAGTTTTTCGTATTCCTCGGTAATTTTGGCCACGAACGCCGGCTTGCTTTCGGCGCTCAAAAGGCTGCTCATCGTCGGCACCGCCCGACTGGCATCCAATACATGCACCACGGGTTCGTGATAGTTGGGCGCAATTTTTACTGCCGTATGCGCTTTGGTGGTGGTCGCCCCGCCAATCAACAATGGCAGTTTGCATCCGGTGCGCTCCATTTCGTGCGCCACGTGCGCCATCTCATCCAACGACGGCGTAATCAAGCCGCTCAAGCCGATGACGTCTGCTTTTTCCCGCCGCGCGGTTTCCAAAATTTTCTCGCTCGGCACCATGACTCCCAGATCAATCACCTCGTAATTGTTACAAGCCAGCACGACCCCAACGATGTTCTTGCCGATGTCATGCACGTCCCCTTTCACGGTCGCCAGCACGATTTTCCCCTGCGATTTGACCTCTTCGCCACGGGCCGCCATGGCGGCTTTTTCCGCTTCCATGAACGGGGTGAGATAATTGACCGCTTTCTTCATCACCCGGGCGGATTTCACCACCTGCGGTAAAAACATTTTACCCGCGCCAAATAAATCGCCGACCACCGCCATCCCCGCCATTAACGGTCCCTCGATGACTGCCAGCGGGCGGACGTATTTCGCGTGCGCCTCCTTGGTATCTTCAATGACAAAAGCATCAATTCCTTTGACGAGCGCATGGGAGAGCCGCTCTTCCACCGTGCCGTTTCGCCACGCGGCTTTCTCCTCGGGCGCAACCTCCTCGCCCGCGGTCTGAGCCTTCACTTTTTCCCCGAACGTCACCAATCGTTCCGTCGCATCCGGACGCCGATTCAGCAGCACGTCCTCAACCAACTCCCGCAGCTCAGGTTCAATCTCTTCATAGACCTCGAGCATCCCGGCATTGACGATCCCCATGTCCAACCCGGCCTTGATGGCGTGATACAAAAACGCGCTGTGCATGGCTTCGCGCACCTTGTTGTTGCCGCGGAAGGAAAACGAAACATTGGAAACGCCGCCGGAAACCTTCGCGTGCGGCAGATGCGCTTTGATCCAACGCGTGGCTTCAATGAAATCCACGCCGTAGTTGTTGTGTTCTTCAATTCCCGTTCCGACCGTCAGAATGTTCGGATCAAAAATGATGTCCTCGGGCGGCATGCCCACCTCCTCCACGAGGATTTTGTAGGCGCGTTCGCAGATGCGGATTTTGTCCGCCAGCGTCGCCGCCTGGCCGTTTTCATCAAACGCCATCACCACGGCCGCCGCACCGTATTGCAAAATTTTCCGCGCTTGTTCGCGGAACTTCACTTCGCCTTCCTTCAAGGAAATCGAGTTCACCACTCCCTTGCCCTGCAAACATTTCAGTCCGGCTTCAATGACTTCCCACTTGGACGAATCCACCATGAAAGGCACCTTGGCCACCTCGGGTTCGCTGCCCAGCAATGGCAAGAAGCGGGACATGGCCGCCACGCCGTCAATCATTCCCTCATCCATGCAGATATCGAGAATGTTGGCGCCGTTCTCGACCTGTTGCCGCGCAATCGCGACCGCTTCCTCGTATTTATTTTCCTTGATCAGCCTGGCGAATTTTGGCGAACCCGCCACATTGGTCCGCTCGCCAATGATCAAGAATGTGCCCGCTTGTTGGGTGAATGGTTGCGAGCCCGATAAGCGCAACGGCAACGCCGCTCCGGTTGAAAGTTTGGTTTCCGTGCGAGGGGCGCGAGGGGGCGTATGGGCCAGCGCTTGTGCAATTGCCGCAATGTGTTCCGGGGTATTGCCGCAACAACCGCCCGCAATGTTCAGCAAACTGCTCGCGCCGAATTCACCCAGATACCGCGCCATGTCCGCCGGATGCAGATCGAATCCCGTGGGTGACAGCGGATTGGGCAACCCGGCATTGGGGTAACAGGAAATAGCCGCATTGGATTTCGCGGCCAATTCCGCCAGAAACGGGCGCATCAAATCCGGTCCCAACGAGCAATTGAGTCCGACCGCCACCGGATGCACATGCTTGACGGCGTTCCAAAACGCTTCGACGGTCTGTGCGGAAATCACGGTTTCGCCGCCCCGCCCCACGGCCGCGGAAATCATGATTGGCAACCGCTTCTGCTCGGCCGCAAACACCTCTTGAATCGCCACCAGCGCCGCTTTCGCGTTGAGCGAATCAAAAATCGTTTCCACCAACAACAAATCCACACCTCCCGCCAGCAATGCCCGGACTTGATTGGCGTATGCCCGTTTCACCTGATCAAAAGTGCAAACGCGAAAACCGGGATCATCCGCGTCCGGCGAATTGGAAAGTGAAACCGTGAGCGGCCCGATCGCTCCAGCCACGAAACGCGGTCGTCCAGATTGATTGGCAATGCGATCCGCCCAGTCGCGACTCAGCCGCGCTGAACGCTCATTAATCTCCCACGCCAGATCGTTGAGGAATTGATTCTCAATGACGGTTTGATAAAAATCCGGATCCTTGCGTCCGCCCGTTTCGCGCGGGTCATCCACAAAAAATTCACTTTGACCGATCGAAGTAGCGGAAAACGTGTTGGTCTCAATGATATCCGCTCCGGCCTCGAGGAAGCGGCGGTGAATATCGCCAATCGTATCCGCTTGCGTCAGTGAAAAGAGATCGCCGTTATTCTTGAGGTCCTTTTTGGCTTCCTTGAATCGCTCGCCGCGAATCTGCTGTTCGTTGCAGCCATACTCGCGAATGGTGGTCCCCATCGCGCCATCCAAAATCAGAATGCGCTCTCGCAACAATTTAAGCAACAACCCCGCTTGTGGCCCGAACCACTCGTTCTTATTCACGAGCCATATACTAATTCAGCTCGCCCAGAGTTCAACTTGAAAAATCAACGCATCTGGATGCGTAGATATAAAATTAAAATAATCGACTGCGGTGGATTGTTTCAGCCGGGTGTGCCGTTTCCCTCACGGCCCGACAAAAATCGCGGATCGCGACGGCGGGTGTGGGGTGTGGTGACGGATCTCAATGTCGCCATTGTGACGATGCTTGACCGTCTCAATTTTCGATTACATGCTCGTGGATAGAATTTATGCCGCTATCTAACGACATCCTGGTGCGACTGAAGGAAATCGTCGGTCCGAGCGACGTTCAAACCGCGCACGAGGATTTGGTGGCCTATTCCTTCGATGGCACGGCGGCGATGCAACAGCTTCCCGGTTGCGTGGTGTTTGCCAAAACCACAGAAGAGGTGGTAGCGGTGCTCCGCCTCGCCAACGCAACCAAGACGCCCGTCGTGACCCGCGGCTCGGGCACGAGCTTGAGCGGCGGCAGTTTGCCCGTGCCGGACTGCATCGTTTTGTGTTTGACGCACATGAACCGGATTTTGGAATTGGATCGTGCCAATCTCACAGTCCTCGCGGAAGCCGGCGTCACCACCGTTGTTCTTTCCAATGCCGTAGCGGCGGCGAACCTGTTTTACCCGCCGGATCCGGGTTCAATGATCATTTCCACCATCGGCGGTAATGTAGCCGAAAATTCCGGAGGCCTGCGCGGCCTGAAATACGGGGTGACGCGTAATTTCGTCATGGGGCTGGAAGTGGTGCTGCCCAATGGCGAGGTGTTTTGGACCGGAAACAAATGCGTCAAAGACGTGGCGGGTTATTCCATGCGCGATTTATTCATCGGTTCTGAAGGCACGTTGGGAGTGATCACCAAAGTGCTGCTGCGCCTCATTCCCAAACCGGCGACCAAGAAAACCATGCTCGCCACTTTTGCGCAGATGGACGCGGCGGCGCAATGCGTGTCGGACATCATTGCCGCCCGGATCATTCCCTGCACGCTTGAGTTCCTGGATGCCACCACCATCCGTTGCGTTGAAGATTACGCGAAGATCGGGCTACCGCTGGATTGTGAGGCTTTGCTCCTGATGGAAACCGATGGGCATCCGGCCGCTGTGGCTGAAGAGGCGGCGCAGATGGAAACATTCGCACGCCAAGCTGGAGCGCTGGAGATCCGCGTCGCCAAAGACGAGAACGAAGCCAACCAGTTGGCCACCGCACGGCGCGGCGCGTTCTCTGCCGTGGCGCGAGTTTCGCCAACCACGATTCTTGAAGACGCCACCGTGCCGCGCAGTGAGTTGGCAAAAATGATCCGCTTCGTCATCAAGACGGCGGAGAAATACAAGCTGCGCGTGGCCACGTTCGGTCACATGGGCGACGGTAATTTGCATCCCACTTTTTTGACCGACGAACGCAACCTCGAGGAAATGCACCGTGTCGAACAGGCGTTCAAGGAGATCTTTGACGAGGCCATTCGACTCGGTGGCACGATCACCGGTGAACACGGTGTAGGGGTAGCCAAAAAGAATTTCCTGCCGCAATTTGCCGGGCCGGTGCAAATGCGCCTGATGCGCGAGTTGCGACGGATTTTGGATCCAAATCAGATTTTGAATCCTGGAAAGATGTTTGATTGATGGAGCCCAAGCCGCCGCCACATTCGTATTTGAAGGATCTGGACTATTCCGTGGTGCAACAGTGCATGCGCTGCGGATTGTGCCTGCCCACCTGCCCGACTTACGACGCCACCAAATTGGAACGCAACAGCCCGCGCGGGCGCATCGCCCTGATGCGCACCATCATTGATGGTGAAATGGAGGTGACGCGCGCGTTCGGCGAGGAAATGTCCTTCTGTTTGGGTTGCCTGGCTTGCATGACCGCCTGCCCGGCTGGGGTCAACTACGTGGAATTATTCGAGCACGCGCGAGCCGATGCGGAGGAGCGCCGGGTCTTGGCCAATCCCAAACGCGATTTTATTCGCTGGTTCACCATGGGCTGGCTGTTCATGGATTTGCGCCGGCTCGAATCGGCTGGCCGCGCCATCCGCTGGTACCAGGAACTGGGATTGCAGGACTTTATCCGCCGCACCAGAGTCATGCGTCTTTTGCCGCCGCGCCTGCAGGAATTGGAGGCGATGACGCCGACCATTTGTAAACACTTCTCGCGCGAGTTAATCGCTCCGATTACTCCGGCGATTGGCGAGAAGAAATATCGCGTCGCCGTTCTGACGGGCTGCGCCCAGGATTTGACATTCAGTAATGTGAACCTCGATACGGTCGAGGTGCTGGCGCAAAATGGTTGCGAAGTCATCACGCCACCCGAACAAAGTTGCTGCGGTTCGTTGCACGCGCACAACGGAGCGCGCGCGCTTTCAGCCGAGCTGGCACGACGTAACATTGACCAATTTCCGCCCGATCAATACGACGCCATCATCACCAATGCGGGCGGCTGCGGTTCGCATCTCAAGCGTTACGCGGGATTGCTGGCCAAGGACCCGGATTACGCCCAACGCGCGATGTTGTGGGACGCCAGGGTGAAGGACGTTCACGAGTGGCTGGCGCACGTTGGCATCCGGCGTCCGCAGCCGACGGGGCATACGCAAATCGTCACCTATCACGAATCCTGCCATCTGTTGCATGGACAACGCGTAACGCTTCAACCGCGGGAAATCTTGCGCGCTATTCCGGGATTGCAACTGGTTGAGCTGCCAGAAGCCGATTGGTGCTGCGGAAGCGCCGGGGTTTACAATCTGACCCAGCCGGAGATGGCCAATCAACTGATGGTGCGCAAAGTCAACCACATCAAATCCACGGGCGCACCCATTGTGGCCACGGCCAATCCCGGCTGTCTGTTGCAAATCATCAACGGAGCCAAACAAGCCGGACTCAAGGTGCGGGTGGTGCATCCAATCACTCTGCTGGCCGAGGCGTATCGCGCGGAAACCAAAAGTACTCAAGCGCCTTCGGATTAGCGCTCTGAATGCCCGCCACAGTTGCAGCAAATTGCCCGCATGCCAACTCGGCAAAGGCAAAATTCCGTTTTTGTTCGGTTGCGACAGCGGGTTTTACTGATAAGAAATTCGCGACTTTTATTAGTCAGCATTTTGACAAACCGCCGCTGCTGTTCCATCGTAGCCTGCATGTCAGAATTTGTATGTCGTCGGATTGCGGTTTTCCTAACACTTGGCGTTGTAACTTATTGTAACTTGGATTCACCGAAGCTCTTTGCTGCCGCACCGCTGGAACGGGTGGCAAACGTCACCTTGACAAACGTGCCGGTGACCGCTCCAACTTTTGGTTTCACCTACAGTAACGCATTTCCCGGCTTGAGCTTTGCCAACCCGGTTTGCCTGGCCACGCCTCCGGGAGAAACCAACCGGCTGTTCATTCTGGAGAAGACCGGCACGATCGTTGTCATCACCAACCTGACAGCGCCCACCCGCTCCACCTTTCTTGATTTAACGAGTCGGGTAATCAGCTCGCCCGACATGAGTGACGAACGCGGCTTATTGGGATTATGTTTCCATCCGGGTTTTGCCACCAACGGCTTCTTTTACGTTTTCTTCACCGGATCAGCCAATACCTCTGCCAACGGCGGCGGCAACGGCATGCATGACATTTTGGCTCGCTTTGAAGTTTCCGCCACCGATCCGAATCAAGGCAATCCGGATTCTTACACGCCAATCCTGCAACAATACGACGAATCCAACAATCATAACGGTGGCGACATTCATTTTGGCTCAGATCGCTACTTGTATCTCGGCTTGGGGGATGAAGGAGACGGCGATGACTATTTCAATAATAGCCAGACCATCACCAAGGATTTTTTCGCAGGTATGTTGCGGATTGATGTGGATAAACGCCCCGGTAATTTGACGCCAAATCCGCATCCGGCCAGCACCACCAATTATCTGGTGCCAGCCGACAATCCTTTCGTGGGTGCAACTGAATTCAACGGCTTACCGGTAAACCCGAACGCGGTACGCACCGAGTTCTGGGCCGTTGGCCTGCGCAATCCGTGGCGTTGGAATTTTGACAAACCGACTGGGCTGCTTTACTGCGGTGACGTCGGCCAAAGCGGTTGGGAGGAAGTGGACCTCGTAGAGGCAGGAAAAAATTACGGTTGGGCCTATCGGGAAGGAAACGCCAACGGCCCGAAGGCGCATCTCGCTCCGCCGGGATTTGTTCACACACCGCCGCTCTTGGCCTATCCACGCAGCTCGGGAGTCTGCATCATTGGTGGACTGGTTTATCGCGGCCTGAATATCTCACAACTCTATGGCGCATACGTCTATGCAGATTACGGTTTCGGTACCGTTTGGGCTTTGCGCCACGAAGGGACCAATGTCACGCAAAACCAGGTGCTCTTTACTGATCCAGGACGCATTTCCACCTTCGGCACCGACCCACGAAATGGCGACATTCTTTATTGCGACGTCCAACAAAGCCGGATCAAACGCATCATCTACAACACCCAAATAACGGGGTCGCCCATTCCCGAAAAACTTTCCGATACGGGGGCGTTCACAAATCTGGCCACGCTTGAGACCGCTCCCGGCATTGTCGCGTACGATGTCAATACGCCGTTTTGGTCCGACAACTCTGATAAATTTCGATGGTTCTCCATTCCCGACACCAATCTGACCATTGCCTTCCAACGCGAGGGCAACTGGCAATTCCCGGAAGGCGCGATCTGGATCAAGCACTTTGAACTGGAAATCACCAATGGCGTTCCTGATTCCAAACGGCGACTGGAGACGCGCCTGTTAATCGCCAACACCAACGGCGGCTACGGGGTTACCTATCGCTGGACTACGCCGCCGACCAACGCTTGGCTCGTCGCGGAAAACGGTCTTGATGAACCCATCACCACCTACGCGAGTGACGGCAGCGTGATTCGAACTCAAGTCTGGCACTATCCAGCGCGGGTGGAGTGCATGGTTTGCCATACCGCCACCGCCGGCTTTGCGCTGGGTTTCAATACCCCGCAATTGAATCGTGATCTTGATTATCAGGGGACGGTGACGAACCAATTGGCTGCCCTCGAGCAAGCCGGTTATTTCACCCACCCGATTACAAATCGCCATCTGCTTCCAGCGCTGGCGCACGCCACCAATGCGGCCGTCAGCTTCGAATACCGCGCGCGCTCCTATCTGGAAGCCAACTGCGCTTTCTGCCACCAACCGGGCGCCGCCACCCAATCTTATTGGGATGCGCGCAGCGTCATACCCGGATCACAAAATGGAATCATTGACGGGCCGCTGATCAATAATCGTGGCAACCCCAGTAACCGCGTGGTCGCTCCCGGTTCATTGGCGCAATCGTCGCTCTTTCAGCGCGTGGCAAATCTGGGCGGCGGCCACATGCCGCCGTTAAGCACTTCGGTCATCAACACCGAAGCAGTCGAGTTACTCGCCGCATGGATTACCAACGAGTTGTCCGGTTACGTCAGTTACGCCACCTGGCAGGCCAATTATTTTGGTGATACGAACGCGCCGGCTGCCGCGCCGCTGGCGGACCCGGATGGAGATCGGGCGAAAAATTATCTCGAATATCTTACCGCCACCAATCCCACAAACGATGCCAGCGGCTGGAAGGTGGCCATCACGCTCAGCAATGATCTGGTTCAAATTGTCATTCCTCAGGTGGCCAATCGCGCCATCGAAGTGCAAAGCACGACCGATTTGCTGGATGAAAATTCCTGGACCGCGCTGGATCAGCCTGATAACGCGCCGTTCTTTCCGATCACCAATCGCACAATCATCGTCACGGATCCGGCGACCGGTATCGTGCCTAAATTCTATCGCGTCCGAGTCATCGAGCCATAACGCCAACAGTTGATGATTCGAAAGAATTGATCAACTTGGCAAAAATCACACTGGCAATCCTGGCCTGGATTTTTACCATGCGGCGCGATGAGTCCGTCCGCATTTCAAGTGCGCCGTGCCACCGTGGATGATCTGCCCCGTTTACGCGAACTGTGGGTGCTGATGCGCCTGCCCGATGCGGGCCTGGATCGTCACCTCACAGATTTTCAAGTCATCGTTGATCCGACTGGACTGGTCATTGGCGGTGCGGCGTTGGAAATCCATTCCCGCTACGCCCGCATTCACAGCGAGGCCTTTGAAGACTTCGGCCTGGCGAACGCAGCGCGGCAGGCTCTTTGGAATCGCATCCAAAATCTGGCGACCAACCATGGATTGTTTCGTCTCTGGACTCAGGAACAGGCGCCGTTTTGGGCTCAGCAAGGATTCCAATCTCCTTCCACCGAAGCGTTGGAAAAGATGCCCGCCCAATGGGATCGCACGGCGGCTGGCTGGCTAACCCTGAAATTGAAAGATGAAGACGCCATCGCTTCCCTCGACAAGGAATTCGCGCTCTTTGTTGAAGCGGAGAAGGTGCAACGAAATCAGTTGCTGAGTCAGGCTCGTCTTTTCAAAGGTATCGTGCTTGCCGGAATTGCGCTCATCGCCCTGCTCTTCCTTGCCGGCGCAATTTGGCTGTTGTTGAAACAACGAAGCGGTTTATTGCCTTCCCCGTGAGGGCAAAACAAACTCATCGGCGTGATACGAGCTGCGCACCAAGGGACCACTCGCCACGTGAATGAACCCCATTTGTCGGCCGCGCTCTCCAAGTTGACGAAATTTTTCCGGCGTAACGAATTCCTTCACTGCCAGCAGCTCCAGGGTGGCTTGCAGATACTGCCCCAGCGTTAGAATGTCGCAGTCCACGGCGCGCAAATCCTCCATGGCCGCCAACACTTCAGCCTCCTCCTCACCCAAGCCGAGCATCATCCCGGATTTTGTATAAATCGTGCTCCCACGCCGAGCCTTGACCTTGCGCAGCACAGTGAGGGAGCGATCGTAGGTCGCTCGATGCCGCACGGTGGGAGTTAATCGGCGAACTGTTTCCAAATTATGATTGAAGATATGCGGGTCGGCACTGAGCACACAGTCTATCGCCTCATCATGATCCTGAAAATCCGGGGTCAATACTTCAATGACCGCATGGGGATTCAGCCGCCGCACCGCCTCAATGGTTTTGCGGAAATGTTCCGCGCCTCCATCGGGGAGGTCGTCCCGCGATACGGCGGTAATCACGACGTGTCGCAGATTCATCCGCCGCGTCGCTTCCGCCACCCGTTGCGGCTCATCCGCCTCCAAGGGAAGCGGTTTGGCCGTATGCACCGCGCAAAATTTACAGGCACGGGTGCAACGATCGCCCGCGATCATGAACGTGGCGGTACCGCGGCTCCAACACTCCCAATGGTTCGGACACTTTGCGCTCTCACAAACCGTGTGCAATTTCAGTTCGCCCAGCAATGAACGCGTGCGGGCAAACGTGTCGGCGGTCGGCAGCTTGGTATGCAGCCAGGGAGGAAGCCGCGGCCGCGCCGGCTTGGCCGTCGCCAATGGTTCGGCTTTACCCGATGATGACAAAGTCGTTGGAGGAAGCGGTGCGGTGGCCGGTGTTGAAACCATGCGATAGAATAGCGGTTTATTTTGCGGGTTTCAATTGTTCCCAGAATTGGGCCAGTTCTTCCGGTCCGAAATCCGCCAAAATTTTCCCATCCACGTCAATGACCGGCGCAAGGGTTTGTCCGGAGAGCGATTTCATTTCTGCGGCCGCCGCGGCATCGGTGATCACGTCCAGGGTGGTGTACTGAATTTGATGAGCATCCAACCATTCCCGCGCCTTTCGACACCAAGGACAATACGGTTTAACAAACAAGCGAACCTTCATTCTGGGATAAAACGTAATCCGAAAAAGGCGATGAGCAAATCCGTCATCGTAAGGATCAACCGTTGATTTGCGCCTGATACTGATCCGCAGACAGCAAGTCGTTAAGCTCCTCCGGCGCTTCCAGTTTGATCCGGTAGAACCAACCACCGGTGTAAGGTTCGCGATTAACCAGAGCCGGATCTTCTACCGCCGCCGGGTTCACTTCGAGAATCTCGCCACTCACCGGCGAATAAATATCGCTCGCCGTTTTGACTGATTCCACGACCGCGCACGCCTCGCCAGCTTCAACTTTCCGCCCCACGGCCGGGAATTCGACAAACACCACATCCGTCAACTCCTGCTGCGCGTGGTCGCTAATACCTACGGTGGCTATCGCTCCGGCGACGCGGATCCATTCGTGTGATTTGGCGTATTTTAGATCGGACGGTACCTGGCTCATAAAATCCGACATGGAGATTACGAGGTCTGCCCGAATTCACAAATGGATTTTTTGCTGATGGACAAACAACTTAATTAAGCCGCTTCAAGGTGATTAACCAAGCGGTGGCGTTTTCCGGCACATTACCTCCGTGAACCAAAACCTCGCCCGCTTTGAAGGGTTGAACCCGGCGGCTGCACTCCTCGCCTTGCTGGCCGTAAAAAGTGATTTCCGCTTTTTTGGCCGTAAGCAATTTTACCGAAATTGAGGATTTTTCACTGACAGTGATGCGGCCAGATTCACCGCCCTTCGTCTCGAACTCGCTTTTCTTTACGACGAAGAAATTCTTCCATTTCAGCCCCAAACTTTCCAGGCGCGTTCGCGTTGCCGCGTCGGCGGGATGATATTCATCATTGGGCGGTTTTTCGTCGTTGGTGGCCCAAACCAGTTGCACCTCGAATTTTGCATCCGCCGCCGCAGCAGCCACGGTATTTCCGAAACCAAATGCGATTCCGGAGATTAAACTCACCCAGAGCCAAACCTTGCTGAAAACGGATGCCAAGTTCATCATCTAGGGAATCAAGGTAGTGTTTCCACTGTCGTTGGGAAAGTCGTTTCCTGAGCCATAGTCAAACCAAACCAGCGTCGTAGCGGTGGCGTAATTGTGATACGTGAACGAAGCCGATCCATCTGAAATCGTAATGGCATCTGCATCTCCCGTGGCGTGCGACCAACTGAGCAAGACCGCAATGGCCACGACTGCTGCCGCCCCGGCGGACACCAACAATCGTCGCCACCAGGCCAGAATGGATGAACCGGCGGCACGTCGCCTCTGCAGCTTCGGCTCCGGCGCGATCGCCCGCTCGATCTTGGCCCAGTAAAATTCCCGCGTCTCGGGTAGTTTGATCGCTGCTTCGTGCGCGACAATCAAATCCCGGGTTTGCGAAAGTTCAGTGAGAAGTTCGCGCGCTTGCCGGTCTTTCGCCAGCAAATCGCGGAGGCTCTGACATTCACCCACTGGCAGTTCGCCATCCAAGTAAGCCTGCAACTTCAACTGTAACTCTTTTTTCATCACTTCTAATCAACCTGCTTTAAGTCCTGCAATAATGCTGCCATTTTTCGACGCGCATAAAACAAACGCGACATTACCGTTCCGATCGAGCAATTCATCATCTTGGCGATGTTTTTATACTCCATCTGTTCGAATTCGTGCAAAACAAGCACCGTCCGGTGTGCTTCCGTCAATTTGCCCAGCGCTTCATCTATCCGAACCCGTAAATCCTCGCGCTCCAATCCTGCTGTCGGATTGATCATGACGATCGGCATCTGTCGCTCCACTCCTCCGGATTCTTCATCCATCGCCTCGATGGACTCTGTTCGTTGACGTTTCCGCTTTCGGAGCTGATCCAGGCAAAGATTGATGACAATTCGCGTCATCCAGGTGGTGAAGCTGGATTCGCCTTGAAACTGGACCAGCCGCTGCCACCCCTTCACCCACGCCTCTTGAGAAAGATCAATCGCCTCATCCTCATTCCGCATCATTGTGTAGGCTCGCGCATAAATCTTATCCCGATGCCGCGCCACCAACTCTTCAAAGGCGGCCATGTCGCCGTTCCGCGCGGAACGAACCAAAGCCTCGTCTGAAGTAGCGGAATGATCTAAATCAGCCATCAATTCGACGGATTGATTGTGGGTTTATTCAGTGACTTCAAAGCCGGCCTTTCGTGCTGGGAATTTGGCCGTCAATGCGCGGGTCCCGCTGGCAGGCGGCATCTACCGCCTTGGCAAACGCCTTGAAGAGGGCTTCGACGATATGATGCGGTTCTTCGCCGTAAAGCAATTCCAAATGCAGATTACACCGCGCTTCATTGGTAAAACCTTGAAAAAATTCCCTGGCTAAACCAAAGCGAAACGCGCTGGACGTGTCTTGCTGGCGTTCCGTCCGGGTCAGTCGCTTATAGGCGCGTCCCTCCAAACCACGCCAAACCAGATGTGGTCGGCCACTAAAATCTATGACGCAACGAGCCAGACATTCATCCATCGGCACGTACGCTTCGCCGGTAAAAGGGTTCTTGGGATGAAAACCCGCTCCGTAGCGACGGATCCCTTTCTTATCCCCCAAAGCCTGTAAAATTGCCTGCCCCAAAGCGATGCCGCAATCTTCGACGGTGTGATGCGCATCTACTTCCAAGTCGCCCTGACAGCGTAGTTTAAGATCAACCACCGCATGTTTCGCAAAGAGCGTCAGCATGTGATCAAAGAATGGAATTCCCGTTCGGATGAAAGCCTTGCCCGAACCATCCAACTTGAGTTGAACTCTGATCCGGGTCTCTTTCGTGTGTCGCTGCAATCGTGCCTGCCGAACTCGCATGTCGCCAGTTAAACAAAAGTCTGCTCAGAAAACCAATCGGAAACGGTGTGATTTGCGATTCATCATGAATACTCGTCGGCCACCAACGAAACTAACGAAGAGAAAATGCGGGCGAATCCATGAGTGGATTCGGCAACGATTGACTTTGACTCGCACCGTGAACGTAAGGTATTTCAAGTAGGAAGTCTTCACTGAGTGGAGGCAATCATTTGTAAAAATTACGAGGAATAAAGAATTCTGAAGTGAATAATCGCCGCATTAAACCGTCAATAATCGCAATGTTTTTAGGAAAAAATCTAATCCGTCTGTTGGTCGTCTTTGTTTTCGCCACCGGTGTTGAGGTCGCTTTCGCCGCAAAACCACCCGCTGTTAAACACGTCTTTATTGTCAGCTTTGATCAAGGCAATCCTGCCCTGCTAAAGCGAACCGATCTGCCGACGATCCACCAAATGGTCACCGAGGGCGCTCACACTTGGGAAGCGTACACAATCGTGCCAAGCATCACCCTGCCTTCGCATACTTCAATGCTGACCGGCGTGGGGATTCAAAAACACCAGGTTACTTGGAACGGTTACGATCCCAAGAACGGACTGGTCACGGTCCCAACAATTTTCAGCCTGGCCAAGGCGCGAGGGCTGAAAACCGCCATGTTTGTCGGTAAGGAAAAATTCAAGCATCTCGACCTGCCCGGCTCAGTGGATAAATTCGTCTGGCCGCAACCAACCGACGATGCGTACGCCGTCGCCCAGGCGTTCGTCGCCAATTTTGATCAGGTCATGCCTAATGTGTGCTTCATCCATTTCCGGGATCCGGACTCCGTTGGTCACGCGACCGGCGCTTATTCACCGGAGAAGATCAAGGCTTTGAAAGACTGCGATGCCGCACTGGGAATGATTCGTGACGCGGTGAAGGCTGCGGGCGTTTTGGATCAAAGTGTTTTTATCTTAACCGCGGATCACGGAAGTCATGATGCCCAAAATAAGGAGGGCAAAACGGTCGGCTCACACGGCAGCACTGCACCGGAAGATGTAACGATTCCGTGGGTGGTTTGGGGCAAAGGGGTCAAAAAAGATTTTACCATCACCGCTGCAGTATCCACCTGCGACTCGGCGGCCACCGCCCTCTGGTTGATGAAAATTCCACTGCCTGAATCTTTCTGGGGTCGCCCGGTTACCACGGCGTTCAAATAACCGCGTCAGCTTCGTTCCGGCTGATTCCCGAAGAGTGCGGACGTGCGGACGTCCGGTTACTCATCGCGCCTCGGCAGACAACCCGCCCCGCGTGCAGCCCAGATTCGCTGACGGTCTGCTCGGATTGAATTGATTGGCTCTGGCCGTTGGCGACTGATATTCTGCCCGTTCTCGGAACGACAGGGTGTTTGTTTCGAGGCATTTTTCGCGCACGATGAAAGTTACGCTTAATTGGCTCAAGCAATACGTTGATTTCAACTGGTCCATCGAAACAACCGTCGAACAGCTTACGATGCTCGGATTAGAGGTGGAAGGGGTTCAAAAGCTCTCCGGCTCTTTCGACGGCGTGGTGGTCGCCCAAGTCATCACGCGCGAGAAGCATCCCAACGCGGACAAACTCTCCCTCTGTCGCGTCAACGACGGCACGGGTGAGCGCCAGATCGTTTGCGGCGCGCAAAATTTCAAGGCAGGCGATAAAGTTCCGCTCATCCTGCCTGGCGCTTCCCTGCCCTTGAAACTCGGCGAAAAGACGCCGCACCACATCAAGGTCGGAAAAATTCGTGGGGTAGAATCTCAAGGCATGATGTGTTCGTCACAAGAACTCGGTTTGGCCGATGACGCCGAAGGTTTGTTGATCTTGCGCCCGGATGCTGTGGTCGGACAATCATTCGATGAATATCTCGGACGCAGTAGCGGCGACGTGGTGTTCGATTTGGAAATCACGCCCAATCGGCCGGATCTCAATAGCATCATCGGCATCGCACGGGAAATCGCCGCCGTTGTCGGAACCCAATTAAAACTACCAACGGTCCAGCTTCCCGATGCGGTACCAGGCACGACGACGCCGACGGCCGCGTCCCTGGTGCGCGTGCGGGTCGAAAGCCCGGATGCTTGTCCACGTTATACGGCACGGGTCATTAAAGGCGTGAAAATCGGCCCCAGCCCGGACTGGCTGAGAAACGCATTGGAACGCATCGGCCTGCGCAGCATCAGCAACGTGGTGGACGTGACGAATTACGTCATGCTGGAAACCGGTCAACCGCTGCACGCTTTCGATTACCATTTAATTGCCAAAAACGGCGACGGCCAGCCAACCATTGTCGTGCGTCGCGCAAGTGCAAATGAAAAATTCCAAACGCTCGACGATCAGGAACACACGCTCACCGAGGCAATGCTGCTCATTGCCGACGAACAGAAAGGAATCGCACTCGCGGGCATCATGGGTGGTGCGAATACCGAGATCAACGATCGGACGGTGGATGTTCTGCTGGAAAGCGCGTACTTCACGCCGACACAAATCCGCCACACCGGCAAACAACTGGGGTTACGCAGCGAGTCCAGCTACCGCTTCGAACGCGGCGCGGACGAAAACATCTGCGATTGGGCCAGTCAGCGCGCAGCGCAACTGATCTTAGAAACGGCGGGGGGACAATTAGCCGAGGGCGTAGTTGAGGTTCGAGCGCAAACGCCGGTCCCAGCGCCGGTCCCCTTGCGATTCACTCGCACGAACGCGCTGTTGGGCATCACGATTCCCGCCGCGCAACAAATCGAATTTCTGAGCAAACTGGGATTCACCGTGAGCAATCAGAGCGAACACGCGGCCGCGTTCACGGGGCCAAGCTGGCGCGTGGATATCAAGCGCGAAACGGATTTGATTGAGGAGATTGAGCGTCTGCATGGCCTGGAAAAAACACCCGCCACCCCCCCACGTGGCGCCATTGGCACGAACACGTTTGATTCCATCCACGACCAGATCAGCGAGGCGCGGCGACTGCTCACCGGCCTCGGCCTCGACGAAGCGCAGGGCCAAACGTTGATTGCGCGGGCGGAAGTGCGCGACGTGCCGGCGGACGCGATCGTTGCGCTGGCCAACCCGCTCAGTTCCGACATGGATGTGTTGCGCCCGAGTTTGTTGCCCGGATTGCTGCACTCGTTGCGACACAACGTGGCCCGCCAGAACCACGAGGTGAAGTTGTTCGAAATTGGACGGGTCTTTTTCAAGCGCGACCACGCCATACGCGAAGAGCGCCGAATCGCCCTGGCACTAACGGGCCGGCGCGCGGCCAACTTTTGGAGCGGCACCGAACGCGACGCGACGCTGGACGCCACTGATCTGAAAGGTTTGGTGGAGGAATTGCTCGAACAGCTCGGCCTGCGCGGCGTCGTTTTCACTCGGCGTGAGGCCGCCACGAATCTATTCCTTGAGTCGGCCACCATCACGCTCGGGGGGAAATTGCCGTTGGGCGAATTGGGCGTGTTGTCTCCGGTTCTGGCCCGACAATATGATTTGCGAAATACGGTGTTGCTGGCGGAATTGAATTTGGATCAATTGCTTGCGCGACGAAATCCCGCCAAATCATTCAAAGCGTTGCCGCAATATCCAGCCAGCCGCCGTGACGTGGCAATGTTCCTCCCGGAAGCCGTGACGCACGACGAGATTTTACAAACCGTCAAGCGCGCGAAGGCGGCTCACTTGGAAACGGTCGAATTGTTTGATGTCTTCCGCGGCAAGAACGTTCCCGAGGGGCGCAAAAGCGTGGCCTACGCACTGACGTATCGAAGCAACGACAAAACCCTGACCGACGTGGAAGTCAACACCGCACACGAAAAAGTGTTGACTGCGCTCAAGACAAATTTGTCCGCGGAACTGCGATAAAGGGTTGCCTTGCGCGACGGCTTCTAATTACTCTTGGTGCATCCAGCGAGATGCATGATGCTGATCATTCAGGCAAACTTTACAAAGAACACTTATGAGCCAAACAACAAACTTCGCCCTGACGCAAGCGGACATTCCGTCCGCATGGTATAACCTCAACGCGGATTTTCCCGAGCCGTTGCCGCCACCGCTGCATCCCGGCACGAAAGAGCCGATGCCGCCCGACGCGCTGGAAGCCATCTTTCCGCGCAATTTGATCGAGCAGGAAATCTCTGGTGAGCGCTGGGTGGAAATCCCGAAACCCGTCCGGGAAATCTATGCGCTCTGGCGGCCAACGCCGCTGTTGCGCGCCGTTCGGTTGGAGCGCGCGCTACAAACTCCCGCGCATATTTATTATAAATACGAAGGCGCCAGTCCGGCGGGCAGTCACAAGGTCAATACTTCCGTCCCGCAGGCATTTTTCAACAAGGAAGCCGGCACCAAACGATTAGCAACCGAGACGGGTGCGGGCCAATGGGGTTCGTCCCTCGCGTTGGCCTGCAGTTTCTTCGGTCTCGACTGTAATGTTTACATGGTCAGGATCAGCCATGATACGAAGCCGTATCGGCGCATGTTGATGCAGACCTGGGGCGCGACAGTGCATCCCAGTCCGAGCAACCAAACCGAATATGGGCGCAAGTTGCTGACTGAAGATCCGAATTGCCCGGGCAGTCTCGGCATTGCCATCAGCGAAGCCATCGAGGACACGGTCAAGCATCCGCATACCAAATACTCTCTGGGCAGCGTGCTGAACCACGTCTGTCTGCACCAATCGGTCATCGGTCAGGAAAGCATCAAGCAAATGGAAATGGCCGGGGAGGAACCAGACGCGATCTTCGGGTGTTGCGGCGGTGGCAGTAATTTTGCCGGCCTCGTTTTCCCGTTCCTTCACAAAAAAATTAAGGAAGGCAAAAAATATCGGATTGTCGGCGTCGAACCATCTGCCTGCCCGACTTTGACCAAAGGCGAGTTGCGTTATGATTTCGGCGACACGGCGGAAACAACGCCGTTGCTGAAGATGTACACGCTGGGACATAAATTCATGCCGCCGCCCATTCACGCGGGTGGTTTGCGTTATCACGGCATGTCCCCCATGGTCAGCCACGCCCTGCATCTGGGGCTGATTGAGGCCGAAGCGCATCACCAGACCAAAGCATTCGAGGCGGCCGTTCTGTTCGCCCGCAATGAAGGCATCGTTCCTGCCCCGGAATCTTCGCACGCCATCGCGGCCGTGGTGCAGGAAGCGCAACGCTGTCGCGAGGCCGGCCAAAAGAAGGTCCTGTTGTTCAATCTTTCCGGACACGGCCTGCTGGATCTGACCGCGTATGAGAGTTATTTCGGTGGCAAACTCCAGGACGTTTAACCTCACATCAAAATCATGATAAAATCCAAACTAATCCCCAGTTGTCTCGCGCTCGGCAGTATTGCCCTGTTCAGCGGGATTTCCACAGCGTTGGCCCAACCCGTGGTGGCCGGACACTATCCGGCCGGTGCGGAAGGCATCAAGGCTGCATCGTTGCCGCCGCCCGGCGTGTATTTCCGTGACTACAGCATGTTTTACACTGCGGACAAGTTTAAGGACGTGCCGGTGGACATGCACATTGCGGCTTACGTCAATGCGCCGCGTCTGATCTGGATGACCGATCTGGAAATCCTGGGCGCGAACTACGGCATGGATGTCATCGTGCCCTTCGGCCAGTTGAACTGGAAACTCGGCGGAGCCTCCGACAGTGACTTTGGTCTGGGCGACCTTCAAATTGAGCCGCTGCTGTTGTCCTGGCATTTCCAGCAATTTGATCTGGCGGCGGGCTATGCCATCTGGGCGCCGAGTGGCGACTTCGAATTAAACAAGCCCGATGTCATCGCCAAAGGGTTCTGGTCGCACATGCTGACCTTCGGCGGCACCTGGTATCTGGATCAGGATAAAACCTGGGCGCTTTCGTTGCTGAATCGGTATGAGTTCGCCCATCGCCAGCAAAATACGCATATCAAACCCGGACAGGTTTACACCTTGGAAGCCGGTTTCAGCAAAAGCGTAAATCAGGGGCTGGACCTGGGGTTGATCGGTTACTATCAACAACAAACCACCAAGGACTCCGGAGCGACCGCGACCAACAAACGCGATCGCAAGTTTGGTGTCGGCCCGGAAATCAACGCCTTCTGGCCGGACGCCAAGCTGTTCGTCTCCTTACGTTACGCTTATGAGTTTGGCGCCGTGGAACGCCCCGAAGGCCGGTTGTTCACGCTCACGCTGACGAAGTTGTTCTAAACGAAGCGCGGCAGTTTTAACTCACGCGGCGGATTCACCTTCCGCCGCGTTTTTCTTTAGTCCGGTTATTTCAGCCCGGCCAGGTATTCCACCAAATCGCGGATTTCGCGCTTCGTCAACACCTCGCGCAAATTATCCGGCATACCGGACATGCCGTTCTGGCGAGTTTCAATCGCGGACTTCTTGATAGTTTCAAGTCCGTCCTCCGGCGACAAAATTTCGATGCTGTCATCCGTTTCCCGCTTCAATACTCCGGCGTAAGTGGCTCCGCCTTTCAGCACCCCTTGGACGTTTTCAAACCCGTCGGTAATTTTTGCATTGGGCAGAATGATAGATTCGAGCAAATAGCGGCGATCCGCGCGCGAACCAATTCCCGATAAGTCCGGCCCGGCCACGCCACCTTCGCCGTTGACGGTGTGACAGCGAATGCAAGACGCCTCAATTTTATGACGAAACAGTCTGCGACCGGCTGGCGCGTCTCCGCCCACGAGACAATCCTCAAACTGCTCCACCACCGGGTGCTGCTCGCGCGTGTGTTGGAAACGCGCCAGCGCGGTCTGCACGTTGGCGGCGGGATGTTTGGCCGCTGCCTCCACCAAATCCAAGGCCACCGCCGACTCAATCTTGTCCTGAGCCAACCGCTCCAACTGTGCGGTCAACAGTTGGTCCACTTCTTCGCCGTGCCAATCGCCCAAGATGGCATAGGCGGTCTGTTGCTCCGCCCGGCTGCCGGCTTCGAGTCTTTGTTTGAATCCTTCCAAAGAACGCTCGTGGCGATCCAGTTGCGCGTAAGCTTTCAGGGCCGCAAGGCGTATGGCCTCCACGTTCGAAGCCAGCGCAACTTTCAGTTCCGCGGGATAATCGGGCGCGGCGATGTCGTCTAAAAACTGCAACGCCGCCAGCCGCAATTCCGTTTCGTCCGTCTCTGAACGCCATTGCTGCCAGGCCGCCGGTTCGAAATTGCGCCAGCGGTTCGCTCCCGCCAACGCGAATAATTTGATTTTGAAGGCCGCATCCGGCGCCGCGGGCAACACTGCCAAAAGCCGGTCGGAAATTCCTTCAGACGCCAAAGCCGGTCGCGAAGTCAATGGCCGCCACAATCCGGTGATGTAATCCTTGCCATCGGGCTTTTCCCAATTCGCCAGCAAGGTCAACGCTTCCGAGCGGAGCGTCGTGGGAAAGTCAGGCGCGGCGGCAAGTCGCGCCAGGCGCTGCGCCGACGCGATTGAGCCTAAGCGGAAATTGGCGTTGATGACGCGACGCAGAATCGCATCACGCGGCGTGGGTGCTGCCTCCGGTCCCGACGGTAGTTGGGCGAGAGCGGGCCGCGCATCGCTCAGGGCAGCCAATGCGGGCAAAGCCTCGACAATGGGTAAATCGTTGATTGCCCGGGCGGCTTCCGCCACCACCGATGGATCAGCATCCGTTAGAAACGCCTGCACCAAAGGCGAAGCTTTACGGCGCAGCGCCACAACCGCCGCCTGCCGCACCTGGAGCGAAGGATTTTGTTCCAACGCCGCCAGCTCCGAATCGGAGCCACAGTGTTCCAACGCCAGACTGCCGGCATGCCGCAGCCACGGATCAGTCTCGCTCCGCTGTAACATCGTTTGGACCACTGTGAAATCTTTCGCCAACCCGATCTTTGACAAGGTATGCGCCGCAAAATAGCGCACCCGGATTTCGGGATCTGCCAAAAGTCGCACCGCCTCCGGGCGATAATGGTTCAACTTCGCATCGCCAACCATTTTGAGCGCTTGGGCGCGAACCTCGGCCACCGCGTCCTCGAGCAGAGGTTTCCATTCCACCGCTTGTCCGTTTCGCGCCAACTGCCTCAAACCCCAGATGGCGTGCAGTCGTGCCAGTAACAATTCATGGTGCGCGGCGACGTCAGCCAGTTCTGCCGTCGCGCGATGGGCTACCAAGGCAAACTGCGCTTCTCGTCGCACGCGCCGATCCGGATGCGCCAGCAGCTTTTGCAATTCACCATTGCTGCGCTGCTCAAATCCTTCCGTGAACAATTGCTGCGTCTGGCGGGCCAGAGCTTCCTGCCGCGCTTCCGGTTCAAAGACCCGGTAAATGCGTCCTTTGCCCGTCCCCTCCCAACCGGTGATCCAGTCACACGCATACAGCGCTCCGTCATAACCAAAATCCACATCGGTCGGCAGAAAGTTCCACCAAAAGCGCTCCACCTCACCAAGTCGGAATCCCGCGCCCTGGGATTGCACCGTGAACGCAAGAATCCCGCTGATGGGGGTGGGGCTGCCGCTGAAATTGCAGACAAAGAAGTGCTGCCGCCAGCGTTCGGGCAATCCGACCCCGGGATCAAACGTCAAACCGCTGGGGCCATTGCCGACCTTGTCAGAAACCGGCGGCAACGCGTAGGCAGCGCGACCGGGAAAGGCTTCAAAGCAAAGTCGCTCGCTGATCCAAGAACTGCGCGGCAGGGGATACTTGATGAACTGCCAGCCGTTCCGCCAACCGCTATCGCCTCCCTGCACCACGTAAACGACGCGCGCCGGATCGCTCGCATCCGAGTTGTTGTCCACCGTCCAAAGATTGCCGTAATCATCAAAGACCAATTCCTGCGGATTGCGCAGTCCGGTGTAGAAAAGTTCCAAGTTGCCGCCGTCCAAGTCGCAACGAAACACGCCGCCGGACTCGGTGTTCTCAACCACTTTGCCATTCGGCAGCGTGACCGATGCACCGCGATCGCCGATGGAAAAATAGAGGCGACCGTCCGGCCCCAGTTGCAATCCGTGCAAGTCGTGTCCCAGAAAGCCGTAGCGCACACCGTAGCCGTAACTCAAACTCTCGCGTTGATCGGCCACGCCATCACCATCCGAATCACGCAAGCGCCACAGATGCGGGATATTCGCGTAATACACGTCGCCATGCCGCGCCAGCACGCCCGAACCTAATCCGTCTTCCAGATGATTGAATCCCGTCGCGAAATCGCGCGACTGATCAAGCTTGCCATCGCCGTTGCTGTCCCAAAGCAGCACCACGCGATCATCATTATTTGTCCACCAGGCGGTGTTATCCGGTTCAATGCGCCTGGTGTAAGCGATCCGCTCCGCCACGGAACGCGAAGCCAGTTCGGTGTCCAACCAATCCATGCGTCCTCGAATGTCCGGCACGCCCGCCTTGAAGCGGAAGGTTTCCGCCACAAAAAAGCGCCCGCGTTCATCTATGCTGAAAGCGACAGGATTCGCCAGCAACGGCTCACTCGCCACCAGTTCGCACCGAAAACCAGCCGGTAAGGCAAATCCTTTCATCGCCAGCTCGGCAGGACTGGCTTTCGCCGCAGCGGATGGTGTGGACGTTTGTTGTGCCACCGTCCAGGTGAGCGCGGTAAATTTGAAAATCAGGAAGCAACCACCAATAAACTTGAACAACCGCATGATTCGGAAAAATGCCAACCTCATCCGGCAAGGCAAGCCTGCAAAGCGACGAATTTCCCCAGTTGCCCCGCTCAAGCCAGGCGCTTCAGCCGTTTATCAGCGCTGATTTTTTTGACAAGTTCCTTGACCTTTTGCGCCTGTGACTTGTGCGCCAGCAACACCGCATCGTCGGTTTGCACCAGAATCGCGTCGCGCAAGCCCACGACTGCGATCGGAGTGCGCCGCTCCTTGCTACGCGCGTCGTAGATGATGTTGCGCGCCGCATCCACATGAATGAAATCGGCCACGGCCGCGTTCCCTTCCGCATCGGCCTTGAGGTGACGAGCCAGCGCGGGCCACGAACCGAGATCGTCCCACGCGAACGCGCCGTCCGCGCAGATGACATTATGCGCGTGTTCCATCAACGCAAAATCAATCGAGATTTTTTTTATTTCGGGATAGTCGCGCGCCAGCACTTTCGCCAGCTTGGAGGGCTGGGCCGCTACTTTGAACCAGCGCTGGCAGGCGGCAAACATTTCCGGTTGATGTTGCTCCAAACCATTGGTGATCGTGATGAAACTCCAAACAAACATTCCCGCGTTCCAGCGATATTGCCCGCTGTTTGCGTATTCCAGCGCGCGATCAAAATTGGGTTTTTCCACAAACTGTTCGGCCTTGTAAAAGGTGGTTTTGGTTTTCGTGCTGCCACTCGGAGTCGGCAACGAATTCCCGATCCGGATGTAACCATACCCGGTGGCGGGTTCAGTCGGCTTGATGCCAATCGTGACCATGACCTGCCCTTGCGCCGCGACGGTGAAAGCGTCATTCAACACCTGCTGGAATTTTTTGGTCTCGGGCACCACGTGATCCGCAGGCAGGACCGCCAGAATTCCCGTGGTGGTTCGTACGCCAACCAATGCCGCCCCCAGCGTAACCGCCGCACAGGTGTCTCGTCCCAACGGCTCGCCAACAATGTTGTCCTTGGGCAGCCTCGGGAGTTGTTTGCGCACTGCCGCCACTTGCGCGGCATTGGTAATGACGAAGATGTTTCGCAGCGGCACCAGGGGCAGTACGCGTTCCACGGCTTCCTGGAGAAAGGACCGTTCCCCCAGCAGCTTGAGCAGTTGCTTTGGCGAATGTTCGCGGCTCACGGGCCAGAACCGCTCCCCCCGCCCCCCCGCCATAATGATGACAAAACGATCCTGTTTATCGGCTGACTTTTTCATCGTTGTGGATTGAACACCGACCCGGCCTGAAACGCAAAACCCTTTCTAAGCAGCGCAACAAAAAACCCCGGCGCGGGCCGGGGTGAAAATCGAGCGCTGCCGCCCGTCAAGCTTGGCGCCGCCGCCACCCGGCCAGCGCCATCACTCCCGCAAACCCCAAGGCCAACGCAGACGGTTCCGGTACCGCGTAAGCCGTCACGTTATCAATGTAGAACTGGATGGGAAAATCATCAGGCGAATTGGCCCCGAAATAAAGTTGAAACCAGCCGGTGGCGTCTTCCGGATCCGCCCATCCCAACTGCGCAAAGGAAACATCCACATGGGTGCTATACAGTGCGTTATCGTCGGCGTTATGCCAGCCGTCGCCCGAAATTTTCTCGATTTGTGTCCAGCCATTCGCTCCGGCGCTGTTGCCCGCGATGTTGACGTTATACCAATTCGCGACCCCCGGAGTAAAACTGCTGCCATCCAAAATCAAATCAAAGCTGAACCGTCCCTGACCACTGGCGGACAGACTCTGCATCTCGAGTTGGTCGGGCCAGCTAAATTCCTTGAGATAATTAAAACTCCCCCCCAACGTCCAGCCCCCTACCGTCGGGGTGGCTTGCAAGGCCGCGCCGCCCGACCAGCCCGCTGGCCCGGTGGCAGACCAACTGAAATTTTGAAAGCCCTGGACGTCCTCATCGAAAGTGTAACTCAAATCCGCGCGCGCATTCAGCAGCAGCGACAGGCTGACCCCGATTGAAAGAAAAATTCGTTGCTTCATAAAAAGGCTCCGTTTCGTCGTTAAGTTGGGTATTCTATAGAAGATTAACCGGACGCTGTCACGGAGTTTCTCAGCTCCGCACCCAGCAAAAATTGACTCCGTAGTATCCCCGATCCCAAACCGCGACGCCCTTCAACGCTTCACCGCTTCCGCCATCGCGCGCACAAAATCGGTGATGCGCGCCACCCCGTCCAGCGATGATCCCAACTGCGCGATTTGATTCACGATGGCGCTGCCGACCACGCAGCCATCGGCGGCCATCGCCACCGCTCGCGCCTGCTCGGGATTTGAAATCCCGAACCCCACCACAATGGGCAATGCCGTGTGCTGACGAATTTTGGCGACCTGCTCCGTCAGATCACTCGCAATCTGCTGCTGCATACCGGTCACTCCCGCGCGCGAAATGTAATAAATAAAACCCGCCGCGCGTTGGACAATCGCCGCCACCCGCGCCTCCGGCGTGGTCGGCGCAATGAGATAAATCTGGCGCAATCCATGTTTGGCCATGAGCGCTTCGTAGGCGCCGCTTTCTTCCGGCGGCAAATCCAACACCAACAAGCCGTCCACGCCCGCCGCCGCCGCCGCTTTGATGAAGGATTCCAATCCAACCTTGTGGATCAGATTGAAATAAATGTAGAGCACGATGGGAATTTGCGCGCCCCGACGAATGGCGGCGACGGTTTCCAGCAATTTGTCCGGAGTCGTGCCTGCCGCCAATCCGCGTTGTGCCGCCAGTTGATTCACCAGGCCATCGGCCAATGGATCACTGAACGGCACTCCCAGCTCCAAAATGTCCACCCCGGCTCGATCAAACGCCACCGCGAACTTTCGCGTGGCTTCCAAATTGGGGTCGCCCGCCCCGATATAGACCACAAAAGCTTTTTTCTCCTGACGACGAAGGTCGGCAAATCGCGCATCAATCCGATTCATGGCCCTCATTGTCGGAACACCAGCGGTGGAGGCAAGCGACAAGTGGACGGATTTCCCTGTTTCCCAATCCTGTGGGAAACACTGTTGCCCATTACCCTGATTAGTTTAGTTGGGGACGGCGTGAAAGTCGTCCCTCCCGGCATGATCATGCGTCCCACCATCCCACGCTTCGTCTTTCAAAATCATCCCCCGTAATTTGCCTCCTCTCTGTGCCTCCGCGCCTCGGTGGCCTTTAAGTTAGAACCGAATGTCGTCCGCGAGACGCGAACGACCACCACCGAGACGGCGATGCTCCCCCAATTCCCACTCCTCTGCCCATCATTCCCGTGTCTCTCTTTCCTGGGGGGACGACGCGGAGCGAGCGCTTTAGTAAAATTTACCAGGCAGGTTTTTGCGTGCATCAGTTGCCATTTTGCGCCGTAATAACGGCGTTCGACCACGAGTAAAGTTCGGATAGCTTTCGTTCCGCGTTGAAACCGGTCGGCAAATAGCATGATTAAATTCCTTCTCATCAGTGTCGCGCTCCTGGGAGCGCAGTTCAGTCTGGTGGCCGCCCCGACTCCGCGCGCCGCCTTATTGAGCGACCCGCATCTGATCCAGAATGAAGCGTTGATTGATGCAATTGCGGGACAGGTGGCGGCGGCAGGTTATGCTGCGGAGCGCATTACGATTAATCAACTGGCTGACCCGGCGCAACTGACCCGCAATCGGTTCGATCTGCTGGTGTTGTGCGAAGCGGAGTCCTTGCCCGCAAAGGCGGCTCCCGCCATTGAGAACTTCCTCAAACAAGGCGGCGACCTGCTGACGCTCGGATTGCCAGCCTGGAAAAATCCGCAATTCCAAATCAACGATCGCTGGATTTCCCGCGCCAATTATGAGCGGACCCTCACCGAGCAACGTCCGACGCATTGGCTGTTCAATTTCGAGACCGACAACCTCGGGGAGTGGCGGCGCACCGCGGATAATCCAGATAACCCCGCCCATTATGAGATCGTGGATATCGGCGGGACAAAAGCGCTGCACGCCAGCATCAGCAAATTCACCGGCTGGGATACCTTTCAAAGTCCGACGCGGCAACAGCCATTTCCAGCGGGACATTCGCTGACTTGCTTTCGCGCCAAAGGCTCGGCGCATACCAAACAACTGGCATTGGAATGGACCGAACGCGATAGTTCGCGCTGGATTGCCACCGTAAATCTGTCTGACGAATGGCAGCAGTATGCGCTGCCTCCGGAAGCTTTCAAACCGTGGCGTCCGCCGGGCACCCACATCGGCACGAACGACCAGTTGCGCATTGAGAATGTGGCGCGGTTGGTGGTGGGATTGGCTTATTCGCACACCGCGCTGGAAAGCGGCGCGCAAGCGTATTGGATCGCGGATATTGGCACGGCGGCGAATCCCTTCGGGGCCGCAACCCTGCCGGATAATTTTGAACCGCCCCACCTGGAAAGTTTAGCCCCGACATACCAATGCTTCCCCATCAGCCACGGCCCAGACCATACGGTTCAACTCGAATGGTTGACGGCCAACACCTCGGATCCGACCGCGCCTCCTGCCTTGGTGAAACTACCAGTAGCGCCAGGTTCGACGCTGCTGGGACTGCATCCTCGCCCGCGCGGGGTGGGCTTCAATCAAGAGCGCACCTATCGTTGGACCCCGCTGCTGGCTGTGTGCGACGCGCACACGCTCGATTATCGCGGCGCTGTAGCGGCGTTGTTGATCCATTCCCAACCACCCTATCGCGGCGGCGTCTGGGCTGCGTTCACTCCGGCTGGATTGGATTTTTATCAACAGCCGTTGGTGCAAGATTGTCTGCGCCAAACCTTGGCGCAGATGCGACGCGGATTGTTCCTGACCGAAGGCGGCGCCGAATTCTTCACGGTGTTTCCGGATCAAACGGTGCCCATTGGGCTCCGCGCGGTGAACTTTGGTCACACCACTCCGACAAATCTCACGTTGCGCCTGTCCACGCGCGAGGCGAGCCATCCGAGCCAAGGACCGACCATCAGCGGCAGTCCCGTTCTCGCGCCGGATCAAACAGCGCAGCTCAGCCAACCCTGGCAGCCCCAATCATGGCCGAGCAACGGCTGGCAAGTCGTCAGTGAACTGCTCGTTGACGGTCAGGTGGTGGATCGGCTGGAACATTCCCTTCACGTGTGGCGGCCCGCGACACATCCGCAATTTATGGTCGCGAGCAACGGCGGTTTCTGGCTCGGAGGCCAACCATGGAAAGCGCACGGCGTAAATTATATGCCCTCCAGCGGTCTCGGCTTGGCGAACTGGCGGCACTTCGAGCATTGGGTTGGGCGTGGCGCGTATGATCCGGAGGTCATTCAACGCGACTTGGAACGAGTCAAAGGCATGAATCTGAACGCCGTGAGTGTGTTCATTTACCATCAATCCCTCGACGCCCAACACCTGTTGGATTTCCTCCGACGTTGTGAAACGCTGGGCTTGAAAGTGAATCTTTCGCTGCGGCCCGGCACGCCGTTGGATTTCCGTTGGGATGAAATGCGCGAAATGATTCAAACCTTGCGCCTTGCCCAAAACGACACTGTCTTCGCTTACGACCTGGCTTGGGAACCCAGCCACGGACCGCACGACGCCCAGGTGCGCGCCTACCTATCGAACTGGAACGAATGGATTCAACAACATTATGCGTCGCGGCGCGATTTGGTGGCGGCCTGGGGCGAGAGTATTGTCGCTCAACTCACCAACGCAACGCCGGCCAGCGCCCCGTGGGCCATTCCGCCGATACACTGGATCACGCAGGACGGACCGTGGCGACGCTGCATTGCCGATTACCGCCAATTCCTCGACGTGAAGGTGGCCGCAGCGTACGCCGAGGCACGGCGGCTGGTGCAATCCATTGACCCACATCACTCCGTCAGTTTTCGCATGCAACACGCTGGCGACCCCACCTTCAACTGGGACGGTTTCATTCCGTATGATTTTTATGGCTTGCGGGACGCCGTGGACCTCTGGGAACCGGAAGCCTACGGACGCATCGGCGATTGGGAAAAAGTGAAGCCGGGCCGGTTCACTGCGGATTACGCGCGGCTCTGTGATCCAAGCAAACCGATTTTCTGGTCGGAGATGGGTTACTCAGTCTGGGATCGCCAATTGATGCAATCAGGCGCGACGCAACAAAACTTTCAGGCGCAGTATTTCAACGATTTTTACCGACTGCTGGACGAATCCAATGTGGATGGAATTTTCTACTGGTGGTATCCGGGCGGCTATCGGCTGAACGAGCAAAGCGATTACGGCATCATCAATCCCGACGGCACCGACCGACCGGCAACCCAAGTCATCCGAAAACGCGGCGCGGAATTCCTGGTGCGGTCGAAACCGACCGCACCGCCGGACTACTGGATTTCCGTGGATCGCGACCGTGACGCGCGCGGTTTGTTTGGGATTTACGAAGCGGTCCAGGCGGATTACTGGAAAGCCATTGCGGCAGGCAAGCGCCCCGGTTTGCGTTGGTCGCATCCGCCAGGCGTGCCGGCAGAAACTTCACGATAGCGCAAGCGGATCAGAGGCCGCTTGGAACGATGCGGACGCAGATCCGCTTCAACGCTTCGGCTCGAAGCGAAAGATTTGCGCGGCGTGCGCCGGGACATCCAGATACAAGCCGAATTGCGTGAGATCGCTGCCAGCGCGCTCGAAAACTTCATCGCCGAGCCAATCACGCAAGCTCCAGTCGTATTCGTTCAATCGTGGAATATCCAGTGGCGCATAGGCCTGGCTGCGGTTTGCACTCAAATTGACCACTACCAGCTCAAATCGGTTTTGCGTTCCCGGCCAAAGCACGAGGATGAAATTTTGGTAAGAAAAATTTCCTTCCCACGCAGCGCGGGGTGACAGCAGTCGTCCGTTGCCCTGGCCAATGAAGGTTTTGGGCAGCGCGCTCAGCAGCGCCGCATAAATAGCTTTTATTTCCGCCGACTCTGGCTCCACAGGTGCGTGATGCAACTGCACCGGCAACTTCAATTTCGCCCCGCTGAGTTGGCCCTGATGCAACAGACACATTCCCGGTAAAGCCAGCACCGCCAGGGCCGCCGCGCGATTTTCTGCCGGCGACAGTTTTTCCGCCACGCGCGGCTCATCATGATTTTCGAGAAAGTGAACACTGTGTTCCACATACCCGGACGGATGCGCGAGCAATTTGCGCTGCGCCTCGACCGGCTGCCGCCCGATCAAATCGTCGTACAACGCCTTGTCGTAGGTGTAATCAAATCCCTGCTCTTGCAACCGACCTTCCAGCCCCCAATAGACTTCAGCAATAAAGATGAACTCTGGGAATGGCGATTTAACGACGGAAATGGCGGTCGGCCAAAATTCTTCCGCCGGCGCCGGTTCCGCCACCGGCAGGTGCCCCCAGGTTTTTGCGAAGACCTCATTCAACAACAGCATGGCCATATCACAACGGACGCCATCACAACGCCGTGCGACCCCCCGCAGTTGTTCGGTCATGGCCTGACGCGTGGCAGCACGACGATAATCAAGCTGCGCGACATCCGTCCAGGGTGCGAAATAAGGATCTTTGCCGTTGGCGATGAAGCGCCCTCCGGTTTTCGTTTCGACGGCAAAAGTGCCAGATGCCGCAGTCGGGCTGGACACGAATAAATCCGGGCGTTCGCTCACCCACACGTGATCCACGCCTAAATGATTGGGAACAAAATCCAGAACGAGCTTGATTCCGATCCGGTTTAGTTTGAGGCGGAATTGCCGCAAGGCTTCATCACCACCGAGCGTTTTCGGAACGGAATAATCAGCGATGGAATACGGTGAACCTGCCACGTCCGCCTCCGTCCAACCCGGCAGCACCCGGTCGTACTCCGCGCGCAACTCCGGATGTTGCAAAGCCATTGCCCGCGCCCGCTTTCCCGTGGTCCAGACGCCCATGAGCCAGAGGTGCGTGAACCCGTGCTGCCGCCAAAACTGAAATTCTGTTTCGGGCACACTGGCCAACGTCACGGGACGTTGCTCAACCCGGGATAAATTTTGCAGCCAACAACGGGTGTTGATCTGATACAGCAACGGATGTCGCATAACCTCACCGGCACCATAGCAAGCCCGTTTAGCGGCGCAATCGCAAAGCCAGCGCACGCTTACCGCGACGCGGCAGCCGCGGCCACGATTAATTCCGCCGCGCGCTCGAACGAGACCAGGCCGGTATTGATGACGAGATGATACAGCAGCGGGTCATCAACTTTGGCGTCGAAATACCGTTTGAAATAGCGGGCCCGACCGCGCTCTTCCCGCGCCACCAGTTCCCGCGCGGCGGGCGCACTTATTTGATAAAATTCCTGAGCGTGCGCGAGGCGCTGCTTGAGAGGTGCCACCAACCGAACGTGAATGACGTCGGGGACTTCCGCGGCAATCCGGTTCGCGCCGCGACCGATAATGATCACGTTGCCCAGATGCACCAGGCGCAAAATGGTTTCCGCCGTATGTTCCACCACCGTCCAAGTGGAAGGTTGCACTCCGAAGAGGGACCGCACCGCGTCGTGAATTTCCGAACCGCGATCTTCAGGCAAATACGCCGCGAGTCGCTCGGGCAGATTGTGGTCCTTCAACACTTGGGCGATCAAATTGCGATCAAACACCGTCCAAGGTCGCGCGACGGGTTTTTGCGCCTCCAACAATTTAGTCAAATGCCCCGCCACCAACGAAGCGCCGCTGCCGGCTTGGCGGGAAATCGTAATCGCACGCAACCCCGAGCTTGAGCGGGACTCGGGCTTGAGAGGTTTGTGAAAATACGCATCAAGAACCGATTGCGCCTTGCTGAGACTTTCAAAGTTCTTCATAAGCCGTTCCGATTATTAAGACTCGATCCCCGCAGGACCCGGTTGTCACTTCGAGTCGGTCTTCTGCCGTAATCTATAAGTCGCGTTTCACTCTGTCCACCGTCCACGGGCAATTTTACGGCCCACTTATGCACTCTTTTAGTGATGCTGGAGAGCCGGTGAAGGTGATCTGACTTAATACTCGCGCGTCGTTTTGATGCCGGGTTCAGGGACTGGGTACCGGCCATTCGCATCGGCCCGCACCGGGGCCGGCGAGTCATACGTGAACTTGTCAATGCCCGGCGCCATTTCGTGCTCGCAATTCAGCATGTCCTCGAACGTGATCTCCTGACCGGTGTGCGCCGCCATGCGGCCCATGGCGGAAACAATGCTGACGGTCACGCCGCGTTCGACCTCGTTGTACGGTTGATCCGCCCGAATGGCGTCCACCAGATCATTCCACTCATTTTGATACCAGTTGTCTTCGCCGGGAGGCGTGGTCGAAGTCCAGACGCGCTCCGATCCTTTTGGTGTTTGCCCCTTGTAGATGCTGGACGGGCCGCCACAATCCCCGCTCTTGGCCGCAATGGCGCTGCCTTTCGTGCCGTGAATGTAGCTGGAAAAATTATCCCAACAGCCCGTGATGCAGCGGCCATCAAAATAGAATTTTGTGCCGTCTCCGTAGGTGTATTCCACCGAATAGGTGTCAAAGTTTTGATCCACATAGGGCAAGCCTTCCGGACTGAGTTTATAGTGACGCCCGCCCAGCGCCTGCGCCTTGACGGGCCACGCATTTTTCATCCAACCCAGGTGGTCAATGATGTGAATGTAGAAATCGCTGAAGCAGCCGCCGCTGGCCCAGATGAAACTGTGGAAGCGTTGAATCTGGTAGAGCAACTCGCTCACATTGTCCGGCTTGGGTAGGGACTGGAACGAAGCCACCGGCCCGTGCATCCGGTAACCGCGTTGGAGAATGATCTCGCCAATGGCACCGTCATGAATGCGTTCCGCCAGTTGCTGCAAATGACGCGCGTGACGTGAATTCAAACCGACGCCCACCTTGAGATTTTTAGCCCTGGCCGCTTCCGCCAGTTTGAACATGCGCCGCCCACTCGGACCGTCCACCGCCACCGGCTTCTCCATGAACACGTTCAAGCCCTTTTCAATGGCGTAGGTGAAATGCACCCACCGAAACGCGGGCGGCGTGGTCAGGATGACAATATCGCCAGGCCGCAAGGAGTCCATTGCTTCACGATAGGCGTTAAATCCCAGGAAGCGTCGTTTGTCGGGAACATCCACCTGATCCGTGAACCGCTGTTTCAAAGCGGCGAACTTGGCAGCCAGCCGTTCGGAAAACACGTCGGCCATCGCCACCAGTTTCACGCCCCCACCCTTCACGGACAAAGCGTTGCCCGCCGCGTCGGTGCCGCGCCCGCCGCAACCCACCAAAGCCACCTGCAATGTATCATTCCCCGCGGCATGAACCTGCGGCAAGGTCAGTCCCGCCAAAGCGGATGCCGCCACCACGGTGCCGGTTTGTTTGATAAAACCACGTCGGGTCACCCCGGTTGCACTTGATATCTCAGAATTGGTTTTCATACGCGTCGTTGTTCCACGGCGTAAAATGACCGCCTCGGACACAACGCGTACTCGACGAACAATTACCGTGCAATCTCAAACTTCGCTCTGCTGGTTGCTCGTGATGAGCCGAGCCGGATGCGGATATAGTTTAATACTCGCGCGTCGTTTTGATGCCGGGTTCAGGGACTGGGTACCGGCCATTCGCGTCGGCCCGCACCGGGGCCGGCGAGTCATACGTGAACTTGTCAATGCCCGGCGCCATTTCGTGCTCGCAATTCAGCATGTCCTCGAACGTGATCTCCTGACCGGTGTGCGCCGCCATGCGGCCCATGGCGGAAACAATGCTGACGGTCACGCCGCGTTCGACCTCGTTGTACGGTTGATCCGCCCGAATGGCGTCCACCAGATCATTCCACTCATTTTGATACCAGTTGTCTTCGCCGGGAGGCGTGGTCGAAGTCCAGACGCGCTCCGATCCTTTTGGTGTTTGCCCCTTGTAGATGCTGGACGGGCCGCCACAATCCCCGCTCTTGGCCGCAATGGCGCTGCCTTTCGTGCCGTGAATGTAGCTGGAAAAATTATCCCAACAGCCCGTGATGCAGCGGCCATCAAAATAGAATTTTGTGCCGTCTCCGTAGGTGTATTCCACCGAATAGGTGTCAAAGTTTTGATCCACATAGGGCAAGCCTTCCGGACTGAGTTTATAGTGACGCCCGCCCAGCGCCTGCGCCTTGACGGGCCACGCATTTTTCATCCAACCCAGGTGGTCAATGATGTGAATGTAGAAATCGCTGAAGCAGCCGCCGCTGGCCCAGATGAAACTGTGGAAGCGTTGAATCTGGTAGAGCAACTCGCTCACATTGTCCGGCTTGGGTAGGGACTGGAACGAAGCCACCGGCCCGTGCATCCGGTAACCGCGTTGGAGAATGATCTCGCCAATGGCACCGTCATGAATGCGTTCCGCCAGTTGCTGCAAATGACGCGCGTGACGTGAATTCAAACCGACGCCCACCTTGAGATTTTTAGCCCTGGCCGCTTCCGCCAGTTTGAACATGCGCCGCCCACTCGGACCGTCCACCGCCACCGGCTTCTCCATGAACACGTTCAAACCCTTTTCAATGGCGTAGGTGAAATGCACCCACCGAAACGCGGGCGGCGTGGTCAGGATGACAATATCGCCGGGCCGCAAGGAATCCATGACTTCGCGGTAGGCGTCGAATCCCCGAAAACGGCGGTGGTCGGGGACATCCACCTTGTCGCCAAACTTTTGTTTCAGCGCGGCGAATTTCGTGTTCAATCGCTCAGGCAGAATGTCAGCCATGGCGACCAGTTTGGTGCCGCCGCCCTTCACGGACAAAGCGTTGCCCGCCGCGTCGGTGCCGCGCCCGCCGCAACCCACAAAACCCACTTGCAAGGTGTCGTTCCCCGCCGCATGGACATGCGGCAAGGTCAGTCCCGCCAAAGCGGACGCCGCCACCACCGTGCCGGTTTGTTTGATAAAATCACGCCGGGTCGTCGAAGTAGAACCGGAAGCATCAGGATTGGTATTCATGTGCGCCATCGTTTCACCGTCGCGCTTGGGAGTCAACCTACAAAACGCGTCCCACAAAACGCGCGTCTTTCTCAACCAGTATAACGAAATGATTGGAAGGCCGATGCGTTCCGGTTCTTCACGAGCGCAATAACGGCAACGAAAGGTGGCGGAGGAGGTTGAGTTGCGCGCGGAGGGATTGCCCCAGACTCAGGCTGGGCTACTCGAAAATGCAAGGCGTGAAACCGCAGCTCCGGTTGCGGACTTTGATTCAATCCGACGGCTTGGGTTATTTCTTCACGAACAGCGCGAGCGAGGCCGTGTAACCGTGAAGGAAATTGGTCGGGCCGACGGGGCCGATCTCGCCGTTGCAAAAAAAGCCCGCCAGACCGATATCGCCAAATTCTTTTTGCGCCAGGCGCGCGTCGTGACCAGAGGTGCCGAACAGATGTTTGCCGCGGCCATTGCAGCAACACAGGCAGCCGCCATAAACCGTCGCGCCATTCAAGTCCGCATGCGTTTGAGCCAGCAGTTCACTGAGATCCTCGGTTGCCGCCGCCGCGTCGCGCCGCTGAAACTGCATTGTCTGCCCCGCGCGCGGCAAAGCGCCGACGGCAAGAATGCCGGTCTGGGGATCGCCCCCCAACAGATTTCGTACAAGGAAATCGCCCCGTTGAAAACTTTCCCGATATTCATTCATCACCAATCCAATGAAGAGGTTGCCGCGCACTTTTTTTTGCTCTTCCACCGGCATTTTGCTCACCGTATCGGATAAAACTTCGTAGGCGGGGCGGTTGCCGATGCGATGGATGAGATTTTGTTCCACGCGGGTCAGCGTCCAGGTATCACCGATGGGCGTGCAACCTTGAGAAATGACGCCGGTCAGCCTCACGTCGCCCCCCACGGAAATCGCCACGCCGCCTTCCTCGTACACCTCGCCATTCAAATAAACCTGCGTGGTTTGATCCGCGAAAACGCCGCTGGCCAGTCCGCCATAAACGGGATGGTGCGGATAGTTTTCGTTCCAGGAGCGCAACCACGCTTCAGCGTCGAGATGAAACGGATCAATAAAGGCCAGCCACCCGTTGGTTTGGTTCGACGCCACTTGCGTGTGTTCCGGCCAGAAAGTTGAACCCGCTGCCAGTTCGATCTGGGTCTGGTCGAAGTACGTTCCGGTAAGTTTTGCGCCGGGCAACGCGTAAAGCGCCAACACCAATCCGGCGTGATCCTCAAACTCCTCACCGCTGGATACCAACGACGTGCTGGAACAGCCGGCAAGCAGCGGAATGCGCGCGTGGACCCGCAAAATCTCCAAAACTTCCGACGCATACGGAAAGAAGCGCGGCGTCATGAAAACAAGCCCCAACGAAACTTGCGGGGCCGTCAATTGTGCCCGCAGGTTTTCAGCCCAACTTTGCAGACCTGCTTCATCAAAATCGGCGGGCCAATGGGCACTCACTGAGTACTCGTTACTCACGAAGTCATTCTAGCTGGTTCGCGCCGACTTGCCAACTTTCCATTGTGGATTCAGGCCCTCCCGATTGGTGGCCGTCCGGGCAGCCAGGCGGGCGAGCCAGTGTGCGGCACGGCGTTGGGCTGCGGCGGGATCGGTCAATTCCACCAAAGCGTGAGTCCGGGTGAATAACTTTCCGAGTGCCTGCGAATCGCGAACGACGCCCGCCAAACCAATCGCCGGTATGTTTTTCTGTCGCGCCAGCAACGCAATCTGCCCCGCCCCTTTGCCCATCAACGTGGAACGATCCATCGCGCCTTCGGCGGTAATCACCAAATCCGCTTTCAACAGTTTCCGCATCAAACCGGTTTCGCGCGCCAGCAACTCGAATCCGGGAATGAGTTGCGCGCGAGCAAAAGCGGCCAACCCAAATCCCAACCCGCCGGCAGCGCCCGCGCCCGGTTGCGTGGCAAAATCCGAGGCGAACTCTCGCTTCATGACTTGAGCCAAGCGGCGCAAGGCGCGTTCAGCGGGGGCGAGGTCTTGCGCCCGCAGACCTTTTTGTGGGCCGTAGATGTGCGTGGCGCCATAGCGTCCGAGCAGCGGATTATTCACATCCACCGCCACAATCAGTTGTCCGTGGGTTCTTTCTCGCGGGGGGGGTTGAACGGTCTTTAATCCGGTTAATTTCGGCCATGATTGAATCCCGGTCTTCGCAGGGTCGGAAAATTTCCAACCCAGAGCCCGCGCCAGACCGAATCCGCCGTCATTGGTGGCGCTACCGCCGATGCCAAGAATGATCTGGCGCGCTCCGTGTTGTTGGGCGGTTTGGATGGCTGCGCCGAGACCGAAAGTATCCAATTCAAATGGGTGAAACTGTTGCGGCGGCAGCATGGCCAGTCCGATGATGTTGGCCGATTCGATGATTGCCGTGCGGGTTCGCGGCTGCCACCACCAGGTGGCCGCGACTCGTTGATGGGCCGCATTCAACGTGCTCAAGCGGCGCGGCTTTGCGTTCAACGCGGCACTCATCACGGCACCGAATCCATCTCCACCATCGCTAATGGGGTGCAGCGAGAGTTGATCTTGCGGACGGACTTTTTGCCAGCCCTTGGCGATGGCGTTGGCAGCGGCGGCGGCGGTGAGCGTGCCTTTGAATTTATCTGGAGCAATGAGAACGCGCATGACAGACAAAAAAGGGCTTACTGGCGGGGATGGAATTTCCGATGAATATCGCGCAGCCGGTTGCTGGTGACGTGGGTGTAAACTTCCGTGGTGCTGATGTTGGCGTGGCCGAGCAATTCCTGGATCACGCGCAGATCGGCGCCGTGTTCCAGCAAGTGCGTGGCGAAACTATGTCGCAACATGTGCGGCGTGATATTGCGAGAGATGCCGGCGCAGCGGACACGGGCTTTGATGCGTTGCCACATGGTGATGGGCGCAAAGGCGGAGCCGCGATTGGTGAGAAACACGTTCGCGGATGAACGCGGGCGCACCAGTTTGGGACGACCAGCCTCAAGGTAACGCGTCAGCGCGGCAACCGCCTTCGCGCCGATGGGTACGACCCGCTCCTTGTTGCCCTTGCCGATGACGTGGATGAAACCCGCTTCCAGGTGTAATTGCTCCAGGCGCAGAGCGCACAATTCGGCGCGACGCAAACCGGAAGCGTAGGCAAGCTCCATGATGGCCGCATCGCACAAACTGCGCGGCGTGATCGTTGGCTCGGGTTGCATGAGCGCTTCGATTTCGGCATTGGACAGGGATTTGGGCAAACGCTTCCAACGGCGGGGCAGCGACAGGTGTTCAGCGACATTGCGCGGCAGCAATTTTTCCTCCTCGGCGTACCGATAAAACGCGCGCAACGCGGTGATTTCCAGATACACGCTTTCACTGCTGAGACGGCGTGAAGAATCTTCGGCTTCATGCGCCAATGGGCGTTCGCGTTCTTGCTGCAAATAACGCGTCAAATGTTTCAACTCAATTTGCTTCCAGTCGGTAAGCCCTTGTTGTTCCGCCCAGGCTGCGAAGTGGCGCAGCATCCCGGCATAGGTGCGCTGGGTGTGCAAGGCCTGGCCGCGCTCGTGCCGCAGGTACTGCAGGAAATCCTCAATTAACGCCTGCATTGCCCCCCGGTTTGTTCAGCTTCCAGTAGAACATCAGCACTTGGACGTCACGCGGGCTGTTCCGGCGCAGCACCGCGTAGTATTGCCGGTGGATGCCGTCAATCTCGGCGTCAATTTCCACCTGAAAGGTGATGCTGCGAACCGTGAAACGATTTTGAATCATACCGACCACCACTTGATTCAAACCGGCGCAAAGCAACCCTTCGCCGGGATTGCGAAACGGCGTGGGGAAGCCGAGGTCCTGGCCGGAACGGCACCTGATAATCTGTTGCGCCACGTTTTCGTCAATGAACGGCACCAGTTGCAACACCTCGGCGGAGGCGGTGTTGATGTTGATCAAGCCAGAGGAAAGCGGTGTGAACAATTGACGCAAGGTTGCACGCTGCACGGGTGGTGCCGCGAAGCCGACTTGATCGCGGAACTCGGGCGGGGGCGGCGGCGGCGCCGATTCCAATCCATACATCTCGGGCGTGATGCCGCGAATCAACAGCAACTCAGACAAGTCGTCAATCCAGCCATCCTTGGCGCGATACGGCGGGACGAGACTTTCGTAGTAATCCGATTCCGTGCCGTTGAGGTGCGGGTTTTGGTCGGGATCAATCCAGTCCTGAATGGCCGCGACGGTCGCGCCCGCATCGCCATCATCCACACCGATCAAGCGCATCGCTTGTTCAAGCAAGGTCGGATCGGCGGTGTTGATGTTGGCGTAGCGTTCGAGGTCAATCATCTTCCACGTAAACCGTCCATAACCCAGGTCCACAGTGCGTTGCACAAAGTCCAGCACGCTGTTGGAACAGGCGCTCAGGGTGCCGCCCGCCCAGACCTGGGTTTCTGCGTCGAATGGTTCTTCGGGACAATTGGCGCTCGCCACCAGCACCGCCTTGCAATAATCCACCGCCGATTGCGCCAGCGGATAAAAATCCGCCTCTGCTTTGGCATTACGCGCCAACCGCGTTTCGACCTTCATCGAATACGCGAATCCCGCCGCCAGAATCGAAAGCACCGTGATGCAGATCATCACGATGATCAGCGCGATCCCCGCTTGCCGGTTATGTAGAGATGGCTTCACGTTTTACTGACCGATTAATTACTTCAGTGGGTTCGGCATCAATGGCTGACCGGGCTGACCCTGAGTCGGCGTCCCATTCGGCGGGGTGACCTGCCCGCCTCCCACTGGCGGACGATTGCCCGCTTGAGCGATGGTGGGTACCATGGACGAGGGCAGCGCGGCGATGTCCACCATGACCTCTTTGATGCCAGGCTGGTTGGGGTGGTTTGGACTGCGCCGTTCAAATTCGAGCGAAATCTTGATCATGCGCGGCAGTTCGTTGGTGCGAACCCATTCATCCACCCAGTCCTGCTGGCGCAAATCGTAAAATTCCAAAGCCATCTTGTTGACGTCCTGGGCCAGGATGAACGGGAACTCTTCCTCGTCGGAATCCATATCCTTGAGCAAGGGCGTCTGGCGTAAAACCAGGTGCCGGCGAGAATCCCGACCCGACTCGACGGAAAACGTGACGCGCCGCACGTCGAAACCTTCAAACGCCACCCGGCTGCTGCGGGGGAACATCTCCGGCAGACGCGAAACAAAGCTCAGAAAGCCGTTGTCCGAGTTGTCCGCCACAAACGCGTAATTGCGCTGGTCCGCCTGAAACGACATCACTCCGTTCAACGCCTCCTTGAGGGTGCGCATGGCCATACGCTCGCGTTGAATCTGGATGGCAGCGTCCTGACCGGTCTTGGCCGATTTGATGATCAACGTCCAAGTGGCGTAAATGGCCAGAATGACCATGCCGAAAATCGCAAAGGCCACGAGAATTTCGATCAGTGTAAACGCGGCGCGACGGCGCGCGCGCGGGCGGAAATGAGAGCGACGGATTCTCACGGACGGAAGCCTCCTACGCCCACGCTGGTGCGACTTTGCGTGTTTGGATCCCAATAAAATGTCGCCACCTCGGATTCCACCTGATGCGTACGCCGGTTGAAAATGCGATAGGTGACATCCCAAAGTCCATTGGTCATGTTCGGGTCCGGCTCGGTCAGGATGGAATACTCGTAGTCCGGATATTCCCGGCCCAAATCATCGGAAATGTCGCTCAGACTGCCGGAGAATTCGCCCTCGGTCACGCGATTAGTCATGGACGTGTACCAGGCGTGAATCAAAGCGACTCCCGGAGTTTTCTTGGTTTGAAAAGCGCGCGCGTTCTGCAACAACTGCGTGGTCAAGCCGAGGATCGCAAACGTACACATGAAGAAAATCGCCAGCGCGATCATCACTTCCAGCAGCGAAAACGCGCGTTCGCACCGACGGCGGCGGGTTTGATTCAAGCGCGTGGAGTTCATCGCAAATCTCCCTGGAACAGAACCCCCGTGGTTGGCTCCAAATTCAGCTTCCGGAATTCCCGGCTGGAGCGGAAGACCACCGTCATTTCATCACAGGTGCCGTTCGGATAAAAACGCACGCGCGTCCACTCGGAGTCCTTGTACTCGGACAAATTGACATCCAGCATTTCCAGAGTGATGTCAGCGGGGATGATGCCGGTGGTGCCCGTGCCGGGCGCGGTTTCCGGCGCGGCGGGCGCGGCTCCGCTTAAACTCTCCGGGCTGGCGGTGGTGGTGCCGCCGCTGATTCCGTAACGACGCAACGGCGGATAGAACACCACGCTGACTTCCTTGCCGGAAAAAATCGCCTGCGCCCGCGCATTGGCACACACTTCCTTCAAATCGCCAACCGCGCGACGCATGCCTTCTTTTTTGGCCAGTTGATAAATGCTCGGGACCGCAGTGGTGGCGATGAGCGCCATCAAGCCCACCACGAGCATGATTTCAATCAGTGTAAAAGCGCGACGGCGCGGCGGATGAGCCGGGAAGCAGTGCGGTTGGACGCGCGGCAGCTTCATCGTCCTCCCATTGCGCCTCCGACGTTGGAGATCATGGAAAACATGGCCGACAACACTCCGAGCAGCAGAAAGCCAACGCCGCCCGCCATGACGACGATCAGCACCGGCTCGATCATGTTTGTCATCACCCGCAACGCCGTGTTCAGTTCGTTTTCATAAGTATCCGCCACGTTTTTCAATGCGCCGGGCACATCGCCGGTTTCCTCACCGATGCGCACCAAGTCCACCATGAGCTGCGGAAAAATTTTGCTGGCGGCGAGCGGTTGCGCGAGGGTCTTGCCATCCGTGACGGCTTCCCGCGTTTTGGCCGTGGCCTCTTTAATCACGCGGTTGGGCAGCACTTGCTCGGTGATTTTCAGCGCGGTCAGTACCGGCACGCCGTTTTCCAACAGGGTCGAGAGCGTCCGCGCAAACTGCCCGTAGAGATTCAACCGCATCACCTTGCCAAACACGGGCACTTTCATCTTCCACGCGTCAATTTTGAATTTGCCCTCGGTCGTGGCCTTGAACCGGCTGAACAACACCCAGAACAAAATGATCAACATCACCAGCAACCACCAATAGCCGGTGAACAGATTGCTGATGCTGATGAGCAATTGCGTCATCATCGGCAGTTGCATTTCCATGTTGCCAAACAGGGTCATAAACTTCGGCAACATGTAGGTCATGAAGAAAATCACGATGCCGATGCCCACGACGGCGACAAACGCCGGATAGATCAGCGCCGAGGTGAATTTGGATTGCACGGCGGCAAATTTTTCAAAGTGATCCGCCATGCGCCGCAGCACAGTCACCAACGCGCCCGATTGTTCGCCCGCTTTCACCATGTTGATGTATAGATCGGTGAAGATCAGCGGCTGCTTCGCCATGGCGTCGGACAAACTGCGCCCTTCCATCACTTCCTGGCGCAGGTCGCGACTGACTTCCTTGGGAATGCCCTTGGTCTCCAGGTGCATCATGCTGTTCAACGCCGCCGTCAACGGCATGCCCGCTTGCAACAAATTGGCCAGTTGCTGGGTGAAAGTGGCAATCTCCTGCAGCTTGGGTTTGCGCTTGCGATGCAGAGCCGCTTGAAATGACGACGGCAGCAGACTGGAGAAACCCCGGCCGGCGCCGGCGGGCTTGACCGCTTTGACCGAGCTGCTTTTGGCCGCGTCCACGGTGACGGGGAACAAGCCCAGCCGATCAATCGCTCCCAACGCCGCCGCGCGATCCGCCACATCCAGCGTCCCTTGCACCACTTCACCCGAACGTCGTCGCGCTTTATAGGTAAATTGCGCCATAAGTTATCGTGTTAAAACCACTGCTCCTTAAAAGTTGTCGTTTTTTGATTCATCCACCATGATTCGTGCCCGCCAGCGTCGGCGAGTGACTGGCTTCATTCAAACTGCCCCGACGATAGCCTTGCAAGTCCAACGTGACGTGCGCGTAACCAATTTGCTTCAGTTCCCTGGCGATGCGCGCGGCCACACCGGGAGCAAAAAACTTCTCCAGTTCCGATACGCCCACCTCAATTCGCGCCAGCGCCTGCTTGCGGTTCAACTCGTGATGGCGCACGCGCAGGTCGTAAAAGCCAAGGTCGTGCAACACATTTTCACCGGCCTCAATCATGCGCAATTTCTCCACGGAAACCACTTCGCCATACGGAATTCGCGAACTCAGACACGCCATCTGCGGTTTGTCGGCGGTCGGCAAACCCATTTGCGCCGATAACTCCCGGATTTCGGCTTTCCCCAACCCCGCCTCCTTCAATGGCGCATGCACCTGAAACTCCGCCGCCGCCTTGGCGCCCGGACGAAAATCGCCGAGGTCGCTAGCGTTTTCCCCGTAACACAACACGGCAAAGTGTTCTGCTCGCGCCAGTGGAACGAGTTCCGTGAACAACTCGTGTTTGCAGAAATAGCAACGGTTGATCGGGTTCGCCAGATAATTGGGATCCTCCAGTTCCGTCGTACGAATGACTCGGATGGGAAAGCCGAATTGTTTCCCCAGTTCCAAAGCGTCATTCCGCTCGCGACGAGGCAGGCTGGCGGAATCCGCCAGCACGGCCAGCGATCGGTCACCCAGGACCTGGTGTGCGATGAGCGCGAGAAAGGCGGAATCCACCCCGCCGGAATACGCAATGAGACACGATCCGTAGGAACGCAGGATCGCGCGCAATTGCTCCAATTTATCCGCCAACATGTACAAACATTGGCAGTCAATTGGAAATTTGTCGAGTCTCGCACCGGGCCGATTTGCAGACATTACCAGCCCGGATGGGCGGCAGCGACATTGCCGGGGGGCGCTCCGGAGCTTCCGGCGCGGTGAATCAGAGCGAGGCCTTGGGCGCTTCCCGTTCGGTTTCTGATTTAAGCTCGAAGAAGTCGCGGACTTTGAACCTGAAAACTTTCGCAAAAAGATTGGTCGGAAAGCGCTGTACCCGGTTGTTGTAGGTGAGCACGGTGTTGTTATAAGTCTCGCGCTTGCCCGCCAGAATGTTCTCGGTCTCGGTCAAATTATGCTGGAGCGCGATGAAGTTTTGGTTGGCCTTCAACTCGGGATAGGATTCCACCACCGCATAGAGTGATTTCATCGTGGACGCCAGTGCGTTCTCAGCGTCGGAACGTTCAGCCATGGTCGTTGCACCGGCGGCGCGCGAGCGAGCTTTAGCCACTTCCTCCAGCGTGCCGCGCTCGTGTTTGGCGTACCCTTTGACAATCTCGACGTAGTTGGAGATGAGATCGTGCCGCCGCTTCAACTGAACGTCAATCTGCGCCCAGGCGTTTTGAACGGTGTTGCGCAGGGTGACCAGATCGTTGTAGGTGGCAACCGGCGACAGGAAAACACGCAGCACCTTGCGAAAGACAAACAACAAGATTAGCACCAGGATGATTCCGGGAATGATCATCTTGGGAGCGATGGACCCGCTCCGGTATGGAATCGAATTTACCGGCGGACGATACGGCGCCGGTTGTAATCGTGAGCCGGAGGAGACTGTGGTAACTGCCCCGGTCGCGACGGCGCGCGCCGGTTCCGAAATGGGCGCCACCGTGGTTTGAGCGCGGAGCGCAGCGTATTCCTCCCGTGCGGCCTTGTCCCAGTCGCTCATTTTTTCGCGCAAGCCCTGACTGACCAGATTCTCCACGCGTTGATTGAAATCCCGGGCCGATGGGGCCATCGCTCCAGTCACGGCGTATTTGGCCTTGATGGTGTCAAGCTCGGTTTTGAGCGGAGCGCTGGCCTGATTTTCCTGCGCAGTCGTGAGGGCGCCGGCCAGACGCCGGCGTTCATTATGTTTGATGACCAGTGTCAGATCGGCGGCGCGGTGCGCGTCCGCCCCGACCGCGCTGGTTGTATCCGCGAGCCGTTCCTGCAGATCGCGTTCTTGTATCAATGGCGCGGCCAACGCTTGGAAGCGCTTATTGAAACTGTTGCCCCAGGCGCCGCCGTAGCCGCTGTACTTGTCTTGGAACGCTTTGATTTTCGCCATGTCGTCCGCATCGGCTGAGGCAAATTCCTGGGCGGACAATTTCCCGCTATCCAGTTGGCGTTGGCGAAAAGTGCGATCAGTTTGGATTTTAGCGGCAACTTGCGCGTCCGCTTCCAATTCCTGATTGCGTTGGGCGGTCAGGGAACGCGCCTCTTCCTTGAGCCGCTGCGCTTCAGCCGCCCATTTCTGCTGCAACGGCGGAAAGGTAATCGCGTACTGATTTTCAATTTGTTGGGAGACGTATTGTTTCTCGTCCTTGGAAAGTTTGTTATAGCGTTGCTTGAAATCCCGATCCTCCTGCTGCCAGGTCCGGGTTCTCTGTTGTTGCTCGTCGGGCGCGAGTTGCGCCGTACGCTTCAGGTGGTTGAGCAACTGTTGTTCGATCCGCAGTTTGACGCCTTCCTCGGCCAGGGTGTCGAGCGATTGCGCCTGAGCCGAAGTGAAGCTCCCGCCCATCACCAGGAGCAGGAGCATTGGAAAGATCAGTGACAGAAACTTACGGGAGATGGGTGATTTCATCGGCGTGCCGGTTCGAAGGTGGGAATTAAGTTGGCTGACGTGGGAGACCGCTGCGCGGCGGCGGGAGCGCGGCCGCGATAATCCGGCACACACTACAAATGTCGAGTCCCGATTTCATCAGAGCGAACGCCCCCATTAACCCAGAACCAGCCACTGTGGTCAAGCTGTGGATTCGCGGATTGTGGACTTCATGAATTGGCGGATTGGATTTGACGTCGCCGGATTAAAAAATACAATTAAAGCCGTTGGAATTGCCTGTATGAAAAAGATCGAAGCCATTATCAAACCGTTCAAACTGACCGAGGTTAAAGACGCCCTGTCGGAAATCGGCATCACTGGCATGACGGTTATTGAAGTCAAGGGCTTTGGTCGTCAGAAGGGACACACCGAAATTTATCGCGGCAGTGAATACACCGTGGATTTTCTGCCCAAAATCAAATTGGAAATTGTACTGCCCGATGCTCAAGTGGAGCCGGCCATTCAGGTGATCACCAAGACCGCACACACCGGCAAGATTGGCGACGGAAAAATCTTTGTCCTTCCGTTGGAAACCGCCATTCGCATCCGCACGGATGAAAAGGGCGATGCCGCCGTATGATTGGTTCGCCACCTTGATTCGTCCCGGTAACTTTCCGCACCTGCCACCCTTGGCAGCGTTCCCGTTTCCCAACCGATTTTCCCGGTCGGGTCGGCGCCCCACATCGCTCGCGCCATGCTGACGTTGGCCGGAATCACCAAAGCCTACGCCGGACGCACGCTGTTTGCTGACATCACGTTGCAGGTGAACCGCACGGACCGCATCGGCCTCGTCGGACCGAATGGCGCGGGGAAATCCACGTTGTTCGACATCATTCTGGGCCAGACCGATCCGGATGCAGGCGAGATCATCACTGAACGCGGCGTAAGCATCGGTTTTCTACCCCAGGAAAGCGCGCCGGCCGGTGAAGAAACCGTGCTGGAGATCGCCACCGCCATTTCTCCCGAGTTTGTCAAATTGCGCCGGATCATTCAGGGGTGGGAACGCGATCATCCGGTGGCGGCGTCGGAGGTGCGGACGCAACCCGGCGATGTTCACGACCGCTACCTGGAACTGAACGGGTATCAGGTCGAGGCTCAAGCCAAGCAGATTCTCGCCGGCCTGAGTTTTCGGGAGCATGATTTCAATCGGCCGGCGCGGGAGATGAGCGGGGGCTGGGTGATGCGCGCGCACCTGGCACGATTGCTCACGCAAGCACCGGATTTGTTGATGTTGGATGAACCAACAAACCATCTCGACCTCGAAGCGTTGCTGTGGTTTCAGGCGTATTTGACAAATTATCCGGGCGCCATTTTCGTAATTTCGCACGACCGCGAATTCCTCAATGCGCTGGTCGGCTCGGTGGTGGAAATCCGTTTGAGCAAACTGTTGCGCTACCGCGGCAATTACGATTCCTACCTTGAACAACGCGCCGCGAAGGAGGAGCAGGTGCTGGCCGCCTATCGAAATCAGCAGCGTGAAATCGCCGCGTTGCAGGAATTCGCGGATCGCTTTCGCGCCAAGGCCTCCAAAGCTTCACAAGCGCAGAGCAAGCTCAAGCAAATTGAGCGCATGGAAAAAATTGAAGCACCAGGCGAGACCGAAAAAAAGGTGAACTTCCGTTTCCCGCAGCCGCCGCGCAGCGGCCAGCGCGTAGTGCGCTTGCAACAGGTGCATTTCGCCTACGGCGCGCACACGGTCTATCGCGGCGTGGATTTTGAAGCGGAACGCGGTCAACGCATCGTGTTGGTCGGACCGAATGGCGCGGGCAAATCCACGCTGCTCAAATTACTGGCGGCGACGCTTGCGCCGGATCAAGGCGAGCGCGAACTCGGCTATCATGTCCAGGCTGGTTATTACTCGCAGTACCGCGTGGAGATGCTGAATCCGTCCCGCTCCGTGTTGGACGAAGCGTTGGCCACGCCAAGCCGCGTCACTGAACAGTTTGTCCGCACTCTGCTCGGCAGCTTTTTATTCCGGGACGACGACGTGTTCAAAAAAGTCAGCGTCCTGAGTGGTGGCGAAAAGAGCCGCCTGGCGCTGGTCAAGTTGCTATTGAATCCGCCGAACCTGTTGCTGATGGACGAGCCGACCACACACCTCGACATGAACAGCATTGACGCGTTGTTGTTGGCGCTGGGGCAATTCGAGGGCACGCTCATTTTCATCAGCCACGATGTTTATTTCATTCGGGCCTTGGCCAACAAGGTCGTTCACGTAAATCAAGGAACGCTGACGCATTACGCGGGCGATTACCAATACTACCTTGATAAAACCAAAGCGGGCTCGGCGCGCGCGGCGCTGACGGCCGGCGCAAAGCCGAATGACTCCGAACCCGAGGCTCGTGCCAAAGGAACGATGGATCGCAAGGAGCAGCGCCGCCGCGAAGCCGAGGCGCGACAGGCCCGTTCGCGTCATTTGAAAGGACAGCGTCAAATCGTGGCCGACCTGGAAAAGCGGATTCAGGCATTGGAAGGGCGACAGACTGAAATTTCGGCGGAATTGGAAAAGCCTGAGACTTATCAAAACGGCGGCCAAGCCATGCAGCTCAATCGCGAGTTTAGCCACAACGCCGACGAACTCGCCGAAATCACACCCCAGTGGGAAGCCGCTGCGACTAAGTTGACGGAGATGGAGGCGGAAGGTTGACCCCGAAGCGCAACCAGTCTCCGGTCGCAGCGTGTGGTCAGCAAAGAAGGCTTACGAGAATCGCAAGTGCTCGCTGCGCTCTGCCGGTGCAAAAATCTTCGTCAGATTGCCGGTTGACAGCAATTGACCGCGATTTATCGTGAAGCCATGAAAAACAGCCAGACCGCCGCACCGTTGGAGCCGGAAAAGCTCAAGTCCGTCCTGCACGAGAAAATCGAGCGCATGACCGGCGCGCAACTCGTGTTGCTGGATCGCGTGTTGTTGCAGATCGAAGCCGAACAGGCCGCCGAACACTTGGGCGAAGCATTTGATGCCGATCAAGCGCAAGGCAAACTCCAACGCGTGGCCGAACTGGTGCGGCAATTCCGGGCAGAACACCGTTACGCATGACGGCCTGTCTCGACACGAACGTCTTTCTGCAAATCTTCGGGCGCAAGCAGCCCTATCATCAGATTCTCCGCGCCCTGCTGGAGGGACGGCTGACGTTGGCGGTTTCCAACGAAATCCTGCTCGAATATCAGGAGGTCACGATCAATCTTTCCAGTTCGGACCGGTGGCGCAATCTGAAGTCATGACCCGATGGGTGAGGCGGAATTTACCGGAGGCTTCCGGAAGCAAGAGGGGCACGGCGGTCATTTTGACCGG
>JBDHQI010000043.1:0-34339 GCA_039806955.1 Verrucomicrobiota bacterium | reverse complement strand
TTCAGACGCGCACGCCCAGCAACTGTTCAATCCACTTTGCTAAAATTGCGTTCCCTAAGTCCGACAGGCTGCTAGAAATCGCGTCACTAAAACGCAAGTAAAAAGTCTGGAGCTTCTCCGTTCCCGTAGAGCTACTGGTTCAACAGTGGCGGTGGCGCGGACGGCGGTGTTTCCAAATTTACTGCCGCACGTTTCCAAAAACCGCCCTGGCTGAACTGCGTCCACGCCCATTTCAGCCAGCGAATCAAGGCCCCAGCCAGCCAGAGCGCCCACGCCAACATCAACAGCCGGTAGAACCAGACGGTCACGGAAATCACAACCGGTTGCGGCAGTTCGTGGCCGCTGCGCGGTTGAAACCATTGCAACCAGGTGCGCGTCGAACCGTTGCCGCGAATGAACATCTCCGGATTGCCGAGCAGACCTTCCGTCACCGTGGCCACGAGAATGATCAGCGTCGCCAACGTGAAACCAGCAAGGAAAACTTGAAACAAATTAAAACGCCACGAAGGCAGGGCCTGCGGATTCTTTCCCCGCCACGCGACGAGGAAAAACCAGCCAACCACCACCAGTCCCGCGGCGACGTAGGTTTGCGTCAACCCGAGCATCAGCAGCAACCATTGCCAGCGACGGAGCGGCGAAAGTTTCAGTCGCCCCAATATCCAAGCGGCCAGAAGGGCCACGAGCAGCACGGTCCAAAATCGCACTGCCGGTCCGCGCAACGGCCCCGCCGTCCCGAGCACCCAACGGCTTTCCGGCACTTGCAGCACGGTGGTGATGTTCGCGGCCTCGACCGGCAATTTGACGCCATCGGCCCGGGCGCTGGAGGTCAGCGGTTCGTTCGCGCGCCATTCGATGTTCAACACCTGACTGCCTGGATGCACCGGGATAATCAACTTCGCGCCGTCGCGCCGCACGGGAATGACCTGCTCATCCTGCTTGAGGGAAGCAATCTCCGCCTGCGGATCAAGCTCGAGCACAAAATCGTCGCCTAGGCTGGCTTCAACATTGAGCGTGAGCTTCGAGGTGCGCTGGCGGCTGCCAAGGGAAATTTCATGGTTCACGCGCCGCACCGTGATCGTGTCGCCGCTCACGGCCTCGGGTTTGCTGAAGGTGAGTACAACGCTCTCGCCGGGCCACGGATGCCACACCGGCGCGAGTGTGGTCTTGGTTGTTTCAAAGACTGGCGCAAGGCCGGAGATGGCCGCATTCCAGACCGGGGAACTCACCAGTTGCCAGCGTTCGACCCAACGATCCGTTGTCTCGGCCGTGAGCGTAATTTTCTCGCCGACGGACAGTTCACTTTCCCAGGCGAATTCCGCCTGGCCCGCCGCCAATCGCACCTCGGCCCAGCCCGCTTCGACCACCACGCCACCCGTCAGCACCTTCTCGCCCGGCAACAACGGAATGCGCAGTGAGATGGCCTTGCCTGGTGAGGACAGCCGCGCCACTACGTTGTGAACCTGCCATACCAGGCCGATCTCGAGGTGACGATTTACCGCCACGATGGCGTTGAAATCCTTCCGGTCATACTCGATCTCGCCTTTGACTTCTTTTCGTTGTCGCGCGAAGAAGACCTGGTTTTCCGGCACGCCGTTCGGATGCACGCCGGTCACCGTCCAACCGGGCGCGGTGATGGCCACATGACGCGGCTTCAAAAGAAACGTCCATTCCCATTCGGTCGCCGTGGGCAGCAATCCCTCCACGCTGACTTGATGCACTCCCGCAGGAACGATCATCCAGAGATAACCATCGCTCCGCCGCAGCACGATTTCCGGTTTGCCATCCAGTTTCACCGCAACCGGCGACCACGCGGGCAGTTTGCCTGGCAACGGCACGGCAACCCGAACGGCGGCGTGGATTTCCGCGTTCATCACGATGCCACCATCCGTCAGTTGCAGTTCCACTGCGGGAATCTCGGCGGCGCGCGGGTAGGCATCGGACGGTTCGAGCAGCCGCTCGCGCAACGTGTTCAGCATCTCCTGGCCGGGGAGTTGCGCCGACGATTGGATCGGAGTGAACAGCGCCAACAACAACACCGCCGCACCAGCCGCTGCAGTGGGACTCCGGCCTGATTTCGAGTCGCCGGCGGACGAGTCGCGGCGGCGCAACAGTAATACGCCCAACAACACCAGCAACCCTACGCGTAGCACGGACAACACGCGATGTAACGCCAGCGGAATGAAAATGGGACGGAATTTTTCATCGGCGGACACCGGGCCATTCCAACCAAAATTCACCTGATTCCAACGCCACTCTGGCTCCGCCGGACCGGTCTGGATTTTGGCTTTGGCGTCGTAGTGTAGATTCCCCTCAAATCTTGCCGGAGAAACTTTACTGGCGATTTTGCTTAAGCCGTCAGCTGAGGAACGCTGCACCGCTTCGATGTCGCTCTCCGCGGGAGCTTCGGGCGCTCCGGTGAGATCCACACCCGGCGGTGGGGCGGCGACCGACCTTTGTGCCTTGGCTCTTCCACCCGTCATGTCTTCCCACCAAAAAAGTGAATGCGTGCCGTAGCTCTGCCCTTGTTGTTCCAATTGCGGATGCAGGACGCCTTGCAGTTGGGTCGTGATGAACGGCGTCAACCAGAGCAGCAGGGCAATCACGGCCACCCAACGCCAGCCGTCCAGCAATTTGCGCATGATCCCCGGCGGCACCACGCGCAGCAGCGCGAGCGGCACGAGGAGAAAAAACCAAACCAACCGCGGCGCCCACGGTTCCTGGTAGGCCAGACCAAAAGCCAGCAACGCGATCAATCCGGCGCGCCAGCCCCACATTTTGAATACCGCCAGCGAAAAGATCAGCAGCAGGAACAGATCGAGCAACGTCCAGGCGCTCAACCAGTCGCCTGCCACCCAGTCCGCTCCGAACAACGCGAACAAACGCCAGCCCGGTGGCAGATTCACCGTGATGTTCAATCCGTCGGCGGGCGCGCGCCAGCCGGTGGCCGGGATGGCGCTCACGCGCTCCGACCGGCCAATCGCCTGCAACTCCAGATTGCGCGCGCGAATTTCCACGCCGGGCGCGCCGTTGGCTGGATTCACGGTGATCAACTGTGGCTGCCCGCCAATCTTTGCCGCGCCCAATTCCTGACCTTCCGCCGCATCCAGTCGCCAGATTTGCTGCATCGCGCCGTTGATCTGATCGCGGAACGTCAGCCCCTGACCGTTTTCATCGAGCCACAACACGCGATTCATCCGCAGCCCCTCCGGTTTTTGCAGTCCCATGCCTCGCATTTTTTCCACCAGGCGAAAGGCTTGGTCTGTTGGCCATTGATACACCGGCAGCGTCCGCCATTTTTGCGGGAAGGTCGTCTGCGAAACATCCACCAGCGACAAGCCCTCCAGCTCGGCCAGGCGGAACTCCGGCAACGCGTGGAAACCCACCAACTCGGTGGCGACCACCGGTTGCGCACCGGAGGCGAATTTGATTTCGTTCGCGTCAACCGTGCGAAAGGCATCCACGTGAATGACCCATTTGCCCGCGCGCACTTGAGCTTTCAAACGACCTTGATCGTCCACCGCCACGGGCAGGGGCGAGTCCACATAGGAAAAATTCCAACCGGCGGGCAGCGCGTGACCCAACTCCTCCTCCCGGCTCTTCCCGGAAACGCTCAACTCGATTTCGGTGCGCAGCCACAACGGAATGCCGTCCTCAATCACCCGCCAGACCTGCGCGGTCATCAAGTCCTTGTCGGTGGCTTCGACGCGGACGCGTTTGAGCCAGAGATTGCCGGTTTCGTCCCAGTTCGGAATCTCGACCTTTTTGCCTTCGAACACGAGCGCCAGCACTCCGACTTCGCGCGGAATGTGGATGGCCTGCGGCATTTCCGCTTCCCAACGGAACGCGCCGGAAATCTGATGGCGACCCGGCGCGAGTTCGATGGCGGGCTGCTGTCCCCGTTCCACTACCACCACTGCCGTGCCGCCGTCGGTTACGTTGATCGGCCAGACCTCGCCCCCGCCTGGCAGCGGCACCCACGTTTTGCTGAATACGGTGACTTCCAGCGCCCAGGTCGCGGCTTTCTGATCCGCCTGCAGCGACAATTGACCGGGCCAGAAACAGACGTGCTTGGTGGCATCGTTGAAGGGCGTCGGACAATCCCGATGCTTTGCGTCCCAAGTTGCCCAGTCCTGCCAATCTTTCAATTCGGCGGGGAGCTGGCGTTGCGCGACGGCGTCGAGGTTGGCAATCAGGAAAATTCCGAGGACCGCACCCCTCCGGATCAATGTGGTGAACATTTTCATGGGCAACTTGTGACCTGATGCTGACGAAGCCCCGAAATGAATGCAAGCGGCGTTTACAGCTGGGAAAGCCGCAAGACTAAGCTGGAACGATGCAAATGAAGCGGGTTGGGACGTGGGCTGCAACCTGCTTTAGGGGGCGGGTGCCAGTGCGCTGGTCCTGATGCGAACACCCCTTTGGGTTGGCACACTGAAGCGACATTAATGTCGCGCTCCTGGCGACCGGCTCTACTTTCTGCGGATGTAATTATCGAGCGCTTGAGCGGCTTGAGTGTCGCCTTGCGTTTGCGCGTTTTGGAGCAACGCGCTGATGGTCATCATGGCGCGACTGGTGACAATGCCCTGTTCTTTGCTCAGGCCTTCAATCACCGAAAGATTCTGGATGGCCTCGAAGGCCTTGCCAAAATTCTTGGCTTGCAGGGCGGTTACGATCTCGGTGGCGAGTTCCTTGGTCCCGGCGGGTTTATCCGCGGCAAAGGCCTTCTCAATTTCACCCGCCACTTCAGTGTCAGCGAATGGAGTTGGCGGCGGCACGGTGCGATTGCAACCCAATCCACCCAACACGGCCAACATCATCGCCATGGCGATTCCCTTCAGGTGCCGCTGGTTCATAGAGATTTGTGACAAGAGTTGGTGACGCGCTTAATCGGGTACGGCGTATTTGGGCCGGGTGCCGGTATAATGGCGATAATCAATTCCGCCAGTATTCATTCCGGTATTTCGGATTCTCGAAACGTGCCCATCCACCCAAACCGTCTGACTGCGCTGGCCGTGACGGAACCATTCCTTTGAAAAGTCATAATTGCCATAAAACCCGGCCAATCCGGCTCCGATTGCCCATTGCGATAAGATTCGACCTCGCGGCGGATCCGTAAATGCACTCAGGCTGTCGGATGAGCCTTCCATTAATTGTTCCGCCGCATCATGACAAAAAATCGTCCGCGTGGGGTCCTGATAATCACTCAATTTTTTATTCTTCGGTTCCACCGCGGTGTTGTAAGGCAGCAACAACTGCTGCGCCATTCCGTAGCTGGCATCGCGCCACCAATCCGAGGGGTACTTCAGCCCGGTCTCCCGCCATTCATCCACATAGAAGGCGGAGGGACAACGATAGATGCGCTTGCTCTTGACGTTGTAGCTCAAATAACCAAGGCCCCAATACGCGCGTCCATCCACGGCGGGGTCCAGAAGCGTCTCGGACGCGGGCGAGGCCGTCCATTGCCCGCCGTTGGGGATGTCGCCATTGGGCATGGTATAAAATCGGTCTCCACTATCACTGGCATACATGGAGCCGGCCAGGGCGACTTGTTTTAAGTTATTCATACACTGTGCCGCCTTGGCTTTGTCTTTGGCCTTGGCCAGAGCCGGTAACAGCATGGCCGCCAGAATGGCGATGATGGCGATAACCACCAGCAGCTCAATCAGTGTGAATCCTTGACGTGGGGTGTGGGGGGTATGGTAATACATGGCAGAAGTATGGGCTGACCCGGTTTGCTTGTATTTCAAACTGCTTTCATTGACTCAATGGGGCAATTTTCGTCAAGCATACGGTTCGATGCGTAATCGTCAAGTAGTGAATCACCAAAATTTGCCCGCGCGCTTGAGGCGATGCCTCGACGACAAGACGGGCCGCCGCCGACCTAACCGCTCAGTCCCGAATGTTACCCCCGTTGTCTGAGGAGCTTGTTGTTTTGAGCGTGGATTTTTATCTGGACGAATGGTTGTTACCCAACACAATAAACCCACCTTGTTCATGCATCGAAAGCCGGCTTTCAAATCGAATGATCATGGATTTCGCAGGAAGAGGTCCGTCCGGGACTGCAATTCTGCCATCAAGCGAAACGATTAGATTTTATGAACCTACTACAACGGAGCATTTCAGTTTTAATTCAGACCATGAGCGGAGCCCGGCTGCTGATTGGACTGCTCGCCCTCACTCTGGTTTCCTGCGGCAAGTCACCGGAAACCAGTCCCGCCGCCGTTGAGGAAGTCGTCAACCCGGCGGAAATCAAAGTCAAAGCGGATGCTGGCGATGTCGAAGCACAACTGAAATACGCTCATATTTACGCCAACGGCGAAGGCGTTAAACGCGACTACAAACTCGCAGCGGAGTATTACCTCAAGGCCGCCGAGAAGGGCAATGCGGCGGCGCAAACTTCCTTGGGGCAATTATACGAAGCCGGCCGCGGTGTGCCAAATAATCCCAAGGAAGCTGCCGAGTGGACGCTTAAAGCTGCTGAACAGGGTTACGCTCGAGGGCAATATATCTTGGCAACTTATTACATGATGGGCACAGGCGTCACCAAGAGCGACGCCGAGGCGCTCAAATGGTATCGCGCTTCCGCGAACGGCGGTTATGCGTACGCCCAGCACCATCTCGGAATGCGCTATAAGGACGGACAAGGCGTCACGGCCAATCCCGTGGAAGCTTACAAATGGTTGAGCCTGGCGGCGGATGGCGGCGTGGCGGAAGCCACCGAGATTCGCAAGGAAGTTCAGAGTCGCATGACCGGCGCGCAGGTGAGCGAAGCCAAGCGCCTGCTCAAAGAGTTCACGGTCCAACCGACGGTTTCCGGCAAATAGCTCCTTATCCCGCGGCTGGCTTTACGACGTTGCCAAACCTTGCGGACGACGACCCGAGCGCAACCACGCGCGGTAGTCGGTGTAAAGCTTCGTCGAGTCGGGATGTCCGGCAAACGCGCGACTGCCGGGGCGGTTCATCAAGCCCTGGTATTGATAGATGAGAATCCGGTCCACGTACGGCGACACCGCTTCCAGTTGCGCCCGCACCCGTTCGAAGGGCGCGGGAATCAGTGCGCTGCTCTGCTGATTCTCCGGACCTTCCCAGGCAAACGTCTCCACATCGGCCCACAGCGCGCGTTGCGGCACGCGATCATGGACGCGCCGCAGACGTCCGTAAGCTGTGGCACTCTGCTCCGGCGTCATGCGCCGGCAACCCACTTCGTCCTGATAAGCGATGATGTCCACGTCCAGTTGTTCGAGCTGACGGGCGTAAGTGTCATCATCCACGGCACGATGGGTGAAATAGGGGGCAATCAGAATTTTTGCGTGCGGCAACAGCCGGCGGCCCTCGCGACTGCACGCGTTCACATGCTGCATGAACCGGTCCGAGTAATACGGGGTCAACGCGGCCTCGTTCGGCCAGTACCAGCCGTAAAAACTGCGGTGCCGCCCGTAGCGCGCCGCCAGTTCCTGCATCATTTGAAAGCGTTTGGCCATCAAATTCGCGTCCAGCAGCGTGCGATCATCCCAGTCGCCATACCAGTCGCTGCTGATGAAAAACTTGATTCCGTGCCGGTCCGCGCTGGTGAGCATCGCGCCGATGGGATCCGGACAGGTCAGTTCCAGCCTGGGCAGCAGCGGGGTGTCGTAAAAGGCGTGACCGCCCTTCGCCACCGCCAGCAACACCAGGTGTTCCAGGCCAAGCTCCGCCATCTCCTTGATGGCGAGCTGCCATTGTTCCGTGGTGAACCGGCGACACGTCTCGTTCCAATAATAATGCCGGTGATCGTCCCACCAGACGCTGATCCAACTGCCCCGGATCGGCTGAATCGGGCGCGCCGCCGCCCCGGCGCTGCGACACCCCTGATTCAGCAACGCGAGCGCGCCGCCGGCGCCGAGGCCCGCCAGAAAATGCCGCCGCTTCATGCGCGGAGTATGGATGATTCCCCCCGCGTGCGTCCACCTCCGCTTTGACCGGGGGAACGCCCGGCGCGATGCCGCCCGCCGGCGGACCGCGCCCGTTCACTCACGGGCGCGACAGCGCCAGCCGCACGGTGGCCCATTCGTAGGATTGGTAGGCGTGGTGCGCCCGCGGATAGCAGACGATGATCTCGCCGGTCTCGCGATCCTCCAGCAAGGTGAAGTGCGAGAGGTCCAACCGCCCCCGCGCCTCGTCCTCGGAACGTTGGGTATCGAGGGTGAGCAAGGTGTCGCGAACCAGTTTCCGGCTGCGCGGCTCCACCTCGCCGATGACCAGCGGCCAGCGGGGCAGATTGCCCTCACAATTCGTGGCCGACCAGTTGCCCATCCAAAACACGCGGCCACTCGAGTGCTTGAACAGCGTGGACATGCTGCTGGGCGAAAAGAAGGGCGCGCCGTCGGTGCAGGTCCACACGTCCGGTTCGCTCCAGGTGCGCCCGCCGTCCGCGGAAAGGCAAAACCATTTGCGGCTGGACAGCGCGAATTTCGGGTCGGATTTGCCGCCGTTGCTGCCGCGCATCACCATGAGGAGGCGGCCGTCGGCAAACTCCACCAGCGTGGGTTCGAGCAAGCCGCGCGTGGTCCGGAACGCGTCGCCGCGCACCTGCGCACTGGCGGTCCAGCGCAATCGGCCCTCCCCGGTCCAGGTGCCGATCAAGACCACGACTTCGGTGTACGTGTAGCCGCCGGCAGGATTGGCCAGTTGGCCGTCCGCCCCGATCACCGTGACCTGGGCCGGCACCAGCACCTCGCCCGCCTGCGTGATGACCGGCAGACAACCCACATCGCCGAGGTAGATGGCGTTGGTGCCAATCCACACGCCCGCCACCGGATGCTGCGCGTGGTAGTCGCCCGCTTGAATGACCGGTTCATCCGCATACCACGTGCGCCCGCCGTCGGCAGACACGCGGTAACGCAGATAATAGGTTTCCTGGGCAATGGGCGGCTCCACCGCCGCCGGATCCAGGCCGGGCGTGTCGAGGGAATTGAACAACACCAGCAAACGGTCGGTGCGGGGGTCACGCACCGCCGTCACCGGTTCACGGCGATAACCATGCGGCAGCGCCGCGGCAGGGTCCGGCTGCCAGACCTGCGGTCGCCAACTGCGTCCGTTGTCTGCGGAAACCGCATTAAATCCGAACAGGCGCCCGCCTTGCGGCTCCGCATACACCGCCGCCAGATAACCCGGCCGGTTGGTCGTCACCACACGGCTCGTAATCCGCAAACAGGGTTCGACGGCGACCGCCGGTCGGGCGACCAGCGCGCCCAGGAGCACTCCCAACCCCACCCCACCCCAGGCGCGATGGCGGATCCTCCGTGTGATTTCCGGACAAGGACCATTCATGGGGCCGAGTTTGCGGGACGCCTCCGACCGCGTCCACTTCAACTTTTGACACGGGGCTGAGTAATCAGTTGACCGCGTGCGGAGGTGCGATATCAGCAGACTATTAACACCAGAGGACTCCACTACTACATGGAACGGAAAGGGGTCAGTTCTTGGTATTGTTCACTCACATCATTCACCTGAGGGGTCCTTGTCGCCACCGGTACAAACGGTTGTCCACATAGCTCGCCGTGCCCATCCCCAGGCGCTCGGCAATCCACTTCACCGTCACCACCGTCTCCGCCCGCACCGGCGCCGCTATTGCCACCTTGCTCAAGTCGCCGTTCGCCTGCGCCGCCAAATCGCCCGCCCGCCATTTTCGACGCTTCAATGCTTCAGCAATCATCCGCTCCCGGTCCTGGTCATCCTTGAAAATCGTCTCCCGCCGCTCGCCACGATTCATCACAGGATAAATCGCCCCGGGATACTCCACGCGTCACTTGCGGGCCATGCCGCTGACGCTGCCCGCCAAACCCAGAGTAGTCAATACCAAGAACTGGACCCTTCACGCATGATTCATGGTGTTGTTGTGAATGTTGATTATGCAGTAAACCCGGAGCTTCGTAGTATTTCTGTCCGTTATTGGCCGCGGGACGGCGGAATGCCCTGGCATCCCGGAGATAATTGACAGTAACGAAACTTCGGATACTGATGTCGTTGTGAGCAAGAGCTTCAATTATAAATCTTGGGCTAAAAAATGCCAAAGCTGGTTCAACGAACCTACAGAAGCATGGATGTGGAACACGCCACGTACGACGCTACAGGAATTTGTTATCCAGCCTGCTCCCGGTGGTTGCTTTGGCGCTATCTCTTCAATTGAAAAACTCGCGGCATGGCATGCACGTAAAGGGTGCGTGTCAATTGTCGATTGTGCGCTGGATGAGGGATGGTCTGAGTTGAGGCGGTTTTTTGATTACCGAACTTGGTCGGTACGGACGCACCTCCAAGTAGCTGAACTTGTGCGCGCCCCGGAGGCGGCATTTCCAACGTGGACGCCTTTTCAGTTATTGGGAATCGCCCTGGCGTTACATGATTGCGATAAGTCCCGATGGCTGGGTGAACTTTTGATCAGGTCTCGCGTGAGCAAACTCATCGGACGGCGATGGGGAAGCGAGCGACGAGATCCGTTTCAATGTTACATCTGTGAACTATTCTGTCGGTACTCTGGTACACCCAGCCACCCAGACGATTTCGGTCCATACGCGGTCATATACCACAACTGGGAGCGCTCGGCGGACTTGGAAAATGCGATTTCTTCAGCCTGCGAGTACCATGTGAAGCAAATCAAAACTGATGGAGAGTTTGAGAACAATCCCCACGACATTTTCCCCAGCGAGATTCTGGCGCTGTATCGCGTGCGCGAAAAGCTGGGCCTGGAGACGCCGTGGGTCAACCACCCGCTGCTGGACACGCCCTTCACCCAAGTGCCCGAAAAGATCACCTACGAACCCGACCCGCTCGTCATCCAAGCCATGGACCTGGTGACGAAACTCCTGCCCGAAGCCGTCTCCAAGCGGTGATCTCGTTTCCGTAATTCCATCCTGCTCGCTGCACCAGCGTCTCGGCTACGCGGCTGGCAGTCAGCGGGCGCGACGGCTCGTTCCAGCAGTTCTTCCAGGAGAACGGTGGGAATCTCCTCGCCGGGCTGTATCAACTCAGTCTGGAGAGCGAGGTGTATTTCGACGCGCTGGCGCTGGCGTTCGACGGCGAGAAAACCTGGACCGATGGAATGGATGTTTCCCAGGTGTACGGCGGGAACTTGATCCAGGAACTGGGCGAGATTACCGGCCAGGAACAGTTGCCCCGCAACTTTGCACAACGCGCACTCGACTGGCTGAACCAGCGCCTGCCCACCAATCCAATTGTGGCGTGGCAAAAGAAGGCGTTTACCAGTGCCGAGGACTGGCTGCGCCAGCACCTGAACGAAGCAGCGGCCAATGAAACGATTGACCCGCAACTGGCGTACTGCGCCGGTTACGTCTGGGGCTTGGCCAAGCTCATCAATGACGCCCCCAATCCCACCGACCCGACGGCTGGCATCAAAATGGGCGCGGAGCTTTTGGCCACCGTGGTCAACGCGGTCTCCGGCGACGAGGAGGCCCAGCAATCCTTGATGGAGATGATTCCGATTTACGGAACGTACCGTTCCTATGCCAACGCATTCAGCGACTGGGAAAATGGCAACTATTTTGACTCGGGCATCAAGGTGTTTCAATTCACGCTGGGTGCGGTCGGGGACGCAGCTATGGTGGGCGGCACTGCGCTGAAATCCGCCCGACTGTTGACGAAGCTGAACAAGGCGCGTCCGGTGGTTCGCCCATCACTGACACCTGTTCCAAGACCAACTAATCGGCAAATCGATCTTCATGCGATGAGCGCAGGGAAGCGTGTCCTCGAACGCCGTGGCTATCAGCGTGGAATTGAGCTCGTAAACAATTCCAACCAAGGAATCGACTTCATTGCCAAAAAGAGGCTGGCTAACGGCACCGACGCATGGGTTCATTTCGAGTTCAAGGGACATTGGCAAAGCGGCCCTCCGGTTTTGAGCGTGTCTCAGGCCCAACGAAACAACTTCATTCGGTCGCGCTTGCAAACGATTGTCGACAACAGCAACGGGCGATGGGATCCCGCGAAGATTCACCCGGACGTCTTGGCGACGGCTCGTGAAGCCCTCGACTACATCGATCGGGGCGGAAGAATCCATGGTGCAGTGGTGAATGTGGATTATGCCGTAAGCACTTTCCCTGGTCCGCGAGTTACCGTTTGGTATTGGCCTCGCAAAGCGGTGAATGCCCCTTGGCACCCCGGTGATTATTGACGCCCCCTTGGACGTATCGTAGAAAGTTGGCAATGAAGAGTTTCAAGTTTGAAAAGATCGTTCGAGCGTGTGAGAAATGGTTCAACGAAGCGTGCAAGGCTTGGATGTGGGACGGGCCGCGGGCGGATTTAGCCGAGTTCTTGCGGAGTGCCTCGCCGACCGATTTTGGAAAGGCGCTCACACGCATTGGACAACTGGCAGCATGGCATAGCCGAACAGGATGCGTCTCAATCGGCAACGGGAAGGCCGTTGAAGGGTGGCAAGAGATGAGACGTTTTCTTGATCATGAATTGTGGTCGTTGCGAATTCGGTGCGAAAGAGTGCGACTTACGGGTGGGGGAACAAGAAACACCGCCGATCCGACCAGAAAGCCGTTTCACCTTCTCGCGATGCAGATGGCGTTCCGCGATTGGGAGACTATCGCACAACTAGGTAAGACTGTTATCGAGAGCCGAAACAATATCATGCTCGGGCACAGCTGGGGGAGTGAAGAACGGGAGGCATTTTCGTGTTACGTCTGCGAGTTATACACTCGTTGCGCCGGAACAGACGGTTTCCCGGATGACTTCGGCCCGTATGAGGGCATCCTCGCGGCATGGAGTAATACCGCACAAATGGCCGATGCCATTCACGCCCTGTGTGATTACCACGTGAAGCAAATCAAGGCCGACGGCGAGTTCGAGCACAACCCCCACGACATTTTCCCCAGCGAGATTCTGGCGCTGTATCGTGTCCGCGAAAAGCTCGGCCTTGAAACGCCCTGGGTCAATCACCCGCTGCTGGACACGCCCTTCACCCAAGTGCCCGAAAAGATCACCTACGAACCTGACCCCCTCGTCGTCCAAGCCATGGACCTGGTGACGAAACTCCTGCCCGAAGCCGTCGCCAAGCGGTGATCTCGTTTCCGTAATTCCATCCTGCTCGCTGCACCAGCGTCTCGGCTACGCGGCTGGCAGTCAGCGGGCGCGACGGCTCGTTCCAGCAGTTCTTCCAGCAAAACGGCGGGAAGCTCCTCGCCGGGCTGTATCAACTCAGTCTGGAGAGCGAGTTGGAAAGGGGTCAGTTCTTGGTATTGTTCACTCACATCATTCACCTGAGGGCTCCTTGTCGCCACCGGTGCAAACGGTTGTTCACATAGCCTGCCGTGCCCATCTGCAATCGGTTCGCCAGCCACGCCACCGTCACCACTGTCTTCGCCCACACCCGCGCCGCTATTGCCACCTTGCTCAAGTCGCCGTTCGCCTGCGCCGCCAAATCGCCCGCCCGCCATTTTCGACGCTTCAATGCTTCAGCAATCATCCGCTCCCGGTCCTGGTCATCCTTGAAAATCGTCTCCCGCCGCTCGCCACGATTCATCACATGATAAATCGCGCCGGGATACTCCACGCGTCACTTGCGAGCCATGCCGGCGGTAGCCGCCGCCCCCGCGAAGCGGCCTGCAGAGAAGAAAGCGATAACGCCGACAGGGGACAAGAGAGGCAACGGCAAACCTGCGGCGGATCATCCGTGGCGCACGCAGCGGATCGGAAGCGTGCGCACAGCGGTGGCGGGCCGGCGCGTGGTTTTTACTTGAGCGCGGCGCAGGAATGGGCCAAGTCAGTGATTGTGCATCTGCAGACTGTTCTTTGGTTTCCGTTGCGAGTCCTCGCCCGGCGCTGGCTCGTCACGTGGCTGGGCGTGCTCCCGTGGTTCACCGCCCCCGCCGCATTTCGCGTTGCCACCTTCGAGGCGGACATCACGATTCCCATCGGCCACGCCTGCATGGGGGGTGGCGTGGCGGATGCGCGTGAAATCGTTGATCCGCTGTTCGCCAAAGGTTTTGTGCTGCTGGGGGCCGATCAGCCGATCGTGGTCGTGGCGTTGGATTGGTGTCAATGCAACAACGACTCGTACGATCGCTGGCGCGAAGTGCTGGCCCGCGCGGCGGGCACCACGCCGCAACGCGTGATGCTGGCCACGGTGCATCAGCACGACGCCCCCATCTGTGATCTGACTGCGCAACGGTTGCTGGACGACCAGGGGTTGCCCGGTTGGAACTGCGATCCGGAGTTTCACGAGCGCGCGGTGCAGCGCACCGCTGCCGCCCTGCGCCAGGCGCTGCCCACCGCGCGGCGCGTCACGCATTGCGGTTTAGGGCAGGCCCGGATTGAACAACTGGCCTCGAACCGGCGCATCGTCCGCCCGGACGGCAAGATCACCTGGGAGCGCGGCAGCATGAGCGGCGATCTCTATCACGCGCCGGAGGGCGAGATTGATCCGTGGCTCAAGACTCTGAGTCTTTGGAACGGGGAAACGCCGCTGCTGGCGTGGAGTTGTTATGCCATTCATCCGATGAGTCATTACGGCCGGGGGGGCGTCTCCGCTGATTTTCCCGGGCTGGCCCGGCAGCGCCGGCAACAGGATGATCCGGCAGTCTTTCAAATCTATTTCACCGGATGCGCGGGGGACACCACGGCGGGCAAATACAACACCGGCGATCCGACCAATCGTGCCGTCCTCGCCGGGCGGCTGTATCAGGGCATGGTGGACGCCTGGCAACACACCCGGCGGCAGCCCCTGAAACGCGTCACTTTTCGCGCCGCGGAATTGCGCCTGCCCCCGCGGGACACCGGCGCCTTCACCATCCCCGCCATGCGCGCGACGCTGGCCAACACCAACGCCACCCGCTGGCAACGGATTTCCGCCGCGCTCGGTTTGAGTTGGCGGGCCCGCGTCAGCCGGGACCAGCCCGTGGATGTGCCCTGCCTGGATTTGAACGACGGCGCCGCCCTGTTCACCATTTTGCCGGCGGAAAGTTTCGTCGGCTACCAGCTGGCTGCGCAGCAGCTGCGGCCCAAGTCGTTTGTCATGGTGGCCGGATTTGGCGATGGCGCTCCGGGCTACATCCCCACGGACGCCTGCTGGCGCGACGGTTATGAGGACCATTATTGCTGGGTGCAGCCCATGACGGAAACGGTCATGCGTCGGGCGCTGGCGCAAGCCTTGGGCGGGACGCAACCTTGAGTGAACCATCAGGCGTGCGCCGGCCGCGCTGCCCGGTCCTGCCGAACCATGCATACGATACGTTTTGGGCTGGACCAATGGCTCACCACCCCGCCGGATGGCCGCCGTTTCGGACTCGTCACCAACGCCGCCGCATTCACCGCGCAGTCCCCGCAGCGGCCGGGCCGCCGCGCCCTGCAGGAGGCCGGCTTCCATCTGGTCCGGCTCTTTGCTCCGGAACATGGACTGTTCGTCCGGGCGGCCGATGGCGCACCCGTGGCCGATGGGTACGATCCCCTGACACGTCTGCCGGTGGTCAGTTTATACGGCGAGCGGATGCGGCCCGCGCCGGAAAGTCTGGTGGATTTGGATGCGGTTTTGTTCGATCTGCCGGATGTGGGCACACGCTTTTACACCTACCTCTGGACCCTGTCCCACGTGCTGGAGGCCTGCGCGGCAGCGGGCATTCCGCTCATCCTTCTGGACCGCCCCAATCCGCTGGGCGGAGACTTGTCAGCCGCCGAAGGTCCGGTGCTGGATGTGCAAGCGGCGGCGAGTTTTTTGGGGCGGGCGGCCATTCCCATCCGCCATTCGCTGACCCTGGGCGAACTCGCGCGGCTGTGGAACTTCGAGCAGCAACTGCATGCACCGCTTGAAGTGGTGGCGTGTGCCGGCTGGCAACGTTCGCTGCGCTGGCCGGCGACAGGTCTCCCGTTTGTGCCCCCTTCACCCGCCATGCCAAGTTACGAATCCGCCCTGCTGTATCCGGGGCTCGGGCTGTTCGAGGCGACCAATCTAAGCGTCGGCCGGGGCACGCCGCTCCCGTTTCAAGTGATCGGCGCGCCGTGGTTGCAGGCCCCGGCCCTCGTAACGCAGTTCCAATCCCAGCCACTCCCGGGTCTGACCGTGGCCCCCTGCACATTCACCCCCACGCAGAATCCCCACGCCGGCATCCCTTGCGCGGGGGTGCGGTTGCACATCCGCCAGGACGGCTGCGTGCGGCCGGTGGCCGCCGGACTGCGACTTCTGCAGGCGGTGATTCATTGCCCTCAATCCCGTTTCCAATGGGCCGCTTATCCCACCGCCGCCAACCCGGAGGGCACCGGACATTTTGAGCGCTTGATCGGACGGGTGGACCTGCGGGAAGCGTTGATGCAACCGGCGATCCATGGGAACGCCAGCATTGACGATTGGACCCGGGCACCCGGCTGGGCGGAGCGGACGCAACCGCACCGGCTCTATGCCTGAACCTGACCGACGGGTGACCCGGGAAGACCTTCCCGCAGTTGCTCTCGCATCCCTCCTTCCCTTATTCTCCCGGCCGGCCCGCGCCGGGCCCCGTCCGGACCTGGTGGGAATCCACAACATTATGGCACTGCTCAACGAAAATTATCTGAAACTCAAGGCCGGCTATCTCTTCCCCGAGATCGGCCGTCGCGTGAAGGCCTTTTGCGAAGCCAACCCCGCCGCCGCCCAACGGCTCATCCGCTGTGGCATCGGCGATGTGACCGAACCCCTGCCGGCCGCCGTCATCGCCGCGATGCACCAGGCCGTGGACGAAATGGCGGCGCGCGACACGTTCAAGGGCTACGGTCCCGAGCAAGGCTACGAATGGCTGCGCAGCGCCATCGCGAAGCATGATTTCCGCGACCGCGGCCTCGACGTGGCCGATGACGAAATCTTTGTCAGCGACGGCTCGAAGTGCGATTGCGGCAGCATCCTCGACATCTTCGGGGACAAGAACAAAATCGCCATCAGTGATCCCGTGTATCCGGTCTATGTGGACACCAATGTGATGGCCGGTCACACCGGTCCGGCTAACGAAGCCGGCGCGTATGCCAAGCTGGTTTATCTCCCGTGCCGACCGGGCAACGGTTTTGTCCCCGAGCCGCCGAAGAAACACGTGGATGTGATATATCTCTGCTCGCCGAACAATCCGACCGGCGCCGTTGCCACGCGCGAACAACTCGCAGCCTGGGTGAAATACGCGCTCGAACACAAGGCCGTCATTTTGTTCGACGCCGCTTACGAGGCTTACATCACCGACCCGGCGATTCCCCATTCCATCTACGAGATTCCCGGCGCGCGCGAATGTGCCATTGAGTTCCGCAGCTTCTCGAAGAACGGCGGTTTCACCGGCACGCGCTGCGCGTTCACCGTCGTTCCGAAATCCCTCAGCGCCAGCACCAAGGCTGGCGAGGCGAAACCGCTGCATCCACTCTGGGCGCGCCGCATGACCACCAAGTTCAATGGCGTGAGCTACATCGTGCAGCGCGCTGCCGAGGCGCTTTATTCGCCGGAAGGCAAGGCGCAGGTGAGGTCGCTCATCGCGCATTATCTCGGCAACGCCGAGGTGCTGCGCAGAGGCGCCAAGAAGGCCGGGCTGAAAGTGTTTGGCGGAGTCAATGCGCCGTACCTCTGGGTGCGCACGCCCAAGGGCGTCACGAGCTGGCAGGCTTTTGACAAGATTCTGGGCGAGGCGAACGTCGTCATCACGCCCGGCTCCGGATTTGGCTCGAAGGGCGAAGGCTACTTCCGCATCAGCGCCTTCAACAGCCGCGCCAACGCCGAAGAAGTCGCCCGCCGTTTGCAGGAATTGAAGTGGTGATCGCAGAGGGCAGTACGCGTGGGATGCAGAGCGGGAGTCCGCTTCGCCGGCAGGACTCGCATAACGGCTGACCAGAAGAGATTATCCGGCGTCCAACCGCTTGAGAGTTTTTCCGGTCGGCGGCTCGTTGAGCTTTTGGTGGCGCGCCAAGGCCTCAGTTAAACAGTGTCGGTTGCGGAGTTGCTCGAACAAATTTCTTGAGCGCAAAAGCCGTCACCGCGAATGCGGTGCAGGCACATACCGAACAGACCAGGATGGGAATGCGCGTAGGAAGGATGAGCACGTAACCCTGGCCCTTGATGAGGGCGGCAAAGCTGGAGACGCAAAACGGCATGAGAAAAAGCCGGAACGTCTGCCACCGCCTCTCCCTGGGGCTGGCGGCCGAGACGCTGAGCTGCAGCGCAATGCCAATCACCAGGCTGATGCCCGCGGAGTTGAGCCAAAGCGCGGGCGAAGGATCGAAGAGGAACACCACCGTTACCAGGTACCAAATCAGGTAGCACCAAAGGATCAGTTTGCGCGGCGGCAACGAGCCAAAATAACGAAGCAAAGTCATGGAGTGCGCGCGGAGTCGCCCAACAGGTTTGCTGGACCGATACCGGTCGGCACTCGACCAACAAACCAAGGCGGCCCGCAACAGGATTTTTACGCCGTGTCGTTTGGCCGGGCAAGCCTTGGTTTGGGGTTTTCCGGGGCGGCTCGCAAACTTGCCGGACAACCACACCTCCGTGATGAAAGTTGGATGCCGCGAGTGACCACCGGAACATTGGTTGTTTCGTGGCGACAAAACCCAAACGTTGGTCGTCGCGCCCGCCTGGGCTCCTGGCCGTGACGGATCCCTATTGTTCCAAACGGAGGGACGCGGGTTCACTGCTGCCGCCGCCGCCGGCCTGACGATACACCGGCACCAAGTAACTTTCCCGGAAGTCCAGCCCCGCCAGATCCAGATGGATCACCAATTCCCAGAAGACCGCCTTTGAACCACGGTAACTGAGTGCAGTGCCCACCGCCTCGGCCGGCAGCGCGAACTGTAACTCCTCGGTTTTGCCGGGCAAAATTTCGCACGGTTGGTCAAGGTGGCCGATGCCGCTCCAGATTTGTTCCTGCACCAGCGTACGCTTCCGGTTTCTTCCGGAACCACGCGTCTCGTACCACTCCTCGACGCACCGCAAGGTGAAGTTGCCGTTCGCTGCCCGCGCCATTCCTCGCGGCACCTGCCAGTAGAGCGATACCGTTTCGCCGGGACGAAATGGAAACCGACCGAATTCGATGCGCGACGGGCCGAATTTCAGGGCGTGCCCCAGCGCCATGATCACCTGCCAGACGGCCAGCACCAAAAACAAATCGAAGAGACCCACGATCATCTTCACCGGCCACGGACCGTTGCTCCAAAACGCCCACCAGTTGAACATTGAAAGAAAGAGCGCCAGAAAAATCAGCAGACCGATTCCTTTGATGACCCGCGACCAGCGCGGTGGGGTGAAACCGCATTGATCCCAGGGGTAATCCGCCAATTCCGGATTCCGCTCACCCAACTCGCGAAGCCGCCGATTGGCCCGGTGCAACCGCCAGGCCATGTTCCAAACGACGCCACCGGCCAAGGCAAAGACCAATCCAAACACCGCCAATATCCAGAGTGGAGCATTCATTTTCGGTGCCGCCAAAGGGATGTGTCCGGTGCCCGCCAGCATCGCCCCAAGGCCAACCGCGACGAATGGCAAACCAAATAAAACCAGGACAATGGCCGGCATTCCGGCCCGCGTCGCGCGCGCCTGGAGTTGTCCGGCGAGCCGGCTGCGTTGGTGGGAGGCTTCGTAGCGATCGAATCGCACGGGGCATGATGATGCCGGTTCGGTTCAACCGGTGCAATGATACAGCGGGTTCGTCCCTGGATCCCGAGGGGGCCGTGCTTGTGGCGACGCAGTTGGTCTTGCCGGAGACGGAAGGCGGGGTTGGGTATGCGCCGCACCAGGCAGATTGGCCAGGCATCTGAAAACCGTCCCATTTTCCCCGACCAACGAAATTCCTCCAACGACTTCCACTTGCCTCATCCACGACCGCTTTTCACCGACCGGAATTCGAGGACGACGGCCCCGGGCGGCCGAAACTGCGACGCTCTATCGGACATTGCTTTCGCCGTCCGCGCGCGGCACGCTAACCACCGAACAAAAGCGCATGACCCAACCAAAGCCCGTTTCCATCAACAAGCCGCCGCAACCCTTGCCGACCAACGCCATTTCCGCGACGCTTGATCCGCATCGCTAATTTTTATTCATCATGAATTCCACTCCGCTCCGCCTGGGTTTGTTTGGCATCGGCCTCGACACGTACTGGCCGCAGTTCAAAGGTTTGAAAAATCGCCTCCAGGGTTACCAACGGCGCATTGCCGCGCGGATTCGCGCCAGCGGCGTCGAGTTGATTGATGCCGGGCTGGTGGATCATCCGGCTCAGGCCCGGGCCGCCGCCTCGTTGTTCCGCCGCGAGGAGGTGGACCTGATTTTCCTCTACGTTTCCACCTACGCGTTGTCGTCCACGGTGTTGCCGGTGGTGCAGGACACGCGCGTCCCGGTGGTGGTGCTGAATCTGCAGCCCGTGCCGCAACTGGATTACGCGCGTTTCAACGCGCTGGGTGATCGCGGCCTGATGACCGGCGTGTGGCTCGAGCATTGCCAGTCGTGCGCCGCGCCGGAAATCGCCTGCGTGTTCAATCGCGCCAACATTCCCTACCACCTTGTGACCGGCTATCTGACCGATGCGGAGGCGTGGACGGAAATTCAGGATTGGGTGACCGCCGTCAAAGTAGCCGCGGCGTTGCGCCAAAACCGCGTGGGCGTGTTGGGCCATTATTACTGCGGCATGTTGGATGTTTACAGTGATCTCACCCAGCAATCCGCCGCGTTCGGCAATCACTTCGAGCTGCTCGAAATTTGCGCGCTGCACAAATTGCGTCTCGCGGTAACCGCCCGGCAGATCGAGGCGAAGTTGCGGCAATTCCGCCGTGAGTTCGTGGTGTCGCCCGAGTGTGAACAACGCGAACTGGTGCGCGCCGCCAAAACTTCCTGCGCCCTGGACGCGCTGGTAAAACAGCACGATCTCGGCGCGCTGGCTTACTATTACGAAAGCGAGGACGGCACGGCGTACCGCGACCTCGTCACGTCGGTGATCGCGGGCAACACCTTGCTCACCGGACACAACGTGCCGGTGGCCGGCGAATGCGAAATCAAAAACGTGCAGGCGATGAAGATCCTGGATTTGTTCGGCGCGGGCGGTTCGTTTTCCGAGTTTTACCTGGCCGATTTCAAGGACGACGTGGTGTTGCTGGGGCACGACGGCCCGGCGCATTTCGCCATCGCCGAGGGTCGCGTCGGGCTGGTGCCGCTGCCGGTGTACCACGGCAAACCGGGGCGGGGTCTTTCGATTCAAATGACGGTGAAACACGGACCGGTGACGTTGCTCTCGGTGGTGCAGGGCGCGGGCGGGAAATTATCGTTGCTGGTGGCGGAAGGTGAATCGGTGGCCGGACCGGTATTGCAGATCGGCAACACGAACAGCCGCTACCGCTTCCGCCTTGGGGCGAAGGCGTTTCTCAACGAGTGGTCGCAAGCCGGCCCCGCGCATCATTGCGCCATCGGCGTCGGCCACATCGCGAACCAGATCGAGAAACTGGGAGCGCTGCTGGGATTGGAAGTGAAGCGGATTGGCTGAGCGTTGTTCCGGAAGTCAGCGCCGCAAAGTTCTGCTGACCGCGCAAACTGTATTTGTGCATTGCGTTATGGAATTCGGTTCGGAGATTTTCGGAGGCAAGCTATGAATGGGACAAAACAAGCATCGGGATGGATTGCCGGCTTCGCGCTGATGACCGGCGTGGTTTGCGGCGCGTTGCCACCGGGACAACTGGAATGTGAGCATCGTGCCAATCCGCTCGGTCTGGAGGCGACACATCCGCGTCTCAGTTGGACTCTCCAAAGCGACGGAACGGCCGACCGCGATGGCCGCCAAACCGCCTACCAGATACTCGTGGCTTCCAGTGAAAAACTGCTGCGCCCGGGCCAGGCGGATTTGTGGGACAGCGGCCAGGTGAGCTCGGAGCAAAGCGTACTCGTGGATTACGCCGGCGCACCGCTCGCCGCGCGGCAGGTGGCTTATTGGCAAGTGCGCGTCTGGGACGAGGCCGGTCGCGCGTCTGCTTGGAGCACGCCCGCCCGTTGGACCATGGGCTTGTTGCAACCAACCGATTGGCGTCCGGCGCAATGGATCCGGGCGCGTGAAGAAGCGTCACCCTTGCGCGCGGGTTCATGGATTTGGACCAGCGAGCCTGGTGCCGAGGGTCGTTACTCTGCGGGCCGCCGCTTTTTTCGCAAACGCCTGGAATTGTCCGCGATGACAAATCTGGTTCAGGCGCGCGTTCTGATGACGGCGGACAATGGCTTCACGCTGTGGGTCAACGGCAAGGAAGCGCTGCGCGGTAATAACTGGGATCTGGCCTACGTCGCCGAAATTCGGCCGCTCCTGGTCGCGGGTGAAAATATGCTCGCCGTCGAAGCGGTCAATGCCGGTTCAAGTCCCAACGAAGCCGGATTGATCGGCCGCCTGGAGTTGCGACTGGACGATGGCCGCGTTATCTCCGTGCCCGTGGACGAGTCGTGGCAATCGCGGATCAGCGCGCCGCCCGACTGGCAAACGTCCGCGGATGATTCGGGCTGGTCCGGCGTGCGCAAGCTGGGCGCGTTCGGCATGAAACCGTGGGGCGAAGTGCGCGCGCTGCTGGCGCCGCCGCCCGTGTTGCGTCGCGAATTTGAACTGACCAAACCCGTCCACCGCGCGACTGTTTTCGTTTCCGGCCTGGGCCATTACGAACTTCGGCTGAACGGTGCGCGGATTGGCGATCGCGTTATGGACCCGGGTTGGACGGATTACCGCGACACTTGTTTATACAGCACCTACGACGTAACCGGTCAACTGCAGCCGGGTCGCAACGCCATAGGGGTCATGCTTGGCAATGGCATGTATCACGTTACGGGCGGACGTTACGTCAAGTTCATTGGATCGTTCGGTCCGCCCCAACTGATTTTGCAACTGCACCTCGAACACCCCGACGGCAGCGCCACGGTGATCGGCACGGATGATCAATGGAAAACCGCCGCCGGCCCCATCACTTTTTCCTGCATCTACGGCGGTGAAGATTACGATGCGCGCCTCGATCCGCCGGGCTGGGATCAAGCAAATTTCAACGACACAAAGTGGTCCGCGGCGCAAGTCGGCGCCGGACCGGGCGGCACGTTGCGCGCGCAGTCGGCGCCACCCATCAAAATCATTCAGGAATTGTCCACCGCCAAAATCACCGAGCCTCAACCCGGCGTGTTTGTTTACGACCTGGGCCAGAACTTTTCCGGCTGGCCGAAATTAAAGGTCATCGGCGCGGCGGGAACGGCGGTGAAAATGATTCCCGGCGAATTACTGGATGGCGCCGGCCTTGTCTCGCAACGCAGTTCCGGCGGTCCCGTATGGTTTTCCTACACCCTGCGCGGCACGGGCGCTGAAACCTGGTCGCCCCGGTTTTCCTATTACGGGTTTCGTTACGTGCAGGTGGAAGGCGCCGTCCCCGTCAGTGCGGCCGCCAGTCATCCCGACCTGGCGCAGGTGCTTGAATTGAACGGCCAATGGTTGCACAGCGCCGCGCGAGAGGTGGGCGACTTTGAATGTTCCAATCCGCTCCTCAACCAGATTCACCACCTGATCCGCGCCGCGATCCGCTGCAATTTGCAGAGCGTGCTGACGGATTGTCCGCACCGCGAAAAACTCGGCTGGCTGGAAGTTTCGCACCTGCTCGGTCGGGGACTGATGTTCAATTACGCGCTGCCGAATTTTTACGCCAAGGTTTCACGGGACATGGATGAATCACAGTTGACGAACGGGTTGGTGCCGGACATCGCTCCAGAATACACTGTGTTCCGCGGCGGCTTTCGGGACTCACCCGAGTGGGGCGGCGCCGCGGCGTTTAACCCGGCGCAGGTGCGGGAATTTTACGGTGACGCCAGTCTGCTGCGTAATCACTTCACAACCCTCCGGCGCTACACGGATTATCTCTCCAGTCAGGCGAGCCATCACATCGTCGCGCATGGCCTGGGCGACTGGTACGACATCGGACCGAAAGACCCTGGGCCGTCGCAACTCACCTCGCTGGGCCTGACCGCCACCGCGGTTTATTACGGCAATTTGCGAATCGTGGCCGACACCGCGCGCCAGTTGGGGCAAACGGAAATCGCCGAACGCTACCACCGTCTGGCGGCTGAGGTGCGCGGCACGTTCAACGCGCGCTTCTTTCATCCCGACTCGGGCCGCTACGATCGCGGCAGTCAAACCGCCCAAGCCATGCCGCTGGTATTGGGATTGGTCGAACCGTCCCATCGCGCCGCTGTGCTGGCCGCGCTCGTGAAATCCATCCGCGAACCGGGTAACCGCGTCACCGCCGGCGACGTTGGTTTTGCGTACGTCGTGCGCGCCCTGACTGACGCCGGACGCAGCGACGTGCTTTATGATCTGGTCACGCAAACGAACGGTCCCGGCTACGCCGACCAACTGCGGAAAGGCGCGACCACCTTGACGGAAGCGTGGGACGCGGACCCGCGGTCGTCACAAAACCACTGCATGTTGGGTCACGCCGAGGAATGGTTTTACACCGGCTTGGCCGGCATCCGTCCCGATCCGGCCGCGCCCGGATTCAAACGCTTCAGTCTGCAACCGGCGATCGTGGGAGATTTGACCTGGGTGAAAGCGCATCACGATTCTCCCTATGGCCGGATCGCCAGCGCGTGGCGTCGCACCGGCAACCGACTGCAACTGGACGTGACCATTCCGCCGAACACCAGGGCGACGATCTTCGTGCCCGCCACCGACGCCCACGCGGTGCAAGAAAGCGGCCAGCCAGCCAACACGGCGCGCGGTTTGACTTTTCTCCGGGCCGATAATGGCCGCGCCATTTATGACGCTGGCTCCGGCCATTACCAATTCACCAGCGAACTGCCGACTCCTTGAAATAGGATGCGCCACTTTGGGCGCTTGCCCTACCTTGCAGGAAACGGAGATACGTCCGGCGCCGCGGGACGGTAAAGTTTTTCATTTCATGAGGCGGCATTCTTCGACAACATCATACCGGTTATGGGCAAACGCCGTGAGGCGCGCGAACGCGCCGTTCAGTTTCTATTTCAAAACGATTTAAACCCGCGTGAAGACCTCGAGGCGGCGTTGAATGAATTTTGGGAATCGCAACGCGCCGCCGCGCTGGCCGAGGATAAAGCAGGCAAGGCCACCTGGGGTGAACGAGTGGAACTGCCGCCGCCCACCGCGGCGGAGGCTGAAACGCGCCTGTTTGCCGAGCCGTTGATTCGCGGCACCCTTGAGCATCGGGATGCGATTGACGAGCAGATCAAAAAGCACCTTAAAAACTGGGATTTCAGCCGTTTGGCACCGGTGGACCGCAACATTCTGCGCCTGGCGATTTATGAGATGTTGCATCGCAACGATATTCCGCCGGTAGTCAGCATCAATGAAGCGGTGGACATCGCGAAAAAATTCTCCACCGAAGACAGCGGGAAATTCGTGAACGGCATTCTGGATCGCGTCCGCGCCGAGGTGCTGCGTCCAGCGCGCGGGATGAAATGAGCGTTTCCCGAACTTCGCTACCGGAACGGTTTGACGACCGACTGCCGTCGGTCGCCCCGTTTTCGCATTTTAATTTTTGATTCAAGATGTACGCGGACCTTCACCTCCATTCGTGTTACTCCGACGGCACTTTTACGCCCGAGGAAATTGTGCGCCGCGCTCAACGCCAGGGGTTGGGGGCCATCGCGCTGACGGACCACGACACGGTGGAGGGTTGCGCCGTCGCGGCAACCGAATGTGCGGCGGCGGGCATTGAATTTGTCATCGGCACGGAATTGACCGCCGAGCATGCGGATCACGAGCTGCACCTGCTGGCCTATTTCATTGATCCCACCAATCCGGCGTTGCGCGATGAAATCAACAAGTTTCAACAGGTGCGCCAGGAACGCATCAGGAAAATGGTGGCGCACTTGAATGAACTCGAGGTGCCGCTGCCAGTGGAAGAGGTGTTTGCGCTGGCCAATTGCAAATCGCCGGGCCGGCCGCACGTCGCGCGCGCGTTGGTGCAGCAGGAATTTTGTCACACGCTGGACGAAGCGTTCGAGCGCTACCTCAAAAAGGGTCGCCCCGCCTGGGTCCCAAAAGCCAGGATGGACGTGTTGACGGCGATTCAACTGGTCCGGCAAGCGGGCGGGCTGGTGGTGCTGGCGCATCCGGGATTAAACAAGGCAGACGAACTCATCCCGGAACTGGTCCGCGCCGGACTGGACGGGATTGAGTGTTTTCACACGAAACATTCCGCCCCTGTCGCCCAGCGCTATCTGGGCTTGGCACAACGGTATCATTTGTTGGTCACCGGTGGTTCTGATTGTCACGGCATGGGCAAACGCAAACCGCTCATTGGCACGGTGCGTCTGGCGCGCGCCGATTTTGACCGGTTCAAAGCCGCTGCGGAACAGCGAAAGCGGACGCAGCAAACGACGGCCTCTGTTTCGCCGTGAATCCGTTTGCATCTATTACTCATGGGACTTTTCGATAAATTCAAAATGGGTCTGGCCAAAACCCAGGCCAGGTTGGCGCATGAGATCAAACGCATCGTTACGCGTTCGCCGAAACTAACGCCGGAAACTTTGGAAGAATTGGAGCAGGCGCTCATCGCTGCCGATCTGGGCATGGCGATGACCGGCCAGATTCTCACTGCGGTCAAAACGGCTTACGAATCGCAAGGCGGCGCGGGCTTGAATTATCTGGCGGTCGCGCGAACGGAAATTGAAAAGAGCCTGACTTCGGATCGGACCGGCTTGATTAAAGTGCCCGCCGGTCCAACAGTGGTTTCCATCGTCGGGGTGAACGGCACGGGCAAGACCACCACGTCAGCCAAGTTGGCGGCTTTTATCCAGGGGCGTGGGCAGGTGGCGTTGCTGGCCGCCTGCGATACGTTTCGCGCCGCCGCAATTGAACAACTGAAGCTTTGGGGGCAACGCCTCCAGGTGGAGGTGGTGGCGGGCAATTACGGTGCCGACGCCGCGGCGGTGGCGCATGATGCGGTAAGTGCCGCTCAAGCGCGGCAGGCGGATTATCTGTTCATTGACACGGCGGGACGCCTGCACACGAAGCACAACCTGATGCAGGAATTGCAAAAGTTGCACCGCGTGATCGGCCGACAGCAACCGGGCGCGCCGCATGAAGTGTTGCTGGTGCTGGATGGCAGCACGGGCATGAACGCGCTGAATCAGGCCCGCGAGTTCAACAAGATCGTGCCGCTGACCGGACTGGTGGTGACCAAACTTGACGGCACCAGCAAAGGCGGCATGGTCGTGGCCATTCAGAAGGAGTTGGGGCTGCCGATCAAGTTCATCGGGTTGGGGGAGCAAGCTGACGATTTACAACCTTTCGACGCAAAGGCGTTCGCGGCTGCACTGCTTGGAGAATAAGCGCGGTCGCTTGGTGGGACGGGCAAGATTCCAGCAGATCGGGAATAAACCGGGCCTTACGCCGTTGGCTTTGGCTCGCGCAAATCGGGCAACAAGACCGTCAGTAACCCGAGCAGCGGCAAAAACGAGCAGCTCTTCATGACGAACGTGATGCTGGTATGATCCGCCAACCAACCCAGGACGGCAGAACCGATGCCGCCCAATCCAAAGGCGAATCCGAAAAATAAACCGGCAATCGTGCCCACCTTGCCCGGCAGCAATTCAATCGCATAAACCAGGATGGCCGGAAACGCCGATGCCATGATGAAGCCAATGATGACCGACAATCCCGCCGTCCAAAACAGGTTCGCAAACGGCAGCGCCAAGGCAAACGGTGCCATGCCCAGGATGGAAATCCAAATCACCTGCTTGCGGCCGATGCGGTCGCCCACCGGACCGCCGACGATCGTGCCCGCCGCCACGGCCGCGAGAAAGAGAAACAGATACAATTGCGAAGCGGGCACCGAGACGTGGAACTTTCCGATCATGTAAAACGTGTAGTAGTTCGTCATCGAGGCGAGGTAGAAAAATTTGGAAAACATGAGCGTCAACAGGATCACCAGACAAAACGCAATTTTGCGGCGTGAGGTGATCAAATGCCGATGGGCGGCTTCGGCTTGCTGCGTCAGGCGGTGCGCCAGTCGTTCCCGGTACCAGCTACCCACCCGTCCCAGGAGGATCATGCCCATAAACGGCAACAGCGTGAACCAGAGGATGCGGTGTTGTCCGTAGGGCGCGACGAACCACGCAGCCAACAGCGGACCAAAAGAGCTGCCGGTGTTGCCGCCGACTTGAAAGAGCGATTGGGCAAACCCGTGCCGGCCGCCAGAAGCCATCCGCGCCACGCGCGATGATTCGGGATGGAAGATGGCCGATCCCATGCCCACCATTCCCGCCGCCAGAATGACAACGTGATAGGAAGGTGCCAATGCCAGTAACACCAGCCCGATCAGCGTAATGCTCATGCCCACGACCAGCGAATAAGGTTTCGGATGGTGATCGGTATAATAACCCACGAACGGTTGCAGCACGGATCCGACCATTTGAAAGGTCAGGGTAATCAGTCCCACTTGCGTGAAGGTCAGCGCATACGACGTTTTCAATAGCGGATAAAGCGCCGGGATGAGCGCCTGAATCGCGTCGTTCAAAAAATGCGAAAAGCTGAGGGTGAAAAGGACCGCCAGCGCGGTCGGCCCCGTGCCGGCCGGAGCTCCCACTGTGGGGGCAGCTTCAACTTTCGCGTTCATTCGAGTTTCGTAACCACCAGCGGCGCCCACGGAACTGAAACTGAAGAAAACGTCGGGAGAGATTTTCGTCGCGCAGTTCGATCACCCGCCTCGGGCCTCTAAATTCAATCCGAGCATACAGCCTTCCGCCAGCGGCGCAAGAAAACCGTAATGACGGGCTGCGGTGGTTCCGGATGTCGTCAGCCAAGATGCGAACTTGGTTCTGACAGTTGCTTCGTTAGTATTCGAGGCATGCGAATTTTGGGATTGGATCATGGCACGCGCCGCATCGGCGTGGCGTTGAGCGACGAAATGCACCTGATCGCGCAGCCGTTCACGTATATCCCGTCCGAACCCTTTGCGGAGTTTCTGGAACGGCTGGGTCAAATTTTGCGCGAGCAAAACGTGGGACTCATCGTGATCGGTCTGCCGCGCAATATGGATGGCAGTTACGGTCCGGCGGCGGAAAAGGTGCGGGAATTTGTTCTGGCGCTGGAGGCGAAAGTCAAGGTGCCCACCAAACTGTGGGACGAGCGCCTGACCACCGTGCAGGCGCAGCGGGTTTTGATTCAGGGCGGCACCCGCCGGCAGCAGCGCAAACAGAAAGTGGATCAAATCGCCGCCACAATCTTGCTGCAAAGTTACCTGGATAGTTTGCACTGATCCGATGCCCGCTCCAAATTCCACTCAGCCAGATCAACCGGCCATGAAATCCGCCGCCACCGCGGGGCGAACGCTCAAGTTCAAACTGACGATTGCGTACGACGGCGCGGCGTATCAAGGCTGGCAGGCGCAACGGGTGGGCACGGGAGTGCAGGAACTGGTTGAGGCCGGTCTGGCGAAATTGTTTCCAAGCCGACCGCGATTGATCGGTTCAAGCCGCACCGATACTGGGGTCCACGCGCTCGGGTTGGTGGCGCATTTTTCTCTGCCGCGCGCCGAGTTCCGTATGCCGGTGCGCCGACTGGCATTGGCCATCAACGCCACGTTGCCGGCAGACATTCGCGTGATGCGCGCCAGCCGCGCGGCGGATAATTTCCAGGCGCGCTTCGACGCCACCGGCAAGCAGTATCGTTATCAGGTCTGGAACTCACCCGCGATGAATCCGCTGTTGCGCGCCTACGCCTGGCACGTGCCGCAGCCGCTGGACTTGAGCGCGATGCGCGCCGCCGCCAAACGGCTGGTGGGCCGCCACGACTTTCGTTCGTTCACCGCCAATCGCGGCGTGCCGTTGGCCGATGCGGTGCGGACTTTGCGGCGGTGCGACATCAAACGCAGTGGCGCCCGACTCACGTTTGTAATCGAGGGCGACGGCTTTCTTTACAAGATGTGTCGCGGCCTTGTCGGCACGCTGGTACAAATCGGTTACGGTCGTTTTTCCGTCAGCGAAATCAAAACCATGTTGGCGCGCAAAAGTCGGGGGGCGGCGGGAATGAACGCGCCCGCGTGCGGTTTGGTATTGTGGCGGGTGTTTTATCGGCAGCGTCAATCCCGGTCGCGCCAGACTCAAGATTGATTCCATGCACGTCGTTTTGGTTGAACCCGAAATTCCGCCGAACACCGGCAACGTCGCCCGGTTGTGCGCGGCGACCCGGACGACGCTGCACCTGATCGAACCGTTCGGCTTCAAGCTGGATGACGCGACGCTGAAGCGTGCGGGCATGGATTATTGGCGTCAGGTGGATTGGCGGTGTTGGGCGAACTGGTCTGCGTTTGCGGCGCAACTCCCGAAGACCAGTCGGTTGTGGGTAATTGAATCGGGCGGCCCGCAGATTTATTCCGAGGTCAGTTTCGCTGCGGATGATTATCTGGTCTTCGGGCGGGAAACCGCCGGCTTGCCGAAGCCATTATTGGCGCAACACCGGGACCACTGGCTGCGCATTCCGATGTTTAATCCCGAGGCGCGTTCGCTGAATCTTTCCAATTGCGTGGCGCTGGTTCTGTTCGAGGCGCTCCGGCAGCAGAATTTCTCCGGCGGCCACTAACCGCACAAGTACATCACCAACGGTGCGGCGTGTTCATTTTCGTGTGGGTTTGGGGGCGCTGCCATTTTTGCCGGGGTCGCCTGATTTCGATGGCTTCGGACGAGTGGGTTCCGACGCTGGTTGGGATTCGGTTCGCCTTGGTACCGCCAGAAAGCCGATTAAAACCAATCCCAACGCGATTGCGGCCAGACTGACATAAAGAAATTTGGCGTCGGGCCGGAAGTTGCATTCAACCACATGTTCACCAGCGGGCAGGGCCACCCCGCGCATCAGGTAATTGCATCGCAACAACTCGGCTGGCTGACCATCAATCGTCACCTGCCAGTTCGGATCGTAACGGTCGTTCAACAGCAGGACATTTGGCGCTGTACTTTTGGTTTTGAGCACGATTTTCTTGGGATGATAGCTGACGTAGTCCACCGTCCCGGCGGGCGCATTGGTGTCCGACCCCCCCGGAACGACTTGCGCGGGCAAAACTGTCTGCGTTGGATCGAAGTCGGGACTCGCCAGCAATGCGAGAGTCGCCAGATCATTGGTCGCCACCCCGGCGAACGGTCCGTGCATCGACGGAGGAATCGTCTCCAGCCATTGATCCACACGGTTCGAGTTGTAAGTGGGCGTTTCCCAGTGCGCGTACATTTTGGCGCGTGGTAACGCCCCAGTGAATTCAATGATGGCGTAACGCCCATTTTCATTGGTGCGGATCAGAATCGGTCCGCCCGGGCGATTCTGATAAAAGTCGAACGGCAGGCGCACCTTGAAGCGTTGTTGCGCCGCGTCGAAACCTTGATTCAACAGTCCGACGAGCGGCGCGGCGGCGGCGATGTAGCGGGTGCTGGTCAACTGCCAGCGCTGCGTAACGCGAGCCAGGGAATTGGTCGTGCCCCAGAAACGAAACGCGGTTTCAAAGACATCATAATCCAGCGGACGTCGCGGCATTTGCACGACGTTGATGGATTGGATGTTGTAGTAAGGAAAAAGATGCTGCGTCCATTCGCTGCCATAGACGGATTGGAACATGCTTTCCAAGTCCATCAAGCGCGGGTCTAGTTGGAACGCGCGCAGATAGAAGGGATCAATGTTGCCGACGCGTTGCTCATACGGATGTTCGCGAAGCAGATCAAAGACTGGATTACGCGCGGCGTCGAGATAACGTCCGGTCCAGTTTTGCGCGATCACCCACGGTCGCGCCTGCCAGCCGAGGTCCACAATCACCAGCAACGCCATTATGATTCCGGCGGTGCGCTGGCGTTTTCCCGTGAACGCTCCACTGGTCAGCAAAGCCAGAAAGGCGACCGAGGCCAGCACAAAAATTACCGTCCAAAAGAACTGCCCCAAGCTGAAGCTGATCGTACGTCCGGCGGCACTGGCAATCGCGCCCGGTTCCGGATTACCGCCTTGCGACAAGTCCAGGACGTAAAGATAATCGGTAACATAGGTCTCGAGCAGGCCACGAAATTTAATCAAGCCCACCCAGGCGAGGCCGGTAAAACCGAGCGTAATAAACAGTCCGGTCACCCATTTCCTGTCAAAGCCGACCGCCGTTTTCCACCAGCTTTTGAACTGTTCCACCACCCCCCGAGTTGTGGCGGTGGCGCGTTCCAGGTAAAGCGTCGTCAAACCGTGTAGTCCATACGCAAACAGAATAATCAACGCCCACGAGAAGACGTGGAGGAACTTCGCGGGATTGCGAAACATGGAAGCGTAAGGCACCGCATACAGAAATTGGTAGAATGGCGCAAAACGCCCGAACATGAAGGCCGTGCTGACAATCAATACCGCCAACCAGAACCAGATCATTTTTCGTTGCGGCGCGGAAAAAAACGATTTGTCACCCCGAAATGATTGTGCCATGGCCCAAGCTGCGCCCAGCAGAACCAAGATGCCCGCGTAACCGGACCCCATGCCGTAGCGGAAAAAATTCCCTGGCATCGGCCCCTTGCGATCCGTTTGCAAAAAGCTGTCCCACTCCGGCCCGCGGCCGGTAAATCCCCAATAGCTGCCGTCTGCGAACCATTTCTGCGCCCATTGCGGCAGGTTCAGCGGGGTGTCCATACGAAAACCAAAAAAGCCGGGTGCGACGATGTCCAGTACTTCGCGCTTGGGCATACTCCATTGCGTGGCCTCACTCCACCGATTGGCCCGCGTTTGTTCATCTTGGGCCATGCCGACGACACCTTGGATTTGCGTGGCCACCAGGGAACTCACCGCATTGGAGGCAATGAACCCGGCAAACACGGCGACCAGAAGCAATCGCCATCCCGCCTGAATCATTTTTGACACCCACGAACCTTCCTGCACCAAGGCGTGCGCCACCACCCAAGCGGCCACGAAAATACTAAACATCGCGCCGATGTCGGATGCTTCGATGACGCCCAAGCCCACCAGCAGACCAGCGAGCATCGCCCGCGCCCATTGGCGTTGGTTCGAACCGGCCAGAATTCCGAGCGCAAAATAGCAAAGCGCGAAGCAAATCGGCTGGTTGGCTACGCCCCAGCAGGCGGTGGCCACAAAATCGCCATTCAGCGCTGCCGCCAATCCCGCCACGCCACCCACCAACTCAGAAAACCCCAGGCGTCGGAACAGAAAACGTGCGCCATTTCCCACTAACAACAAAGCGATCGGTGCGAACACCTTGGAGAAAACAACGGGCTTGAGCAGCAGAAGCAACAGATTGGTGATGCTGGCGGATTGCATGCCGCCATTGAGGCCGAGCCAATTTAAATCCGCCCAGGTTCCCGTCAATGAGGTGGCGATGTCGTGATACTCGGCGCTGAGCGCGCCCAACGGTGCGTCGTTGGAAAACACGAGGTAGCCGGACCCCCAGCCACCGCTGAATAATACGGCTAATACCAGAAAAAGCAGCAGATTGAACCGCGCCAACGGGTAGAGTGTTTTCCATCCACCGGCAGTCGTATCACGACGTGAATTCATAAAGTCACAAATTCCCGTCAGGCTAAGGTTTGAGAAGGTGAAGGCAAGGCGCGATTGGCGGCATGCGTTTAAGATTGGCCATCAGGTTTTGGCTTTCTGTGGGATTCTTGACTGACACCTGATGATTGCCATAATCCCATGATGTCGCAGAACGCAACGACGACTGATGCTTTGAATCGGCTCTACTTGGACCTCTTAAAAAAGACGCTCCGTTATTGGTTTTGGGAGGATCCCGGCAAGCCAATCGAGACGATTGCCTATCGTGCCGGCCTGTTTCGCCCCCTCGTGGTTGGCGTGGCGCGATTACTGGCCAGGATGCGGTTGCGGATTGTGGTATTGCAGGACCAGGAATTGGAAAAAAATATCCCCGGAGCCAGTTGGCCGGCGTGCGCGCACACCATGGTCAGCATGCAACGCCTGGATAATTTGCAACAACTCGTCACCACGGTTTTGCAGGAGGACGTGCCGGGAGATTTGATCGAAACCGGAGTGTGGCGGGGCGGCTCCTGTATTTTCATGAAGGCTATTCTCGCCGTTCATGGTGACTCAACCCGCCGGATTTTCGTGGCGGATTCGTTTGCCGGTTTGCCCAAGCCCAACGCCGAACAATATCCATCCGATGCCGGCGACAAGCATCATGTGCATGATTTTCTGGCGATTTCCAAGGAGCAGGTGGAGGAGAACTTTCGCAAGTATGGTTTGTTGGATGACCGCGTGGTTTTCCTGAAAGGTTGGTTCAAGGACACGCTGCCCGCCGCGCCGATTGAGCAGTTGGCTCTCATGCGGCTGGACGGCGACATGTACGAATCCACCATGGATGCCCTGGTTCATCTCTACCCGAAATTATCCGCCGGCGGGTTTTG
>JBDHQI010000042.1:0-35275 GCA_039806955.1 Verrucomicrobiota bacterium | reverse complement strand
TTCAGACGCGCACGCCCAGCAACTGTTCAATCCACTTTGCTAAAATTGCGTTCCCTAAGTCCGACAGGCTGCTAGGAGAACACCTGATGCGGCTCAAGGTTGCGCCGAAATTTCCGCGATCGCTTTTTGGCAGTACCATTTTACCGCGTTGCTCATCGGAGGCTGCAATGACTCCAAGTCCGCCTCCGAACACCAGCGGATGTCATGATGTTCCGCGGTGGCCAGCGTGGTAATGCCGCTTTTGGGCCGCGCCCAATAAATCATGCCAATATGCTCGTGCGTGGCGTTGATCCGATGAATATCCAGATAGCGGGCATTGATAAGCGCGCGTGTCCCCGGGCCGGTGGTGGGCGGTCGCTCACCCAGCAATTCTACTTCCAAGCCGCTCTCTTCGCGCGCTTCGCGCCGCGCCGCCTGCTCGGGATCTTCATCCAGCTCAATATGTCCGCCCAACGGCAGCCACTGATTCAACTTGCGATGATGAACCACGAGCACTTTGTGGTCGTGAACCACAAAAATCGCCACGGTAAAATCAATCTTCTCGTGAAGGTGCGGCATGCAATTTATGGGTTGCCGCAACCGCCAGCGCGACTTGATCTGGACATTTCGGTTGCGAGATCGGCGGGCATCCGAGGGAGCGTTTAATAATCGTAAAGTCCGGGATCCTTCGTGTAAGCGCCACCACCGCCGCCGCCCGGAGCGTCAGGCCCGCTCATGAAATCTCCCAGAATATCGCCCATGTCGGCTTCAATCTTTTCCGGGTCTTCACCGGCTTCCAACCGTTTCAACACCACGTCCATTTCCTTCGGCACGGCGGCGGGCATCAGCTCCTTCATTTTGCGCATCATGTGCGCCAGATGTTTCGGGTTATTTTCATCCAGATGCGCCATGTCGCGTTCCATCTCCATCATGGCGCGCTCCAGACGTGAGTCCTCCCAATTTGGCTCTGCCGAACCGTCGCCCGGCTCACCGGAAGCGGGTCCAAGTTCTTGCAATCCCTGAGTGAGGGCGAACCGGCTGATCTCCTTCTTCAATTTTTTGCAACCGCACTTCGGACAGACCGGTTGGCGCGTGGGATTCAACCGCTTCGACAGGAAGCTGTAGATCTTCCGGCATTGGGGACACGCAAATTCGTAAATCGGCATGGCGCGAGCATGACAGGTTCGCAAAGATTTTTCACGCCCGGATTTCGTCGAGATCAGCCGTGCTCCAAACCCGGTGACAAGTTTCACTTCAGTAAGTGGTGCCTTTAGCCTGGAAGTCCGCCGCCGCAGTGTCGGGCATCATCGCTTCCGGCAACCACCCTTCATATACATAGTGTCTGGCCGGAAACGCGAAAGAGCGTGTCGGCATTGGGTTTGAGACACCAGCGGGCGCGCGGATGTTCAGGACCGGCCAGGCACTACTTACGCTCCATCTGGATGACAATGTGCGCTGGGAGTATTGTTTTCACTGGGTGATGGGGTTTGTTTTGTTTGCTTTTCGATTTCATAACCGCAATGCGACAGAAAAAAACGCTGCCAATACAAGCCGGACTGTGTCGTCTTTCTGATCAAACGACCAAGTGGCGGCGGCGCGGGGTTAACCGTGGACCACTTGAAGAAATTCTATCAATTTTCAATTTTTCGTTAAAAAATCACGCCGGGGAAGCGACAGGTAAAAGAACGGGGCTGCGGGCTGAATGCGGTGTTCGGCAGCGAAGTGCAACTGAACCCGGGTGGAATGGCTCTGTGGCAATTCAGGACCCCGGTTCGGAATCTGTTGATAGTAAAAATTGGAGCGAGCGAAGGGATTCGAACCCTCGACGTTCACCTTGGCAAGGTGATGCTCTACCAACTGAGCTACGCTCGCTTCCCAGATAAGCGCCCAGCAGCTTACGCGAGCCGTCTCGCAAGGCAAGCCTTTGTTTCTTCAAAACACCGCCGGGACGCCTTCATTGAGAATCTGAACTTTGGAACTGATTCCCTGCTCGGCGGCCAACTTCCTCAGCCAGCGTGGGGGTTCGTCCAGGTCTTCAAAGGAAAGTTTGAAAGCCCCATAGTGCATGGGAATCAGCCAGCGCGAACCGAGGTCAATGAAGGCTTTCACCGCTTCGTCCGGGCCCATGTGAACTTTGCGGAAGCTATCCGGGTAATAAGCGCCAATCGGCAGCAGCGCGATGTCGGGTTGTAATTTCGCGCCGATTTCCTTGAACCCGTCAAAGTACGCGGTGTCGCCGGCGTGATAAATCCGTCGTCCCTGATGTTCCAACACAAAGCCACCATAACCGCGATGGTGATCGTGCAGCACCCGCGCCCCCCAATGCTGACTCGGGGTCAAAGTTACTTTCACGTCGGGTCGGCTAAAGCTCTCCCACCAATCGAGTTCAATGACACGCTCGAAACTGAGGTTTTGCGCCAGTTCGCCGACACCCCAAGGCATGATGCCGATTTTGGGTTGCGAAAGACGCCGGAGGGTGGGTTTGTGAAAATGGTCAAAATGGGCGTGAGACAGCAGTACCAAATCAATTGGGGGAAGATCTTTAAGGCGCAAACCCGAGCGTTTGATGCGTTTTAATAAAAACAGCCAGTTGGCGAAATTCGGGTCCACCAACACGTTCATGTCGGTAAACTGGATTAAAAAAGAAGCGTGACCAATCCAAGTGATGGCGACCTGGCCAGGTTGCAGCGCGGGAAACACGGGCTTTTGTGGTTCGCCGTAACGCCGCGTCAGCAACGCCTTCCAGATCAGCTCATGAAAGAACGAGGTGGGATTAAAATGTTGCGCCGGAGTGAGGTCCTTGAATGATTTCGGCAGCCGCTTTCGGGGCGCAGGATGGCGGACTGAAGGTTTAGCCATAACGACACCGCAACTTTAACGGAAAATTGTTTTTGAATAAAATGGAAAGTAGCTGGTCAAAAGAAACGTTGGGTTTGACGGTTCAGCTTCCAAGTGGGGTGGAAGTGTTCCGTCATAGTCGCCGGTCTTGAGGTTCCGGCGGTTGTGGTTGAAAATCCCGCAAGGGATTTGGGTTGGGTAACCCGCCGCAGCGGCTACTGCGGCGGGTTTTCTTATTTTCTTTCAGCGTTAAACCGGTAAAACAGTCGGATGGGTAAATTGGAACGACAACTGGACACATTTCTGCGTCAGGCTCCACATTTGGGCCGAAATGTTTACATCGCCAAAGGTGCACACGTCTTGGGCGACGTTAAAATTGGCGCACATTCCAGCGTCTGGTTCGGCGCGGTGTTGCGGGGAGACATCAATCGAATCGTCGTTGGACATCACTCGAACATCCAAGACAATGCCGTGCTGCATCTGGCCGATGATTACCCGTGTCTGATCGGCAATTATGTCACGGTGGGGCATTCGGCAGTAGTTCACGCATGCCGGATTGGCGACGAAGTATTGGTCGGCATGGGCGCGATTATTTTGGATGGAGCGGTGGTGGGGCGGCAGTCGCTCATTGGTGCAAAGGCGCTGGTGAAGCAAGGTATGAAAATTCCGGCCGGGTCGCTGGTGCTGGGAGCGCCGGCCAAAGTGGTTCGGAAATTGACGCCACAAGAGCGGGCGGGTTTGAAGGCTTGGGCGACAAAATACGTTGCCAATAGCGCCTATTGTTTGAAGCACGGCATCAACGTGGGCGGACCGTTGCCGACTTGAATTTTACCCCGTGGCGGCCGGCGCTTTTCGGCTGAATAATTCCTTCAACCACTTCAGTGCCGCGTGTAACCCAATCGGGCGCACTCCGAGCAGGCCGTAAGCATCGGACAATTCCTGCTCGTGTGACCGATAGCGCGGCGGCAGCAGGAGGGCGGTCTGTGTTCTTTCGCCGTCCACCTTCAAGACTTCTGAATTGATCAAGCCCCGCCCGACGGCGTAAGTGCCGCCCGGCAAGATCAGGGTTTGACGACGAAAAACCAGCCATGGTCGGTAGTTCAGCGCCAAGTGTCCCGCGTCATCGCGAACCAACGTCCCATAGGTGCGGGCTGGAACTTTGTTGATGCAACGCCCCAGAAACAGGCGGTTACGATCGGGCTTGGGTTTGAAGCGCTTGCGGCGCAGCGTGAAAAAATCCCACACGTAAACCGTGCCATAATGGGATAAGCGGAACGACCAACCGGCGATGAAATAGGAGACGATGATGATGATTAGCGCCCAAGCCGCGCCAATCCATGGATTGAGGAAAGCCGTGCCAACCACAGAACCAAGCAGCGCCAGGCGGGCGCCTTTTAACAGCGTATCCACGGTGGTGAACGGACTCAGCAAAATCAGCACGTTGATGGTGTTGGACGCGAGGAAGACCAAGAAAAACACCACCATGGCCACCGGAATCAGAATCAGGTTGTAAAGCCAGGAAGGGTCCACCATCGCCACTCCCAGAGCGCTCCCCAAAGCTTGCGGCGGCACAGAATCCTCCGCCAGCAAGATGAGCAACGGCACAATGGCGCCGGTCGCCAACAGACCGCTGAACTTGTTTTCCAGAGCTTCGATGACATCGAACGGCTTTTTGATCGCGGCTGGCATGGCGTTACCCAGCGTGTCCTTGAGAAAACAAGCGCCAACAATCACCAGACCCGTAACCCAGAACCACGGCTGCGCAAACCACGGCAACGGTTTCCGTTCTGCTTCCGGGGCTTTGCGCCATTGATACCATTGGTAACCGCCGTAAGCGCTCGCGCCGAGGAGCGGACTGATCGCGATGCCGGTCAGCACGGAAATTTGCTGGGCCAGCGCCGCGCCGGGCGCCGACGATGGCGAAGGCGGAGCGGATGCCGTTGACGGCGAGGCCATCGAACCGCCTGCGCCGAGCAACAGCAAGACCAGCCCAATCAGAATCCTGTTGATCGCTAAATTTTTCATTCTTGCGCTTTGAGTCTAGCGGGCAGCCAGTGACACGCAGTTATAATTTCGCGCGGATTCTGGAGTGAGGCGGCTGAGGGCGTGGCGCTTCAAATCTTCACCTTAAACTGTTCCCCTTTTTTCACGGACAGCGCAAACGCCGCGAGCAACCGGGGGATTTGCTCCAAATCTTTCAAGCTGATTAACTCTACGGGGGAGTGCATGTAGCGATTGGGCAGGCTGACCAAGGCACTGGCAATGCCGCCGCGCGTCCAGAAAATGGCGTCGGTATCCGTGCCGCTGGTGCTCGACATGGCTTCGTGCTGCAGAGCAATTTTTTCTTTAGCCGCCACGCTTTCCAAGCGGGCGACCACTTCGGGGTGATTGCAGCCGCCGTGAGTCAACGTCGGTCCGGCGCCGATTTTAACGTCGCCGTGTTGCGCCTTGTTGACGGTGGGATAATCCGTGGCGTGCGTCACATCCACTACCACCGCGACATCGGGATGCAGGGAGTAAGCGATTTGGCGTGCTCCCAGCAGTCCGACTTCTTCCTGCACGTTGGAAACCGCGCAGATTTCGGCTTTGAGGTTGCGCGCCGAGCTTTTCAGCAAACGCAGCGCTTCGATGACGGCCCAGGTGCCGATGCGGTTATCGAAAGCGCGGGCAATCGCGAGGTCGTTGCGCAACAACTCAAATTCGTCCACAAGCGTGATGGGGTCGCCAATGCGAACCCACTGTTCCGCTGCTTCACGGGATTTGACGCCAATATCAATGAACAGGTCGTGGATTTTGGGCGGCTTGGGATCGCCATCTGATTTGGTCAGGTGCGGCGCGACATTCCCGACCACGCCGCGCACCGGACCGGATTTGGCGTGAATGGTAACGCGTTGCGCCTTGGTGATCGCCGCGTCCACCCCGCCCATGCGCCGCACGTAGATGAAACCGTTCTCATCAATGTAATTCACCGACATGGCGATTTCGTCGGCGTGTCCGGCCAGCATGATGCGCGGGCTGCCACCTTTATTCAGCACCGCGACGCAGTTGCCATAAGCATCCGAACGGGTTTCGTCCGCATATTTTTTGGCATAATCGAGCCAGACCCGCTGACCACGCGTTTCGTGCCCGACGGGGCTGGGAGTGTTGACCAGGGTTCGAAGAAAGTTCAATGAAGCTTCACGCATGGCGACAACATAGAAAACGGATGGTGGCGCGTCGAGCGCGCGCGTGGACGAAGTTTTGTTGCGGGGTTGAATCGTTACAATGTTAAATCGTCACCGCGTTACAACGGAGCGCGGATTCGGGCGATGGCCGGTAAAACTCGGCGCGGAGCGCGATCGAAGGTAGCCCACGGCGGGAGTCGTGGGCGTAATGATGCAAACGCAGAACCACGCGGAACTGATCCAGCAGCTGATCGAGCTTGAGGGAAAACTGGGGACATCGTGACCCCAGTGATTGGGTTTGGGCAAGTAGAAGTGATGACGTTTGGCCAGATTGAGCGGTTGCCAGTCTTTCCCAATAACGGACGGCGCGATCTTTGACTCTCCCGGCTAAGTCCATTACCCTTCAAAGCACATGAGCCCTAGGTTGTCTCAACTGAGTGTCTTTCTGCTGGCTGCCAGTTTGGCGCCGAGCTTTGCCGACCTGACTCCGGCACAACTCGGCCAATTGCCTCCGCCCGCCGCGTCACCAGTCCATTTCACGAAGGACATCAAACCCATCCTCGAAGCCCGTTGCATCAATTGTCACGGGCGGGGCAAGAACAAAGGCGGTTTCCGCATGGATTCACGCGAGACCCTGCTCGAAGGAGGCGACTCCGGTCCGGCCATTGTCCTGGGGAAAAGCGCCGAGAGTTATTTGATCGAACTGGTCATGGGTTTTGACCCCGATAGTGTGATGCCGCAGAAGGGAACGAAACTCACTCACGAGCAAGTCGCCGCGCTGCGCGGCTGGATTGACCAAGGTGCGCCGTGGGATGCGGGCGTAAGTTTCGGCAAACTCGAACCCATCAATCTGCTGCCGCGGCGCCCCGAACTGCCGCGCCGGACTAGTGAGACGACCCACCCCGTGGATCGCTTCATGGAGGCCTATTTTGCAGCGCAGAAAATCAAATGGCCCGAGCTCGTTGACGACCGGGTGTTTGCCCGACGCGTGTACCTCGATGTCCTTGGCCTGCTGCCGCCGCCCGAGGAGCTGCAGCGATTCGTGGCCGACCGCGGCCGTGACAAGCGCGCCCAACTCGTCCGCCGTCTGTTGGCGGACCAGGAGAACTATACGTTGCATTGGATGACGTTCTGGAACGACATGCTGCGTAATGATTATCGCGGCACGGGCTACATTGACGGGGGCCGCAAACAAATCACGCAATGGTTGTACGCCGCGCTGGAAAACAATCTGCCGTATGACCGTTTCGTGGCGGAATTGATCAATCCCCGGCCCGAAGCCGAGGGGTTCACCAAAGGCATCGTTTGGCGCGGCGTGGTGAATGCCAGTCAGACGCCGCAGATGCAGGCTGCGCAAAACATCTCGCAGATCTTCATGGGCGTGAACCTCAAATGCGCTTCCTGTCACGACAGTTTCATCAACGACTGGACGCTGGCCGATGCCTACGGGCTGGCCGGCATCTACAGTGACGAACCGCTGGAGATGGTGCATTGCGACAAGCCGACCGGCACCGTCGCACCGCTGCGGTTCATTTATCCGCAACTTGGCGACATTGACCCGCATGCCGCCAAAACGGAACGCCTGGAGCAACTGGCCCAATTGATCACCCATCGCCAGGATGGCCGGCTCACGCGCACGCTCGTGAATCGCCTCTGGCAGAAATTCTTTGGCCGGGGACTGGTTGAACCCGTGGACGAAATGGAAAAGCCGGCGTGGAACGTGGACCTGCTTGATTGGCTGGCGGAAGACTTTGCCGACCAGGGTTACGATGTGAAGAAGTTGATTGAACGCCTGCTCACTTCACGCGCCTATCAGTTGCCAGCCGTGCTGGCGGAAGAACAGATGCGCGACGATTTCGTTTTCCGCGGGCCGCAGGTGCGCCGGATGTCGGCAGAGCAGTTCCGGGATGCCATCGGTTCGTTGACCGGCGTTTGGTATGCGCAACCCGCCCCGCGCATCCTCCACGCCGACGGCGCGACGAACCGCTTTGCCGTGGTGCGCGCCGCGCTCGTACCCGCAGACGAGTTGCAGGTCGTTCTGGGTCGTCCAAATCGCGAGCAAGTCATCACCGTGAGGGCTTCCGCCGCCACCACGTTACAGGCTTTGGAACTGACCAACGGCGCTGAACTCGCCAACCTCTTGCGGCACGGCGCGGAGAAGATGCTTGCGGCCGGAATCGGGGATTCGGCTCGCGACCTGGCGGGTGCCCTTTACCTGAAGGCTCTCGGGCGCAACCCCAATGCGCGGGAGCTCCGCGCGGCCGAGGAAGTCCTTGGCCAGCCGGCGCAGAAAGCCAGCGTGGAAGATTTGATGTGGGCACTGGCTATGTTGCCGGAGTTTCAATTAATTTACTGAAGTGAAGCCGTCGCGCGTAAATCCGTTTGCTTTCCATTGCTGCCGGTGGGTGGCGGTGGCGACGACTGTATTTTTGTTGGTCCCGGCGGGGTTGTGTCCGGCCCAAACCCCAAAAATGCCCGCGTCGGACAAGGATGTGCTTGGCTATCCCAATGATCCCGCCAAAGCGCGGGAGTTAGGACAGGCCGACGCCCGCCGCGATTTGAGCAACGGCGTGATGCAGGTAAAAAGCGCGGGGTTGCCTGGGCCAACCCGGGAGGAATACGCGCATTTGCTGAAGGATCGGTGCAACGCGGAGTTGCACCCCATTGCCGGCTGCATTGTCAGTGAAGGATTGCTGGCTTACCTGCGCGGTTACGATGAAGTTTCCAAGGCCGCCATCCAGCAGAAGTTTGGAATCGATATTTTTACCGAACTCAACAAGGAGGCTGACGCGCGTTGGCAGAAGAAACACGCGAAGGCAATCTCACCCGCCAACAATGACGTGTATGCGGTCAAGAGTGGCGATACGCTGGCGAAAATCGCCCGCCTTCACGGCGTGACACTAAATGATTTGTTGAAAGCAAATCCCGGCGTCCATCCCACTCGTTTACAGGTGAAGCAAAGAATCATCATCCCGAGAACGAAGCAGCCATGAAAACATTTCCTCCACAATCCCGCCGCGACTTCCTGAAAACCGCCAGCGCGGCCACGCTCTCCGCCCTGGCGGCCGGCTTCCCGCGCGCCATTTTCTCCGACGAAGTGGAAAAGATCAAAGCCACTGCGGACACGGTCATCGTGCTCTGGATGGGCGGGGGCATGGCGCATACAGAGACATTCGATCCCAAACGCTACACGCCATTCACCAAAGGCATGGCGCCGGACTCCTTCCTGAGCACGTTTCCCAGCATTGATACCGCGGTGGATCACATCAAGTTTTCCCAGGGACTGGAAAAGACCGGCCAGGTGATGGACCGCGGCACCCTGATCCGCACCTACACGGCAGGTGATTTGGGGTTCATTCTTCACTCGCGCCATCAGTATCAATGGCACACAGGTTACGCGCCGCCACAGACTGTCGCCGCCCCGCACCTCGGCGCCATCATCGCGCGAACGCTCGGTCCACTGAATCCGGCCGTGCCGCCGTTCATCAACATCGGCCAACGGTTTGATGTCGGCGAAGGCGAAGAGTTGAAAGCTTTTACCACGGCGGGATTCTTGGGCAGCGAATATGGACCGTTCAACATTCCGTTTCCCGATCAGGCTGCTGAAACGGTCCGCCCCCCGGGCGGCATGACTCCGGGCCGGTTTGAAGATCGCAACAAGTTCTACAAGCGTCTGCTCGCCGCCAGCCCCATCAGTGAAGCCGGCAGTGATTATCAAAAGGACTCGCTGTTGCGCTCGCTCGACAACGCGCACCGGTTGCTGAGTTCACCGGCCGCCAAGGCCTTCGACCTCGCGCTGGAACCGATTGAAAGCATCCGCAAATACGTCCCCGGCTACGAACCGGGCCAGCGTTTTGACGCCAAGCAGGATCGGTTCGGCGCCAAATATGAGGAACAAATGGTCGGACGCTTTGGCTTGGGCTGTCTCCTGGCGCGACGGTTGGCCGAGGTCGGCGCGCGCTTCATCGAGGTCAGTACTGAATACATTCCCTTCCTGAACTGGGACACGCACGAGAACGGCCACACGCGCGTTGCCGCCATGAAACAACAGATTGACTCGCCGCTTTCGCAGTTGATCCTGGACCTGGAGGCGCGCGGCCTGTTGAACCGCACGCTCATCGTGCTGGCCAGCGAGTTCAGCCGCGACGCCATGATCGAAGGCAAGCCCGACAAACGGATCAAGGACCAGGTGGAAGTGCCGGATCGAGTCGAAGACCCCAAACACTATGGCATGCACCGGCACTTCACCGACGCGGGCTGTGTACTGCTCTTCGGTGGCGGTATGAAGCGTGGTTACCTGCACGGACTAACGGCCGAGGAACGCCCCTGCAAGACCCTCAGAGACCGGGTGATCATCGAGGATTTGCACGCCAGCATCTTCCACGCAATGGGGATTTCCCCAAAACTCGCCTACGAGATCGAGAAACGGCCATTCTACGTCACCCGCGACGGGGAAGGGAAAGTCATCCCCGAGCTTTTTGGGTAAGCTCATTTCCACTTTGCGCTTGCGGCGCCGCAAGAAAATTGCCGGAACCTGTTAAAAGTATTCTTCCTGTCGCGGTGCTTGCTTACCTTGGCATCGCAGGCGTTTTAACCCTCTTGATAAACATAAAATCCGATGAATCTAGAGCCGGTCATGCACTTTTGAGGGTGAAGGTTTTGAGCATGAGCCGGACGAAAGCGAGCCAGTAATAGCCGCTCAAGGTGGCGGCGAGCCGTTCGTAATCGCGCGCCAGGCGTCGAAACCGTGCGGCCAGCATGCGCAGCCGCGCCCGCAAATCTTCGGCCATCGCTTCAAAACATCCGGCGCGCACCCAGCGGCGCGTCTGGCTGATACACCGCGCGCCACTGCGGCAGATCATGCGCCATCAGCCGCCACGGACTGCCCGTGCGGACCAACCCACGCAGGCCGTTGAAGAGTTCGCGCCGCGTGTGTTCACGTTGCGGCGCATCTTCTTTCATCAACGTCAGGTAGCTCACACAGAAGTTCCACTCCACATCGGTCACATCACTGGGATAGGGCTTTCGCGCGTTCGTCATCCCCAGCGTCATGCGCAATGGTATTTACAATGTACAGACTTTTCTTCCACAGCCATCCCATAGCTGGTGATTGAGGCGTAAAAGGTGGTGGGAACACGCGGGATTCGACGCGTGGTTTTCAAAACGCCTTTGAGGCTTTTCAGGGCAGGGTGCGTGGGTCTTGGGTTTGCCGCTCACTGGCTATCCCGCGGCGGCGGGACGAAAGCCCGGCAAATACGCGGCTTCCGGCTGGCCCAGCAACCGGAAATCCCCACCCGCTGTCCCATAGCTTTTGAGCAGCGCCAGCACGTCCAGCTTCAACCACAGCGTCGCGCGCACGCACGTCCACAACCGCACGAAGCTGCTGCCCCACTGCGACCGGTGCGCCTGATACCGCAACAGCACATACACCAGCAGCACCGTCCATACCTGCCACCGCACCGCGTTGGCCGAGTTGCCCGGGAAATCCGCCAGTTGCAGCGTCTGCTTGATCTGCTTGAAGAACACTTCGATCTGCCACCGTGCCCGCCGCCCAGAGGCAGTTGTTTGTCAGGAACACCAGCTCGCGCTCGACCCCGTCCACCTCCACCAAGGCCACCACGCGTCGCAGCCGTTGTGGATAATCCGTCCGGCTCTGCGGCACAGTCAGCACGACTTCAGCGTCGCGCAAAATCTTCCCCACCGGCTTTTTGATCCGGCGTTTGACCACCTGGAACGCCAGGTTGTCCTTGGCGCGCGTGACCCAGAAGCCGCCGCGTTCGTTCAAGTCGGACAAATGCGCGCAGTCCACGTAAGCCTTGTCAAACAACACGATCTCACCGGCGCGGATGCCGGCGCAGACCTCGCGGGCGCGCTTGGCGTCGTTGTCGCGCGCGGCGTCAATGCGGGCGAAACGCGGGAGGAAGCGGTGCAGGTCCAGCCGCAGATGACACTTGGCGGCGGTGTTGGGCCCAGTCCAGGCAGGAGGCGACGAGTTGGAGGGTGGTGGCGTCCACGACGTGGATGGCGGTCTTGAAACGGTGCGCCAGCCGTTTGCCGCTGCGGCCACCGGCGAAGGAGGGCGATTGGCTTTGGAGCTGTTCGAGGGTTTTCCAGAAGAGTTGTTCGGCCAGACTGGCGGAACGCTCCTTGTTGGCGTTGGAGAGGCCGTTGCGGCTGGGCGGGGTGGCGCCGCGAATGGCCGAGAGCGGCCCGGAGTGAAGGCGCAAGGCGGCGCCGACCTCGTCGCGGCCGATGGCGTGAGTGAACGGCGCGTAGAGCCGGCTGACCACCTGGCTCCACGGGTTGAACGAACGGAATTTTTCCTCGACCCCCGTCTGCCGGGCCAGTTGCGGCACGAGGTGTGAAGGAATGAGATGGCAGCGCTGGCGCAAGACGGAGAACGTGGAGCGGGTGGGCGTGGACTTGGATTGTTTTTTCATCCCTGCCTTGTGGCAGGAAAACTCCTCCCACGCCAACTCACTCTTTCATCCCGCTAGGGGATGGCTGTGACTTTTCTTCGGAAAAAGTGAAGTACAGGCGCTATTGGTGGCGGCCCTGCGTTCCGCCGGGATTCCCGCGCGGTTGAACGATTCGGGCGCGGCGGAGTATTGGGATGGGCAGCACTGGAACGCGGTCACGCCGGGCGCGCAGGCCGGCTGCGCCATTGCAACTTGAAACGCGCCGCGAGCATCCGCCTCATTACTTCGACGACGATTTTAACTGAACCGTGGTAACGATTCACGATTCAACCCTGGAACGGTTTCTCAAACGAAATCGCCGCCCGGCGATGGTCGTGACAGGTCGGCCCATACCACAAGACAAAGGGCCGGAGTTGGGTTATTCTCAACCGCTCAATCTTTGACGCGACAGCGGTTGCTTTATCCGGTCGCGCCAGGAAATTATGAAAGCGTTATGACGTTGAAATTCAGGCGGAGTTTTTTTCCAGACGGGCGGTCTGGCCGGTCGCGATGTGGGTTGCCGTCGGCGTAACGGTGCGGGCCGGATTGAACGGGAGCGGTCTGCGCGGCAGCGTAGAATTGCATGACCCCTCCACCATTATTCAGTGTGACGGACGTTATTACATCTACGGCACTGGTCCGGGTATTCGGGCCAAATCTTCCGCCGACGGAGTGGTGTGGATGGATGAACCCAATGTGTTTGCCTCGCCGCCTGCGTGGGTGCCGGGTGTCGCCCCGGGATTCAACGGGGATTTTTGGGCGCCAGACATCATTTACGCCAACGGTCGTTATTGTCTGTATTATTCCGTGTCGAGTTGGGGCAGCCAGCAATCGGCCATCGGGCTGGCGACCAGTCCGACCTTGAATCCGAAAGATCCAAACTATCACTGGACGGATCAGGGCATCGTAATTCAATCGGTCAACGGCAGTCCTTATAACACCATTGATCCCGCCGTAACCTTTGATGCCGCCGGTCGGCTTTGGCTGTGTTTTGGTTCTTACTGGAACGGCATTCATCTGGTTGAACTGGATCCGGTCACCGGCTTGCGGAATATCACCAATACAACAGTTAGCCAACTGGCGTACAGTAGTGCCATCGAGGCAGCATGCATCTATCGGCACGGGGCCTACTACTATTTGTTTGTAAATTGGGGTTCATGTTGTTCCGGGGTGAACAGTACTTACAACATCCGGGTGGGCCGCAGCGCCAATATCACCGGACCCTATCGGGATCGTAATGGCGTGGATATGCGCAACGGTGTCGGGACGCTATTTGCTGAAGCGAGTGGCAAGTTCGCCGGTCCGGGCCACGCGGCGGTGATTGAAGAAAATGGCCAACCCTGGCTCAGTTATCACTATTACGATGCCGGGGCTTACGCGCCTTGGTACGGCGCGTACGGTGCGGCCGCGTTTGATGTGCAACCGCTCCAGTTCACGTCGGATGGCTGGCCGGTACTCTCGCGCGATTGGTCGGCTGAATATAATTTTCAAGTTGATGCGTACGATGAAGGCGGTCAGTACTACGGTCAACTTGTTGGTGGTGCGACCACGCAAACCGACGCCACTCGCGGGCGGATTTTGAATCTCAACGGCGCGGGACAAGCCGTATGGCTGCCGCCGGGAGTGGCGAACGCGCGCACTTTCGGCGCCGTGGTAAAGTGGAATGGCGGAGATCCCTGGCAACGGATTTTTGATTTTGGCACCGACACTTCAAATTACGTGATGTTGACGCCGTCGTCCGCAGACGGACGCCTACGCTGCGATATTCGCGTCAACGGTGCGACGCAAATTGTTCAGTGGACCAACTCATTGCCGGTAGGGGTTTGGACGGCGGTGGCGGTGACTTTCGATGGCGCCCGCGCGACGCTCTACGTGAATGCCGAGCCCGTGAGCGCCAGTGCCAGCGTGAAGTTTCTGCCGTATCAAACCCGGGCGCAGACCAATTATCTGGGGCGCAGTAAGTCTGTTGCCGATCCCGATTTTAGCGGGCAGCTCAGCAGCTTTCGAGTTTACGGCCGGACGCTGTCGGCTGCAGAAATTGCGGCCCCCATTCCGACATTGCAAGAACCGGCGGAGCGCGCAGTGTTCTGGCCGGGGATGACGCTCACCTTCGCCGGAAGCGCGGTGGATTTCAACGATCTGCCCATGTCAGCCGGACAGTTGACATGGCGAGTGGAAGAGGTTTCCGCGAGCGCCACCAATCTCGTGTTTGGTCCGGTGTCCGGTGTGCTTGCGGGCAGTTGCGTGTTGCCGACCAACATTCCGACTGGGACGTGTTACCGCGTGGAATTGGCTGCTACTAATGCGGCGGGTTTCGGGCGAGTCATCTCCCGCGATCTGGCGCGCGGAACGGCATCCAGTGTGTGGAGCTCCTATTATCCGTTCACCAGTAATGCGCAGGATGCGAGCAATCACTTTCATGGCACGTTTGCGGGCGGCGCCGGGGTGGTGACGGATCCGGAGCGCGGCCCGGTCGCTCGTTTGTTGGGAACGAAACAATATATCAATCTGCCGTCCGGCGCCAGCGCGGCGGATACCATTTCCGGTTGGGTTAAATGGAATGGTGGCGGCGATTGGCAACGATTTTTTGACTTTGGTGCCGGCACTTCAAGCTGGCTATTTTTTTCCCCCAAGGATAGCTCCGGCCGTTTTCACTGTGCCATCACTTTGGATCGCTCCCGTTATGTGCGTGTCATTCAAGGGCCGACGAGCTTTCCGGTTAACGAATGGGTGCATGTCGCCGCGGTTTTTGATGGCCGTCAAGGAATCATCTACACGAATGGCCAGGCCGCCGCCATTCATCACAGCGTGAATCTGTTGCCCCAGGATTTGCAGGCGACAAAAGTTTATTTGGGACGCAGCCAATACTCCATTGACCCTTACTTCAATGGACGGTTCGACGCGGTTCGGCTTCATTCGCGCCCGCTCTCCCCGGTGGAAATATTTGGCCCGCAATTAAACATTCAGACGCCAGCGCCAGGACTTCTCGTAGCGGGTGGCGATGTTGTTGCTTTCAGTGGGATGGGTTGGGATTACACCGAGGCTGGCCTTTCGCCCAGCGCGCTGAATTGGAGCGTGGATTTTATCCGCGAAGGTAATATCACTCCGATTCTCGGTCCATTGGCGGGGGTGACGAACGGCGTTTTTCCGGTACCAACAACCATTCCAGATTTCACGAACGGCATGTATCAAGTGCAATTGACTGGGACGAGCGCCAATGGTTTATCGGTCCAGAGAACGGTTGCCTTGGCGCCACAACTGGTTTCCTTGGCTTTGTCCACCGTGCCCGAAGGGCTCACGTTAGAATTTGAATCGCAATCAGTCGTTACCCCCACAAATTTTCTTGCGTTGGCAGGCATGGAGCGCATCGTACATGCACCGACGCCGCAAAATTCGGGTGCTGGCGTGCATGATTTCGTGTTGTGGTCAGATGGCGGCGGCGCCATGCACTCCATCAAGATCCCCATAACCAACAGCGCCCTGACCGCCAGCTTTGTTGCGCCGACCATCGGACTTACCCACGACAACGAAATCCTGACGCTGAGCTGGCCGGATTGGGCGGGGCGCTTGCAACTGGTGACCACCACCAATCTCGTCGCTCCCGTAATCTGGCACTCAATAACGAATTCGGTTTACTCAATCCCCGACGGTTGCGAAGTCCAGTTGCCCACGCAGGAAGCGCAACAATTCTTCCGGTTGCAAGCGTTCTGAGGTTAAAGGAGCTGGCCCGTTACGTGGATATTTCTATCCGTGATCACAGGTACCCGGTAATCTGATTCAGGATTGAACGCGCATGATGAGGCCGTCTATGGCGTGTGCGGCAGCCGACCAGAATTATGAGAAAAACAAAGATCGTTGCCACGCTTGGTCCGGCCACTGGTTCCTCCGAAATGATCGGCGCGCTGATTGACGCCGGCGTCAACATTTTCCGCCTGAACATGTCGCACGCTTCACGTGAATGGACCCGCGCTGTGGTGGCCAACATTCGCGCGGGCAGCGCGGCGCGGCGGGGTCAGGTGGGGATTTTGATGGATACGCAAGGTCCGGCCATCCGCACCGGCGATCTCTCCGTGCCGCTGCCGTTGCAGCCCGGAGAACACTTCACCCTGACGGTGCGCGGCGAGCGCAGTGAAGAGGAACATTCCGTGGATGTGAACTACGAAAATTTTATCAACGACATCAACGTGGGCGACGTGGTGTTGCTGGACAACGGGATGATTCAGATGAAGGTGCTGGCGAAGGCGGGCAACAAGGTGGAGTGCGAGGTACTCACCGCCGGAACTCTGGGCAGCCGACGACACATCAATCTACCCGGAGTAAAGGTCAGCCTGCCCGCGTTGACCATCAAGGATATTGCCGACGTCAAACTGGGTCTGGAACTGGGAGTGGATTTCATCGCGTTGTCCTTTGTGCGCAAGGTGGAGGATTTGCGGGAGTTAAAAAAACAATTTCCCACCCGCGGCGTGCGGCCACAGGTTATTGCTAAAATCGAGGATCAGGAAGCCATCGCCCATCTGGAGGCGATCATTACCGAAGCGGACGGGGTGATGGTGGCGCGGGGAGATTTGGGCATTGAGATTCCGTACGAAGAATTGCCCATCGTTCAGCGGCGCATTGTAAAAACCTGTTTGCGCCACGGCAAACCGGTGATCGTGGCTACGCACATGCTCGAAAGCATGATCAAAATGCCCATGCCGACGCGGGCGGAGGTCACCGATGTAGCCAACGCGGTTTATGAACAAGCCGACGCCATCATGCTCAGCGGGGAAACCACGGTGGGCGAATATCCGGTCAAGTGCGTCCAGGTGTTTGACCGGATTGCGCGGCGGATTGAACGCAGTGGCGGCGCCAATTTTCACGAGCTGGCGGAGTTAACCCAAGTGCGACAGAAGATTGTGAAAAGCGCGGTGGTGATGGCGAATGAGTTGCGGGCGGAAGCCATTCTGGTTTTTACGCGGCACGGCAACATGGCGCGTTATGCCGGTTGGATGCGACCACGGTTCTCCGTCATTTACGCCCTCTGCGCGCAGGAGGAGGTGGCGCGACACCTCAGCTTAAACTGGGGCATTACTCCGGTGGTGATTCCCTTTGACGTCATCAATCCGCAAAACACCATTGAAGCGGCGTTGAGCCACCTGCGCGAGCGGGGCTGGTTGCAGACCGGCCAGACGGCGGTGATCATCGGCTCGACGCTTTCGGGGGATCAAATCATTGACGCCGTGCAAATGCGGGTGATTAGCTGAAACGAACAAAAAGTTTCTGCTTGGGTCCAGCTCCGGGAAAAATCTTTTAACACATTCGTACAAAAGCCACATTAAACGAAACATGGCGGCCAAATTACTTCACCCGCAGTGAGTAGAACTCAGACGAGTATTGGCAAAGAAAAAGTAAAATTTTCAAATGAGAATATTAGTTGCAGGTGGGGCCAGCTTTATCGGCAGTCACGTCGTTGAATACTTTCAGGGGCAGGCTGAAATTATCGTGCTCGATAATCTGCGTTCGGGAAACCGAAGCAATTTGACCGGCCTCAAGCATTAATTCATCGAGGCTTCGATCCTGGATCGCGCCGCCCTGCGTGAGGCGCTGCGGGGTGTGGACTATATCTTCCATCTGGCGGCCATGATCAGCGTGCCGGAGTCCATGACTTAACTATCGAATGCACGTGGCTCAATACGGAAGGAACTTTGGTGATGCTGGAGGGAGCCGTGCGGGCTGGAGTAAAAAAACTGGTATTCAGCAGTTCCGCCGCGATTTGCGGTAATGATCCGACCAGCCCAAAATCCGAAATGTTGTTGCCTTCACCCGAAAGCCCCCATGCCGTCTCCAAGCTTGATGGCGAGTATTATTGCCAAATTTTTGCAAAAGCGGGTCGCCTGGCGGCGGTTTGTCTGCGCTACTTTAATGTGTTCGGTCCGCGTTAGGATCCGGCCAGTCAATATGCTGCCGCCGTGCCGATCTTCATTCACCGCGCGGTTCAGCACCAACCCATCACCCTTTTCGACGATGGTGAGCAGACTCGCGATTTCGTGTATGTCAAAGATGTTGCGGCCGCCAATGCGTTCTTTGCGTTGAATTCGTCCGTGAGCGGGGTCATCAACGTCGGGTATGGTACAGCCATTTCGGTGAACGCACTGGCACGGTGGATCTGTCAATTAACCCAATCGCGCTCGGCAATCAGCCACCAAGCCGAACGGATCGGCGATGTGAAACGTTCACTCGCAGCCGTTGATCGTTTGCGCGCATCTGGATTTCGTCCAGCCTTCAATTTCGAGCACGGATTAGCGGCAACCATAGCGCAAATGCAGTTGGTGCAGGGTCCGGTCCAGTATTGAATTGGATTACCTTTCCCAAAGGTCCAGGGTTATTCCTACTGGCCGCGTGTTTGTCATTATGCCGGGGGCTCATTGTGCCGTCATGGGCTTAACCGTCTCGCGCTGGTGATCTTGCGCGTTAGGTTCGGCACGATGCCGAAGTCAATTGTCGGCTGGCTTCACGGTGTTTTAATCAAATATGGCGCAAGCTGGCGGGGTAAGATGGAGTCTCCGGCATTGTGGGAGACACAAGTTCCCGGTAGAGACGATCCATTGCCAATGCCTTTTGAGGCCAAGTGTAATGTTCAAGCACTCTTTGCCTGGCGGATTGGCTCATCCGCGAACGGTGTGGTGCGTCGTCCACCAATTGCAGAATTGCTTGAGCGATGGCGGTGGCAGTAGCCTCAAAAGTAGTGGGGATAATGCGTACCGCCGTGGCGTCGGTCGCCATCTCTGCGGCGCCCTGGTGTCGGAGAATGATACAGGGCAGTCCCACCGCCATAGCCTCAAGCAGCACGTTGCCCGAAGTGTCGCGGAGACTGGTAAATAGAAAGATGTCATGCTGCTCGAGAATATCCTCAATCCGGTCTTTGGCGATCTGACCCATCCACGTGACGGATGAGTTCAAGTTCAAGCGTCGTGCAAGGCGTTTCATTTCCTCACCCTCCGAGCCGCCGCCTATAACGGTCAAGGTCAGCGCGGAATTTTGCGCGCGAGCCTGCGCAAAAGCATGCAACAGCAGATCCAAGCCTTTGATTTTTTCGAGCCGCCCTGTCCAGATCAAGCGGCGACCTGGTCCTGAGAAAGATTTTCCACCACGGGTGGTCTCGCTCGGATTGATGCCGGTTTCCAACAGATAACGCACTTTGACCCGCCACCGTTTTGGGAGACGCGCCGCAGTGTCGTGGTTGGCAACCAGGATCAGGCGGGCGGCCGCAAAGCTGAACCAGAGATGCAGGTACAGTGATGCAGTTACGACAGTAAGCGTGCGAAATAATTCTTTCGGCAAGCCGCTCCGAAAGCGCTTCAGAAATGGCCAGGGACAAATCTGACCCCCACCCAGCGGCCCCAGCACCACCGGCCTTGGACAAAACCACCAGAAGCCGGGTTGTCGGAACGAGTTAAAGGTAAGATGATGGATTAGATCGAATTTTCCGAGCTCGCGCCGGAACCGCCACCGCACCGCCAATTGCCACAGCAAATAGTAGATGGCCACGGGAAGGCCGTGGCACTTGAGCCACAGCAGCCATCCAGGTAGATCGTAGAAAAAAAATTCTGGCTGCGGCCCCGTATGATTGAGCAGGCCCGACTGAATTCGCCCGGCATTGTTTGCCCGGGTGATGACGGTGAGATCGTGAAAGTTTGACAGATTGAGTACCCACCGCCACCCCACCTCCGGCTCCGAACCTTTTCCGGGTTCACAAGCGTAGGCGGATACCAACACTTTAAGTCTGCCAGTCACGTTCATCTTCGAGGCTAGGAGGGAAGCCGGTTTGCGGCAAGCGTAGGCGAGATCTCAATGGCGCTCCACCCACGCCCTCCTTGCAGTGAGCGGGCGGCCGGTGTGGAAATCAGTGGTTCAATGCCTATTTTGAGGTGTCGGTGCATGCGGCGGTTTCCAAGAAACTTTGACGGGATGAATTTAGGACCTTTGTTCATCGTTGCGGTGCGCCTCTCTGCGCTTGCCAGCACACTGCTGCTGGCGGCGTTTGAGATAGTGTAAAACCTCACGCACGACCTCCGCTACAACCTCATCGAGTGGTTGCGCGCAATTGATGATTCTTCCGGTCTTTAATTTGCCGACTAACTCACGGTAAGCGGCGGTCTGGCGACGAGTTTCCTCAAGGGTTACTTCTCGTTTGCGGGAATGCAAAACCTCCGGCGGAGCGTCCAATAAAAAGACCAAATCCGGTGCTGGTATCGTGACAAAGAGGCGCTGGGCGATATGGGGAGACACTTGCATTCGATAACGTTGTGGATCAACCGCAAAATCAAAGTGGTAACGCTCAATGGCAACTAGTCCGTTTCGAAAACGAACGGGCAAAAACTGAGTCCACACGCCAATGGCAAATTCCAACCAATGGTAAACCAAGAATATGAACGAAACCGCTGGGTCACGAGGCCGCTGCCCGTGCGGATTGGTGGTGGGAAGACGTTTAGCCCTTCGATCACGCAGGAAAACCACCGGCTTCCAATGTACCCGCAATCCCTTCTCTGGCGCGAAGGAACGGCTTAAAGCTTGGATTACCCGGCTCGCCACCGTGGACTTGCCGCTTCCGTCACCCCCGAGAAAAACCACCGTCAAGCCAGGCGGATACCTGAGCCGCCGATAAAAACGTCCAAGGTCATGAAGCAAGGAGCGCAACGTGACGCCTGGATATCGGGTAAAACGTGACCAAACCAAACGGCGTCGGAGCGCTCCTGCGTGGCGCTCCACCTCCGTCCAACGCTCGGCGGCAATCGCACGCATTATCGCTGGTGCGGCACTGCCACCGCATATTCGCGCAAGCTCAAGCTTGATTTCGTCAGGATATTGTCGGCAGCCCGCAACGATAGTTGGCTTATATTTCTCTTTTACGTAACCATGGTAAATCAGACGCGTCAGCAGATTATTTACGATTTCATGGATCGGGTGAGGCACCCAGAAGTCGTCTCGCGCCACGCGCCGATCCAGGACCGTGCGTGGTGACAGGAACGCCAAACCACGCCAATTCAGACTGGTAAAAAGATCAAATTGAATCTGGTGCAAAGACGGGTCGTGGAAAAAGAAAAGCGACACCGGTGAAAACTCTGCGCGATTGTAAAGATGATAGCCAACGCGGTGCGCTGTACTGACCAACAGGCTTTCCGCCAGTGCCAGCTGTTCGGGCAAGATCAGGATGTCAATATCATGAGTGGTGTCATGGGGTAACTCCTCGTAATTACGCAGAACCAGAAAAGCGATGCCGGCCACACGCCATTGCCGGAAAACCGCGACCACCAAATCGGCCAGGTCAGGCTCGCGGGATACTGACATGGGAAGTGAATCTTTCATTGTGCTGACGCTGTAGCAAAGCGTAGTCAAAAACCTACGCTGCTGTCGACTTTGCGGTTATAATGAGAATTCACAATCAAAAAATACCTTTAGCGGCCCGGATTTTAGTCCATGCGTAAAATATAGCAGATTTAACGACCCGATTTGTGCCGCCGCTGCGACTCTAGCAGCCGGTCAGACCTAGCTCAAGGTAATGGGAAAGTCCATGTTTGCAGTGGATCGCCTTGTCACCACTGAATCAGAACATTTTGAGATCATCCGGGACGACAAGCTGTTGCCGCTGCCTCAGGATATTGCAGAGGATCGCTCGCCGTAATTGATACTCATGGCGCCGCCGAGAAGGTTTTCAATGCGAACGTGGGTCAATCCCAGTTCCCGCATGTGCGCGGCGACGCCGCGTTGCGCTGGATATCGTTGCAGCGATTCCAGAATGTAGGCGTAAGCACTGGGTTTGCCGCAGCTCAACAAACCCAAAATCGGCACACCGAGGCGCAAGTAGCCAAAGTACAAGGCGCGCCAAAGTGCGCGGTCAGGTTTGCCGAAATCGAGAATCAATAATCGCCCGCCGGGCCGGGCCACGCGCATCATTTCCGCCAAACCCAATTGCCAACTCGACAGATTGCGCAGGCCGTATCCGACGGTGACCACGTCGAAGGACTGATCCGCGAAAGGAAGTTTTTGCGCATCGCCTTGCACGAATACCGGGTTCACGGTTTTGGTTTGTGCCTGGCGCGTGGCTGCCACGGCCAGCATTGACTGGTTAAAATCCAGTCCGGTGACTGCGGCACCGGCTTGCGCCAGCGCAAAGGCCAGATCGCCGGTGCCGCAACAAACATCCAGAGCCTGCTCGCCGGGTTGCAAATGGGCCAGACGAACCAACCGACGTTTCCAGCGACGGTGCAGGCCCAGGCTTTGCAGGTCGTTGATGAAATCGTAATGAGGTGCAATTGTCGTAAACAGCCGATTGACTTGGGCGGCACGTTCACGGCCAGGATGATAAAATTCGTTCCCCATGTTGGGCAGAATCGTCCCAATACTGACCAGAGCCATAGCCGGAAGCGACCAAATTCGCCCGTCATCACGTTGGGTATCACGATGCGTCGAGTGTGGCGTCACCGGACAACGCGGGACGACGGTTGTCAGTTCGCTTTCATCAAGCGGGTTATCCCCCCGGCGCTGGTTTGATTATTGCTCTCTCAGAATCGCTTTGAGGGATAATGGAATGAACGCAAAAAAGAAAATTCTCGTTGTAGATGACGATCCGGTCTTGCAACAAGCCATGGCCATCACTCTCAAAACGCGCGGTTACGAGGTGCTCACCGCTTCCGACGCCGCCGAGGGTGTCAACATTGCACGCACGCAGCGGCCCGACGCCATCTTGCTCGACATCAATTTTCCCAATGATTTTGGCAGTGTGGCCTGGGATGGCTTGCGAATTTTGGAATGGCTCAAGCGAATTGATGAAGCCGCAAAAACACCGGTGTTTATCATCACGGCGGGCAATCCGGACAAATACGTCGCTCGCGCTCGTGAGTTGGGCGCGGTGGGTTTCTTTCGCAAGCCCGTGATGAGCGCGGAATTGGTCGCCGCACTGGATCGCGCCTTTACCGCCAAACCAGCCACCGTCTCCTGAATCCTCCACCGTTATGAGTAATTCCCATGATCCCATTGTCTTGACCCCCAGTCAGGTGGAGACGTTAAACCAGCAGCTTTCGATGATGCGCCATTCCGTGAACAACCATCTCTCGCTGGTGATGGCAGCGGTGGAATTGGTGCGGCGCAAACCGGAGGCGGTGGAACGCATGTCCGGCACGCTGACCGAGCAGCCGGATAAAATCGCGGAGGCGATGAAGAAATTTTCGGCAGAATTCGAGCTTGCGTTAGGGATCAAGAATCACCGAACGGTGTAACCCGATTACTGGGCCAGCGTTGAAGCTGCGACTCGAGCGTTCGCGGAGTAACGGATTCAATCAGGCCCGCAGTTTTTGATTCGAGGCGCGCGATTGATCAGACGCCGAACCGGCGCACCGGTGAAAATAAAATTCTGCCCAACTAGGCCGACCCACGAGGTAAATTTTGCCCAACCAAACGAGCCGCGGCCTAGTGATATCAGCAGGTTGGTCCGTGAATTGGGTGGGTTTCCGAGTCTGAAACTTTATCCCGGAGCTGGCACAGGATTGGCTTGGTTAAGGGCATTACGTGGCGTTTCGACGCGAGAATTTTGATGCCGCGACAACAAAGACAAAAACTATGCAAACAGTAAAATGGTTCGTTATCGGCACGGTGCTGGCAGCTCTGTCTTGGGTGCCGACCCTGCACGCGCAAGAGACGGAAACAGTCAATTACCGACCTTTTGGAATAAGTGTGGATGCGAGTTCGCTCGGTTTTGGGGTCTCGGCCAACTGGCGTTTCCATGATCATTTTGGCGCACATGCCGGGATTCAATACTTCGGAATCTCCAAGGATAACAAAAAGGTTGAAGGCATTTCATACGACGCCGATTTGCGCCTGCTCTCCGAACCACTGGCGCTGGATTATTATCCGTGGGCCAGCAATCCCTTCCGCATCTCTGCGGGTATCCTGCTCAATCAAAGTCGTTTGAAGGGCAGTGTGCCACAGGATCCTATAGCAGGTCGGACCATGCTGAACATCGGGGCCAATGTCTATGATTCTTCGGCAATCGGCAATCTGGACTTGAAAGTTGATTCGAAGGCCGTGGCTCCGTTTGTTTCCATTGGCACAAGTGTTTACTTGGATGCAGCCAAGCATTGGTCTCTTAACGGTGAGTTAGGCATCGCCTACACCGGGTCCCCGGAGGTGATTTTAGGCAGCAGTGGCCCGGGGATCGTGGCGCCGCCGGACCTGGCCATGGAAGCCAACCAGATCAAAGACGCCGTTTGGAAGGTTTATCCAATCGTCAAGCTGGGCGTGAGTTTTTCCTTCTAACTCCCAAATGTTGAAATGAGTTTGAGCGCGGCTTAGTCCAGTTGACGGCCGCGCTCGCTTAACATGCGATCGAAGCTCAAATACATTTTCATCGCGGGAATTGCCCTGGCGATCGTTGAAGGGGTGTTCAAATTTTCCTCGCCGCGCTCGCTGTTTCGGTTTGGTTCGGTACTGGAAGTGCAACCGCTGCCCGTCCAGGCGAAGGAGACCACGCGCACTGCCAGTGCGGTCCCGCCACCAGCTGACTCGGCGGAAAACCGCTGGTCCACGCAGATGGGGGCCGTGCTCACGAGTGAAAATTCTCCCACGGCCAAGGCCATCACGCTGTTGGAACTGTTTCCCAACCTCCCGCCACAGGCACAATTGGAGGCGGCACAGCACACCAGTCACTTGTTGGCGGATGACTACTACGGAGCGCTGGGGGCGCAATTAACCAATGCGATGATCACTCCCGCGGCACGCCGCGTCATCTTTGCCGATCTGCTGACGCGCCGCCCAACCGTCAAACTGCCGTGGTTGGTCGCCGTGGCCAGCGCGGATTTGGAAGGGGAATCCGCCGAAGCGCTGGCCTTGCTCAAGACGGTTTTACGCGAAGATTACGGCACGGATTGGGCGCTGTGGCGTGAACGAACCGCGGTGTGGTTGACCATGCACCCAGAATGAAGACCTGCAAAATTGCGGATAACCCTCGGTACTCCACGGCGCGAAAATTGATTTGCCGGGAACCATTTTGCGTTATCTTCGACCTGCGTTTTACAGAGTAAAATTAAAATCAAATGCACGATAAAATTCCTTATCTCGATCTGCCGGCGCAATTGCGCCCGTTACGTAAAGAAATTGATGCGGTCATCGCCCGCACGATTGATAACTGCTCGTTTTGTCTGGGCCCGGACGTCGCACAATTCGAAAAAGATTTTGCCCGCTATTGCGGCGCCGAACACTGCGTGGCTTTCAATACCGGCACTTCCGCCCTGCACGTCGCGATGTTGTTGCTCGGCATTGGCGCAGGAGACGAAGTCATCAGCACCCCGCATACGTTCGTGGCCACCAGTTGGGCGATTTCGTACGTGAATGCCAAACCGGTGTATGTGGATATTGACGACGCCACCTTTAATTTGGACCCACGACTCATTGAAAAGGCCATCACACCGCGCACCAAGGCCATCGTACCAGTACATCTTTACGGGCATCCGTTCGATCTGGACGGCGTGCTGGCTGTGGCCCAAAAGCATAATTTACCTGTGGTGGAAGACGCCTGTCAGGCGCACGGCGCCAAATACAAAGGTCGCACCATCGGCACGTTCGGCGCCATCTCGTGCTACAGTTTTTATCCTGGAAAGAATCTCGGGGCCGCCGGTGAAGGCGGCGCGTTGGTGACGAACAACGCCGACTTTGCGCGCCGCGCGCGGTCGCTGCGCGAGCACGGTTCTTCGGTGCGTTATTATCATGACGAAGTGGGCTTCAACTACCGCATGGAAGGCATCCAAGGCGCGGTGCTGGGCGTGAAATTACCACACCTGCCCGCGTGGACCGCCGGACGCCAACGAGTTGCCAGGCGGTATGCAGAATTGCTGAAGGACACCCCGCTGCAACTGCCCGTGCAGGCCGACTGGGCGGAGAGCGTCTGGCATTTGTACGTCGTGCGGCATCCCCAGCGTGACGCGCTTAAAAAGCATCTCGAAGCGAACGGGGTGGGTTGCGCGTTACACTACCCGTTGCCATTACACCTCCAAAAATGTTACGCAAGCCTCGGCTACCGCGCGGGAGATTTTCCGGTGTCGGAAAAAGCCGCGCGCGAATGTTTGAGCCTGCCGATTTATCCGGAACTGACCGACGCGCAAATCGAGCGCGTCGTCGCCGTTATCAAGGATTTCTTCAAGCAAAATTGAAGGCGACAACGGTTGCCGCGCCATTGCGCGGGCAGAGGCCGGGCGCGCGCCAAAACGTGGCTGCTCTCATTTGCCGGCGCCGCAGTCAAAACTGCGGCGCCCCCGGCAGTTACCGTCATGATTTCAAGCCGCGCTGCCACAGCTCCAGATGATATAGCGCCACAGTAACGAGCGAGTGATGGATTTTCCTCCCCGCGATCAATCGCGGCAGGTCGGCAAGCGGCACGAGTCTGGTGATCAAGTCTTCTCCCGAATCGAACGCGACAGCACCGCGCGGTTCGCAATTCTCAACCAGCACCGTATAACATACGTTGTTCATAATCGCCGGATTGGGAAAAATTTCGCCTAAAACCCGGGCGTTGGCGCCTTCGTAACCCGTTTCTTCACGCAATTCCCGCACACCTGCGGCGACGGGCGAAGCGTCGCTCGTTTCAATCAGGCCACCCGGAATTTCCAACTCCACCGTGTTCGTGCCGTGACGATACTGCTCCACCATGATGAGTTGTTGGTCCGGGGTGATGGCGGTGACGTTGACCCAGTTGCCAGCCTCAATGACGTAAAAATCGTGGGGTTGGTGAGTGCGGGGAGAAACTTTGCGGTCGTTGCGAACGGTGAAAATGCGGAAATTACCGACCGGCCGAGAGCTGAGTTTGGGCCAAGGTCGGATCATGTGATTTTAGATTTATGATTTACAAGGACGCGATGGTTGCGGCCCCACCAAGGCGCGAATTGTAAATCCAACCTCGTCAATTCAGAAGCCCTTTTCTTTCGCCGCCCAGCCTTGCCGCATCAAACCGAGCAAGTGAGTCAGAGCGTCTTCGTAGGTGCGATTTTTTTGCGTTGCCAACTGTTGCGCGCGCCGGTCCAGTTGCAGTGCCATTTCCTCGGCCCGATCGGTGGGGCAACCGAGCGAAACCAAAAGCTGCGCGAGTCGTCCCGAGTTCATCACCCACAAAATACCTTCAATTCCGCTTCGCTCGTCCGTCTTTCTGCATCCAACTGTGCTGTCATGTCAAGCCGCCGGCACAATCGAGATGCTTTCAATGTGCATTCGCGTCACCGGACGATCTCCCGGCGCGGTCCGGGTCGTGGCGATTTTTTCCAGCACTTCGTCACCCTTGATCAACTGACCAAACGCGGTGTATTGCCGATCCAAAAATCGCGCGTCGGCATGACAAATGAAAAACTGCGAGCCGGCCGAATCGGGATCGCTGGAGCGCGCCATGGAAAGCACACCGCGCACGTGCGGCTTGTCGTTGAACTCGGCTTTGATCTGATAACCGGGGCCGCCCGTGCCCCACCGGCGCTGCTGGCTTTCCTCCTTGGTCAACGGATCCCCACCCTGGATCATGAAATGCTTGATCACCCGATGGAAACATGTGCCGTCGTAAAAGCCTTGTTGGGCCAGTTTTTTGAAATTCTCGACGTGACCGGGTGCGACATCCGGCCAAAATTTCAAGTGAATTTCTCCTTCGGAGGTTTTGATGATGGCAATTTCGTCCATGGCAAAAGCAGATGGGTTGCAGGCTATTTGATGGAATCGGCCGGAACGATTTTGATGCTTTCGATGTTCGCGCGTTTGATCGGGCGATCCGGACCTTCGGTCGGCGTGGTGGCGATTTTATCGAGTACGTCCTCGCCTTTGATCAACTTGCCAAAAACGGTGTATTGATGATCCAACTGTCGCGGGCTGCCGTGACAAATGAAGAATTGTGAGCCGGCGGAATTAGGATCGGGCGTGCGGGCCATGGATAACGTACCGCGTACGTGTGGTTTGTCGTTGAACTCAGCATTGATGGTGTATCCCGGGCCGCCTTGCCCCCAAAGACTCTTCTTGCTCTCGTCCTTGGAGTTTGGATCCCCCGCCTGGATCATGAATCCCTTGATGACCCGGTGAAAGCATTGGCCGTCATAAAATTTCTCCTTGGCGAGTTTCTTGAAATTCTCCACGTGCTTCGGGGCGACCTCGGGAAAAAATTCCACCACCATGACGCCTTCGCTGGTGGTGATAACACCCACTTCTTTGACGGGGGCCGCTTCCTTTTTGGTTTCCGTTGGCGCGGCGGCACTATTGGTTTCCGCCGCGGTTACCAGGGTGGCGCTCAGGAACAAGGCAAGCGCGCCGCAGAACATATTTTTCATAGCGGCGGGAGAATTCCACGAATGCCCCGCAAAGTCACGCGCAGAATTAGGTTCAATTGAGTGAGTATGCGTGACCGCGGAGCGCGTATTCCATCCGCTGTCCAAGCAAAAGCGCCTGCCGGAATCGAGTTAATTTCAAGCGATCCTGGATTGGGGAGCAACCGAAGAACGGCGCGCGGCATCTCATTCGGCAATTCAACCATCAGGCTTTAGCAATTGTTCAGCCTCCTTGATCAAATCGGAAAGTTCATGTCCCATTGTCTTTGCCATGGCTTGGGCCATATCCACCGTTGGTGAACGCAAACCTCGCTCCACCAGTCCCGGATAGGTTTGCGAGGTGCCTGACAATTCCGCCAATCTGGCCAATGACAGGCCTTTGGCTTCACGCCGGCGGCGAATTACTTCGGCCAGGGCAGTTGAAATATCAGACGTTATTTTAGCCATCTATCCGCGCTCATCCATACAGGGATGTCGCGCACCGATGTGATAGAACTATTGTTCTTGTGCGGGCGTGTGGTTGCGCATAATGCTTTCTGTTTGAAGCCGATTTTCGTTTTGCGCCGTAATTTCGCATGGAAAGACCGCTCGCGACCAAACCAGTCGGGCTAAAACCAACAAAACATGTAGCTCTATGAAAAATGCAAACGACAGGCCGCTTGAACCAATCCGTTGTGTTTGGGTGTCTCGACTGATTCTGTTTGCTGGTTGTTGGTTTTCCATTATTGCCGCGGGCGCGGCACCCCGTCCGATTACTCCCCCTTGGCCGGAGCTTGGATTGATCCATCGGGAAGGGTTCGATCAACCATTACAGTTCTCCGCCAACCAAAGGATTGATCCGCAGGTGTGGACGGAAAGCTGGTCGGGCTACGCGCTCCAGCGTTCCGGCCAACGCGTGACGCCGTGGGTGGTACCAATGGTGGAGTCCAATGTATTTTTGGTGGAGCCGCAACAAGGGGCAATTCGCTTCTGGTATCGTCCGGATTACGCCAGCGGCACCGGGAGCGGAACCGTCGCCGCGTTGTTGGAACTCGCCACCAGCAACGGCAAAGCCAGCGAAGTCTGGTGGTCGCTGGTATTCGTCCCGGACAAAAGTTCAATCCATCTGCTGTGCCAGACGGAGACGGGTTTGGAGTCATGCTTGGCAACCGAAGTGGATTGGCCAACGGAACGTTGGCATCTGATCACACTGGCCTTCAGTTCGACGAACAGCAGCCTGTTTCTTGACGATCGGCTCGCTGCCGTCGGAGCGGGGTTGCTCACTATTCCCGCCGCCGCCGCTCCCTATACCACGCTCACCGTTGGCAGTGCCTATTCGGGAGTGGCCACGGCTCAGGGTCAGATCGAGGAATTGAGCATTTTTTCGGGACGAAAGATGATTCAACAAATCCGAGGCCAGACTTTTGGTTTGAACGAAGCGTGGGAGATCATGGCTTATTACGATGCCCTGAGTAAAACCGCCGCCCTGGGGCCGATTACGGAAGCGGAAATCAGCGCGCGGCAAACCGCGATCGCCGAAAGACAGGCGGTGCGCGCCGCCTTGGGACTGGCAGAAGAATCCGGCTCGCCGCAACTGATGCGGTTGGTTGGCGCGACCAGCGAGTGTGTCACCAATTCGCCGCTTTACATCACGAACACGCTGGCGTGGTTCGATTCCAACGCGCTTTGGACCGTCCAGTTCGAGGTACAAGGAACGAATAGTCCAGTGGACATCTTCAGCACCACCAATCTGGCGAACACTAATGCTTGGGTGTGGCTGGAGCGCGGGCCCACCTGTGCCGCGTATCAATATACGAATCAGGCGGCGGCCATGACCTTCTATATCCTGGGGGACGCGACGGTGGATTCCGACGGTGACGGCATGCCGGACGCCTACGAGCATTTGATCACGCACACCGATCCGCACGCTTGGAATTTTATTGATAGTGACGGCGATGGACTCTCCGATGCGTGGGAAGTTCAGCACGGAACGGACCCCTTCGCGATGGATCCGGCGATCTTGTTCATCGCGGAACCAAAAGCAACCTCCAATCTACCATGAAACAGATACTAATCAGAAATACGATCAAGTGGTTGGTGATAATCTGTGGGGCCGGTGCGGGTTCGCGGTTTGAAATACAGGCAGTGACCATCGCGCCTGGAAGCATAGCTTTCAACCTGTTGGACGCGGGGGATCGGGGGTGCGAGGCCAAGGGGCAGTGCTCGCAAGGGATGGTGACATGGTCGGTGTCTGAGCCGTATCTCAATCTATGGCTGGCGGACGAGCCGGTGGGATACACCACGTCGTTGGGGGAGCACGTCGGGTTTCAGGTGTTTTACAAGCAGCGGGACACCACGCCGCCGCGAGTGAATCAGTTTCAGCCGTGGTATCTGTGGCCGGCGGCCGCCAGCGGCGGTATTTCGGTGCCGGTGCATCCGCCGCCGGGGCCGCAGCCATACGTGCCCGCCACGGGGTGGAATCATAATTGGTTTTCCTACGTGCGTTTTTCGGGGACGTATCATTTGGGCGATCCCGAGGCCGAAGGTGTGTTTAAGAATCCATGGCAGGATTTTGGGAATTGGAAGGCGACGCTGTATGTGGCGGGCGGAGGACAAATTGATTTCAACGGCGGGGCCGGTTACGACGTGCCGAACAACCCGTACCTGACGCAATGCGGGTTGCAACCCATGAGCGGTTTTGATGGCCAGTTCATTTATCCGGCGACGACGAACGGGCTGACGGTGGTGCCGCATGGGGGTCCGAATGTGCCGGGGTTGGTGGGGTTCCGACTGACGCACGCCGATGGCAGCCAGGATCTGTATGGGGAGGTGACCCCGATGTATCCGAACACGGCGGTGGCCGACGCGCTATTGACGGCGCACGTGGATGCGGCGGGGAACACTACCCGGTTTTATTACACAAACTGGTTTGTGGGTGGGACGCGGTGTTATTTTCTGTCGCAGGTGGTGGATTATGACGGACAAACGAATCGGTTGAGCTATAACACCAATAATCTGCTCGAACGCGTAGAATTGCAATATGGTCGCTTCGCCACCTTTGATTATGACTATCGAGGCAATCTGACCAACATCACTGATGCGGTGGGGTTGCAAAGCACGATCGAATATCAGCCGACGGTGTTTGGCACGGTGGATGAGCCGACGGCGTTACACACGCCGTATGGGAGCACCTACTTTGCCCACACGGACGCAGGTGAAATGCAGGGCGATCAGACGGTCGGGAACGCGGGTGGTACCAATCGGATTAACCGCGCGTTGTGGGTCACATTGCCGGATGCTTCGCAGGAATTGTTTCTCTGCCGATTTGACGCGAGCGCCCAGGGCGTGCCCGGTTCGGCCAGCGCGGCGCCGCTGCCGCCGATTAGTTCCTGGCTGGACAACACGAACGACGTGACCAACACGAATGTTTTGCAAAACCTGACACCGCTGTACACCCGTAACAGTTTCCACTGGGGGCGGCGGCAGACGGCGTTGCTGTCCACCAACTCTCTGCCGAACCTGACGCCAAATGATTATTTGTTGGCTACGATGACGCACTGGCTGGCGCGCGATCCGAATCATTTGAGCGATACGCCGTCCATGATTCAATCGCCCTCGCCGGACGGAATACAACCAGGATTGCAGACATGGTTCGACACCAGCGGCAAGCCAGACCCTTGGCGGGTGGGTAACGGGAACCAAACCGCCGTGTGCCAGTTGCTGCCCAATGGTCAGACGCGCTATGTCCGCACCACTGTCAATGAACTGGGCCTGCCGGTGTGGGTGGAAGCCACCTACGAACAGCCCGACGGCACGGTGGATTTTTACAGTCCGCGCGTTTTCACGTACGACTACGAATCGTTATATGAGACGGAGACGTGTTCCGTCAGCAACGCCCCCGTCAGTTCGGCGTCTTGGTATTACTACCGGCTGGTGAGGGTTTATGGCCCGGAAAACGAGACCGTGCTGGCCCTGAGCAGCCATCAACATGAAGTCACCGCTCATTCTGTCGGCATTTATGATTTTGAAGTCACGCGCCCGCGCCGGCGGGAGTTGACCCTGACGGATGCGGTCGGGCGGACGGCCACGGTTTGGTACAATAACCGGCAGCAAGTCACCGGGGTACGCGGGTTCAACCACGCGGTCAGCACCAATTTTTACGACGCCAATGGCTGGCTGACTGAGACCGTCAATTTATCCGCGGCGGCGACAAACCGCGTGGCATATGCCGTTGGTTTGCCGGCCGCGCAAACCAACGCGCTGGGACTGGCGACCACGTATGCGTGGGATGCGTTGGAACGATTGCTGACCGTGCGCTTCCCGGACCAGACCGGTTTCACGAACAGCTATGACCGGTTGAACCTGGGCGCGGTGACGGATCGGCTGGGTCATTCCACCCTCTACACGCCCAACGTCTTGGGGCAGGTGACCAATGTGTTGGACGCCGCCGGGCAGCGCACGTGGATCAGCTATTGTTCCTGCGGCGCGCTGGACACGGTGACGGACCCGGGCAACGGCAGCACCACGCGCCATTATGATTTTGCGGGCCGGTTGACTTCGGCGGTGGATGCGGACGGGTTCACGGTGACATATCACCGTGACTGGCTCGGGCAGGTCACGCAACTGAGCGACAGTGCCGGCAACAACCTGTTCCTGACCTACAATCATCAGGGCCTGCTCCAGCAGGTCAGCAATCCGACGGGGCTGTTGTATCGGGTGACGTATGACGTGCAGGACCGACCGCTTACGGTATTCAACGCCTACGGCGCGGTGGTGACCAACACGTATGACCTCGCGGGCCGGCTGCTGACGCGCACGTTGCGCAACGGCGGCGTGACGAGCGTGGACACCTACACGTATAACGACTTTGGCGTGGAATCCCACACCGACGCCGCGGGCCGCGTGACCACGTACGGTTATGACGCCGCCGGCCGGTTGAACGCCGTGACCAACGCCAATCTCGAAGTGGTGTCCGCCACGTACAATCCGCTGGGCCAGATGCTCACGCTCACCGATGGCCGGAATCAAACCACGCGCTGGCTTTATGACCGGGAAGGCCGGATGCTGGCTGAAACTAACGCGCACGGTGTGCTCGCGCGCACCAACGCGTATGACGCCAACGGGCAACTCACCAAGTCCTGGACCCCCGCGAAGGGCTTGATCTCTTATCAGTATGATGCGGTTGGCAACCTGACGAACATTGGCTCGGCCCATCAGACCATCGCCCGGCGGTTTGACGCCTTGGGGCGGTGGACGAATGTGACGGACAACGCGGGCAGCATCACGCGGCAGTACGCCAACTGGGGCGCGTTCACTGGCGCGCTGGTCAGTGAGGACGGCGCGGGGGCGGCGGACACGATCACCTTGAACCGCTCGGCCCGCCGGCTGAGTCAGGTGAGTCTGGCCGAACCGGGCGGGGGGACGCGGGCGTGGACGTTCAGTTATGACGGGTTAAATCGGCTCAAAACACTCAATAGCAGCGCGGGGAATTTTACTTTTGATTACGCGGGCGCGGCGGGCCGGTTGATTGCCACGCATCTGCCGGGCGGGAACGTCATCACCAACCGGTTTGATCCCGCCGGACAACTGTTGGAACGGGCGTTAAAGACGGCGGGGGGCAGTCCGCTGGAAGCCTTCACCTACACGCATGATTTGACGGGCTTGCGGACGAACGTGCTGCGGGGCGACGGAACGCAGGTCGCGTATGCGTTTGACGGGCTGGGGCAACTCACGAACGCGGTGGCGTATGAGCCGGGCGGAGCGTTGCGGAAAAATGAAGACTTCCAGTATGCCTACGACGCCGGGGGGAATTTGCAAACGCGGGGGAACCATACGTTGACGCAGAGCTTCGGCGTGGATGCCGCCAACCGGCTGACCAGCGCGACGCGCAGCGGAACGCTCACGGTGGCGGGACAAGCCAACCCTCTGGCCGCCAGCGTCACGGTCAACGGGGTGGGCACGGAACTGTACACCGACCGGACGTTTGCGACGACCAACGGGCTGACGTTGAACAACGGCACCAACATCCTGGCGTTCACGGCCACGGATGGCGCGAGCCACAGCACCACGGTCACACAGATGTTCAACTTGCCGGTGACGGTCAGTTACACGTACGACGCCAACGGCAATCTCACGAGCGATGGGGAGAAGGGTTACGAGTATGATGATTTTGATCAACTCATTACCCTCACGCAGACCAATGCATGGCGCAGTGAGTTCACCTATGACGCGCTCGGGCGCCGCATTGCCCGCCGCGAATACACGTATAACCCAACTGCCAACTCCTATCTCCTAACTGCTGAGACCCGCTACGTGTGGCTCGGGATGGACGTGGTGCAGGAGCGGGATGGAAACAATCAAGTCAAGATGACCTACACCGGCCGGCTCGCCAGAGAAGATGCGACCGCAGGCACCAGCTATTACTTCACGGATGGCAACGGGAATGTGTCCGCGCTGATTGATGCCAGCGGTAACTTCAAAGCCAGATACAGATATGACAGCTTTGGCAATCTGCTCGCCAAGAGCGGCCCGCTGGCGG
>JBDHQI010000010.1:0-132656 GCA_039806955.1 Verrucomicrobiota bacterium | reverse complement strand
TTTCAGACGCGCACGCCCAGCAACTGTTCAATCCACTTTGCTAAAATTGCGTTCCCTAAGTCCGACAGGCTGCTAGTGGTTTGAGCGGGCCGATGATCCACCAAACGCACCGCCCCGTTAGCATTGGTGATCAGTTGCCAGTCGCGATGCGTAGTGCCAAGCAGCGCGCCGCGATAATGATGTTTGAGTTGCTCGTTAAGCCAGGTGGCTACAATGGTCAGCTCGAGATTTTGAGTAATATCGCGAGTGGGATGACGCAACGTGAGGGAGAGCTGTCGTCGGCCACGTAGAACTGCCACGCGCCCCAGAATTTTGCGCGGCATTTCCGGGGTGACCGGGGTTGACAGGATCAAGCGGACGAACGAACCCTCTTGCAAACTGTGGCAAGTTTTGGCGATAAAATCTTCAGTCGGGGCCGATGGACTCACTCAGGAAAAGTATGGGGTTGGTGTCAGCAGCGGGCGAGTCATCAATCCAAAGAGAATTCGACGCGCGCGGAGCCAGGGACGACGGACGCCGGAGGACTGTCGGTAGTCGGCAGAATGCGATCCGCCGAAATGCCCGCGTCCATGATCATAAACTTTTTTACCGTGGCAATTCGTTGTTCCGTAAGCGCTTGCAATGCTTCCGGCGTCACGGGATTCAAGGTCAGCAGGCGCTGCTCCATTTTGGCACGCACCAATCCGGGTTGCAACGCTGGAGCCATCGAGGTCGGCGCGTTGGTGCTGACTTCGGCGTTGCTTGGGACCGATAATGATGCTGCTGACCTTGACTCCAACAAACCCGTTGCTCCTTTCTGCGGATCGCGAGGGTTTGGCCCCGCAGCCAAGCCTTCCAAATCAGCGCGGTTGAGGTTGGTGTTTCCGTGTGATTTTTCGGCGAGCGCCTGTTCGGGGGTGGTGTTGAACGCGGCTTGATAGGCGTCCCGCAACCAGTGATCGTAGTCCGCGTCGTTAAACGCCGTTTCTCCAGGAGTGCCTCCGGCAGTTGTGACATTGGTGGATCCAGGCTTCCGCGAATTCTCCATTTGCCGTCGAAGTTGATTTCGACCCAACGCCGCCACGTCGAGTTGGGGATCATACGTCGCGCGGATTTCCAAGGTGAGTTCGGTGCGTTTTTCCAAGGCGGCGCCGAGTTTGGCCAGTTTGTTGGTTTGATCGGAACGAAGCGAGAAATCGCCCGGATCAAATTCAACAAACTGCAATTCCGATCCGCCACCCACCAGCGCCCCCAACAAAGAGAAAGGTGCTGCGGCGGCTTTGACGACCAGATTTTGCAAGGTTTGCCCCACCAACCGCCAGATGCTGAACTTGGGATCATCCAGACTGCCGGACAGCGGCACGTTCAGCACGATGTGTCCATCCATATCTTTCAGGAGGCCGATGGCCAGTTTAATGGGCAATTTCAGGGCGTCAGGACTTTCCACGCGCGCACCCAGAGTGAGCTGGGCCAGGTCGGCGAAATTTGTTGCGACGAGCTGGCGCGCTTCGATTTGATAATGCAGTGCGGTGGTGATTTTGCCTTTAGTCAGCGGGCGGCCAACGAACTTTTCAGTATAGGGACTGAGCGCGGTCAGATCCGCGTTTGTGCAAGCGATCGTTAAATCAGTGAACAGGTTTTGCGGATCGGGAGTGAGCGCGCCAGCAATCGCAAACGGAGCGAGCGGAGCAACTTCGCCATGCAGATCAATCTGTGCTTTCTGTTGCCCGGGAAGAACGATGTTGCTAACGCTGCCGTTAATATCGGCAATGGACCACTCGAAGCGGCGCGGCAGAGAATCATCCACCAATCGCAGGGAATTATGCTCCAACGTCAGCGCGCCGATATGAATGGGAAAAGCGTCCAACCCCGGGTGATTGGTGCGGGTGCGGGTTGTGGAATTGGTGCGTTCGGGCAGCTTGGCCAGACTGGCCACGTTGAGTTGCAAATTGGAATTGATGACGAGATTATTTTGCGCGTCGGTGAACTTGAGCTGTTCAATGCTGATCTGATTGGGACGCAGCGTCAGGTTCACTCCGCGCACAATATGCTCCCGCCACCGCGCGAGTTCGTGACCGGAAAGGGTGTCGGTTGAGGCAAAATCCGTCACGCTGCCCGAACCGGTAAATTGCAACAGCGGTTTTGCGCTGGGATCAAACTTCACCTGCGCCTGTGCGCTTAACTTGCCCGACTGCACGGCGAGGTTGAGGTACTGATTGAGGTAAGGTTGCGCGGGTGGGATGGCCAGATCCTTCACGGTTATTGATGTCGTTTGATTCAGTGGCCATAACGTTCCATGCGTTTGCAGAGATAACGCGCCACCGCCCAGCCAAGTACCCGCCAGCGTCAGGCTAAAAGGCACATTGGTTTGGGTGGAAAAATCTTTTAGTGTCAACGCCAAATGCTCCAGGCCGAGGCCGGCGGGCGGCGTGGTGGAAAAATCGGTCGCCGTGAGGTTGAAGTTGGTGATGGCAAACTGGTCCAGTTGCAGTTGCCATGGCTCGGCTGACGCTGCGGGTAATGGCGTGGCTGGCTTCAAATAACTGACGGCCGCCAGGTCGCCGTTGGTGGCGCGTTCGACAAATGCCGTGCCGCCCAAAACAGACACGCCGCCGAGTCGGAGCCGGCGTTCCGCCAACTGCGCGGTCGCGTTGGTAATCTGGAGTTGAGCCAGCGTCAGCAAGGGATCGCCATGTTCAGGCGGATTGACCATCAGATTACGCAATTCCACCGAAGCGTTGGTGAGTTCAAGTTCCAACGGCTGGCGCGCAAAATTCAACCGGTAGTCGGTGTTGATTCCAAGAACTCCGCGCGCAACGGTTGCGGTTGTCAACAGTGACAGATAGGGATTGTATTTCGCGAGCGAAAGCTCACTGAGTTTGAAGTGGCCGTCCGAAGCGCATTGCGCCAGCGAAAATCTGCCGGACCATTCGAGCCGCTCGCCATCACTGGCCGTCGCGGTGATGTGATACGGTTCCGCGACAGCACGGTGCGTGGAGAAATCGGTGAGCTTGATGTGGATTGGTTCGTAGCGCGCGTGAAAGACCGGTTCCGTCGTCGCATCGGTTAGCGTGACCAGGGCATTCGTCACCAGCAAAGACCGAATCCGCAAGGCTGGTAACGCGCTGGGGAAATTAGTTTCCATTGTATTGGTGGCGACAAAATCGGAAACATTGAAAGCTCCCGATCGCAAACGGACGAGATTGGCCGTCGGGCGGATGAGATGGATTTCATCAAACGTCCACGCCCAATGAAACAGGGAGGATAACTCGAAATTGGCGTAAAATTCGTCGCACGCGACGAAGGGCGTCCCGTTGGTTTCCGTGAGGGATAAACCCCGGATGGTCAGCGACAGGGTGAAGGGATTCATCCGCACCTGTTTGACTTCCGCCTGACGATGCGTGAGCGCGGGCAGTTGTTGGCGCAACTGCCATTTCACGAGGGCGGGCAGGAGGAAAAATCCGGTGAACACATAAAGCCCCGCGCCCCACAGCACGAGGCGGCGGCGCCGTTTGCGGCGCGTCCGGCGGGCGGCGATTTGTTCGAGCGGCGAAAGGGGTTTTGGTTTCATCTTGGGCGGACACCGGTGGCGCCGCCAATCCGGGAACCTTAGCCGGAAAAAACCGCGGACAGCAAGCCGGGCGTTGTCGCCGCCTGCCTCAATCGCGCGACACCTGCTCCGGGCAAAAGTTCCTTGAATGGATTTTCTGCCCCGCCCTAGAATCGCTGATGTCGTTTTTGTTTCGCGGTGGGAAAATTTTAATCACGCTGGCCGTTAGCGTTTCCATTGCCGCCGCAGAAAACCACCGGGAAATTTGGCTGGAAAAACTCACCGCCGACCCGCAAACGCTCGCTGCGCCAGCCACCGCCAACACCTTCACCTGGTGGCTGCCGCGCAATCCGGACGCGCTCATCCTGCCGATGGCCGCCGGCATCGTGGTGGACAAAACCAACGCGCCGTTGCGGAACTGGCTCGCGCAACACGCGCCGTGGGACTTGACCGATCTGCCGGTCGTGGCCGCGCGGTACGGCGACCAAACGCTCGTCGTTATCGTGCCGTGGCCGCATTACGCGCAACTGCTCGTCGGCGACCGCGTCGGCGTGCGCTTCGCCTTTCCCACCAACCGCAACCACGCCACGCCGTGCGACATCGTAGCGACGCGGCACGACAGTACTAATTTGTTGGAAGCCGCGCTTGCCTTCCGCACTTGGCGCGCGTCCGCCACAAATACCGGCGCGATCCCCAAGCCGCGTCCGCTCGCCATCAAAGCCGCCGCCTTGCCCGCCGTGACGAATTTGTTTGGCGCGGCGCATTTTTATCTGTGGGGACCGGCGTTGTTCAGTCGGCATGACGTGGACCGCCAGCAATGGAAAGCGGTCGCGCGGGAATTATGGGGCGCGCCGACCCATTCTTTTTGCGGTCGGCTCGTGGCGCAATTTTCCGAAGCGCAGAAAGCAAATCTGCGTAACCTGTCGCAAGCGAAATGGCCGGACGACTACCTGACGTCGAGCGTCGCGGCGGCCATTGACGCCACGCTGGCAGAAACTTCGTTGCTGGAGCTACCGACCAACATGCCGCTGGCCGAAGTGGTGCGGCGCAATTCCGCCGCGCTCGGCGCCGCCTGGCACGAACGGGCGCACACCCCGGCGACATGGGGCGACGGTTTTTCCGTGCCGCTGTTGGAATCACTGCGCGCGGCGGGCGTGAATCAGGCGTTGCTGTTGTTGAACGATTTCTACGCGCGGGCGCCGCGTCCCGACGTAACGGCCAAGGCCGAGGCGCTCGGATTTTTGATTGGCCCGTATGACGCTTACCACAGCGTTCATGATCCGAAAGCGCCGCCGGACGCCACTTGGGAAACGGCGCAATTCGACGAAGCCGCCTATCGCGATGGGCGGATCTTGAATGCGGACGGCTCGGGGCACAAAGGTTTTCAGAATCGCGGCTTCCATTTCTCGCCGCTGGCCGCGTGGCCGTACGTGCAACGCCGCGTGACCGATCGCTGGCGCGAAACGCCCTTCAACGCGTGGTTCGTGGATTGTGACGCGACGGCGGAATGTTTCGATGATTACAGCCCGCTGCATCCCGCGACGCGCGTGGACGACATCGCCGCGCGCCGCGCTCGGTTGCGTTGGCTGGAAACGGATAAAAAACTCGTCGTCGGCAGCGAGGGCGGCTCGGCGCTGTTTGCCGACGTGATCCATTTCGGGCACGGCATCGCGACGCCCTACATCGGGCATCTGGCGGAGGAATTCAAGGATCCGAACAGCCCGAGCTTCATGGGCAAATACTGGCCGGCGGACGGGCCGGACATTTTTTTCAAACCCATCACCGTGCCCGCGTCGCTCCGCAGTCCGTATTTCGATTCCGGCGTGCGGATTCCGCTGTATCAAGCCGCGCTGGGCGACGAATTGCTCGTCAGCCATCACTGGAATTTTGATTCGCTCAAATTCAGCGACGGGGCCGCCGTTCGCGAACTCATGGAATTGCTTTACCTGACGCCGCCGCTGTATCACCTGAACCGGCAAAGCTGGCCGAACCGCCGCGAACGCATCGCGAAACATTTTCAATTCTGGTCGCCGCTGCACCGACAACTCGCCGCCGCGCCGCTCGTGAGATTTGAATGGCTCGACGCGAGCCGAAAGTTGCAACGCACGACGTTTCGTACTGCTGGCGGCGCTGTGACCGTGACCGTGAATTTCAGCGCCACCGCGCAACAAAACTATCCGCCGCAATCCGCCACGGTGTCCGGCGCGATCTCCGTGCCCCAAACGGTTTATCAAGTCGGCCCGCCATGACCGGCTTCCTTCGGGGCCGGGCTGTCACAACAGATGCCCCAGCTTCTGCTTTTTGGTCTTGAGATATTTCGCGTTGTGCGGATTCGGCGGCACGCGGATGGGTAATTGCTCCACCACTTCCAGACCGTAGCCCGCCAGCCCGACGATCTTCTTCGGATTGTTGGTCAGCAACCGGATGGTTTTCAGCCCGAGGTCGGCGAGGATTTGCGCGCCCAGACCATACTCGCGCAAGTCCATGCCGTAGCCGAGCTTCTGATTCGCCTCCACCGTGTCGTAACCTTGCTCCTGCAACTTGTACGCCTTGATCTTCGGCGCGAGGCCGATGCCGCGACCTTCCTGCCGCATATAGACAATCACGCCGTGTCCGGCCTCGGCAATCTGTCGCATCGCCTGATGCAACTGCGGTCCGCAATCGCAACGGCGCGACCCGAACACGTCGCCCGTCAAACATTCACTGTGGACGCGGACGAGCACCTTCTTCTTTCCGGCCACGTCCCCGCGGATCAACGCCAGATGATGTTGTCCGTCAACTTTCGAGCGATACAACGCTAGTTCAAAATCTCCGTAATCCGTCGGCAGCTTCACCGTCTCAATGCGCTGCACCAGTTTTTCGCGCGTGCGACGATACTCAATGAGATCGGCGATGGTGCAAAGTTTCAGACGATGTTTTTTGGCGAACTTCCGCAACGCCGGCAACCGCGCCATTGTGCCATCGTCATTAACGATTTCCGCGAGCACTCCGGCAGGGCGCAACCCCGCAAGCCGCGCAAGGTCAATCGCCGCTTCCGTGTGTCCGGCCCGCCGTAATACGCCACCGTCACGATACCGCAACGGAAAAACGTGGCCGGGCCGGACGAGATCGTCCGGTTGCGTTTTGGGATTCGCGAGCCATTGAATCGTCCGGGCGCGGTCGGCGGCGGAAATCCCCGTGGTAACGCCGCGCGCCGCGTCCACGGAAATCGTGTAAGCCGTGCGCATCCGCTCCATGTTTTGCTGGGTCATGAGCGGCAATTTCAGCCGGTCGAGATCGCCGCCCTCCATCGGCACGCAAATCACGCCGGACGTGTAACGCACCGTGAAGCTCACATTTTGCGGCGTGGCTTTTTCAGCGGCGAAGATGAGGTCGCCCTCGTTTTCGCGGTCGGCGTCGTCCACCACGATGACCATTTTCCCTTTGCGGATGTCGGCGATGACGGACTCGATGGAATCAAAACGGCTCTTCATAATGCCGCGCTCAAGCTAGGGGAAGTGACGGGGAAATTAAAGGTGCAAAAGCAATTCGGCACGTTCTCGTCAGGGTGAGCCTATCGTTTCTCTGGCCAAGTATGCTCCAAACAAACGTCCGATTTGCCATCAAACTCACGTGCTGCATATCGTGAAGCAAACTCTGCGATTGAACCGGGAGGTTCGTCGCTAATTACTCCAACCATGCTATTGCAGAAATGATAAGTGCTGTAATACCAGCGTCCGTCGGAACCATGTGCAAGAAACAGATGATCCACAGACCCGTTATTATTGAGACTCGCATAAATGGGTAACACTCGGTCACAAAGAAAGCTCGGCCTGTTGCCAGAAGGCGCGGATCAATGGGGTGCGCCGTTGGCTGCGCCGGAGTTGTCGTCGCGCTTCCCGGCTCAAGTGCGGAATGTCCTTCGGACAGAAGTTCGCCAGGGCGTGGCGCTTGAGATGGCCCCAGATGTATTCGGTGGGGTTGAGTTCCGGCGCGTAAGCCGGCAACCGTGCCAGGACGATCCGACCGCCCGAGCGCTCCACATATCCGCGCACCTGGCAACTGCGATGCACGGCCAGGCCATCCCAGATGATCAGCAGGCGCCCGCGAATCTGGCGACGCAAGTGTCCCAAAAACTCCACCGCTTGGCGGCTTTTGATGCTGCCGCGAAAAAGGCGGAAGGAGAACTCCCGCCAGGTGATGCCGGCGATCACCGACAGCTTGCCCCAGGCGTGGCTGAACACCAGTTGCGGGGTCTGCCCTTTGCGCGCCCAGGTGCGCACGACACTCGGGCGCTCCGACAACCCGCTTTCGTCCACAAACACAATGGTGCGGCGCTCTTTCAGGGACTTTTTTTTAGCGCGGGCCAGGTGTGTTTCTTCCAGCGGGCAATCGCCGCTTCATCGCGCTGGACGGCCCGGCCGCTGGGGCGCTGGAGACTCCAGCCCATTTGCCCCAGGAGCCGCCACACATGGCCGGGATGCAACCGCACCGCGCTCTGGCGTTCAATCAGGGTGGCCACCCGCGGCAGCGTCCAGAGGTCGTTGAGAAAACCGTGGGCTTGAGCCCCGTGTTCGAGCGCCTTTTCCAAGGACCGCTTGTGGGCTGCGGTGAGTTTGGGGCGTCGGCCCAAAGGTCGCCGCTTCCAAGCCTTGACCTTGGCCGCCTTGCGCTGCTGTTCCCAGCGCAGTGCACTGACCCGGCTGACGCCGCACTGCCGGGCCACCTCCGCCTGCGCCACGCCCCGTGCGAGCAGGTTCATGCCTTTGCGTCGCCGTGCTTCCATGCCGTCGAGATCCCGCTTGGTTTTGTCGCTCATGCGGCAGCATGATGTTACTCATTTATGCGAGTGTCAATAAAACCGTGACGTGATGCGTAAACCAAAAACTCATCATTCGTCATGAGTAAAATACGCTCACCTGTCCATCTTTGCTGATCTCCAACACCTCGGTTTTCCTTCAATGTCTCCAGCTCTTGACTGAAATCTTTGTTGGTAAATGAAAGCCCGGCAAGTTGAGCAAGAGTTGTGCTTTTCCAAGCCGCTCGCGCCCGCTCTTGCTTCAAACGGTTAAAGGATAACCAACCGAGGACCAATAGGACGAGGATGATTGGTGTGGCAAGCCACACGATGATTGTTTTGCGCCTCATGAATAATGGTTATTTCCGTGAAGCTTTGCTTGCTGCTTCGTAAACCTGCCGCAGCGGCACTTTTTTTTGCGCGGCCAGTTTCTGGCACGATTCAAACTCCGGCGCGGCTTGCACCACTTTGCCGTTCAGTTTGCCCAGCTTCACCGTCACCGGGCCGAACTTGGTTTTCACCGTGACGAATTCGCGCTTCAGCTTCCGCCGCTCGGCAATCGTCCGGCGCACGCCGAAGGCCGTCGTTTCACGCAGCAGCAATTCGCTGAACTTGTCCGCGTCCGCTTCGGCACAAAGCACCGTGAGCAACACACCCGGGCGATTTTTCTTCATCTGAATCGGCGTGTGGAATACGTCCAACGCGCCCGCCGCCAGCGCGGCGGCCACGAACGCGCCGAGAATCTCGCCGCTCACATCGTCCAGATTCGTCTCCAACACCGCGACGCGATCAGTCTGCCAATCCAAAGGTGACGGGGGACGGGTGGCGGGGGACGTGAGATTGGCACGCGGCTGCTTCCCGTCACTCGTCACGCGACACGCGTCACCCAAAACCGCCCGCAAAACATTTGGACGTGTTTTGTTTTCGCGCGTACCGAGGCCGAAGCCGATTTTCTCCGCCGTCATGCCGCTCAACGGCGCGAAGCTTTCCGCAAACTCCGCCAGCAACGCCGCGCCCGTGGGCGTGATGAGTTCGTTCGGTTCATCGCATTGTGACACCGGGATTTTGCGCGCGCCGAGGATGGCGAGCGTCGCCGGGGCGGGGATGGGAAAACGTCCGTGCGCGCAGCGAATCCAGCCCGTGCCTTCCACGACGGGAGAAGCGAGGACGCGCGGCTTGCCGAGCAATTCCAGCCCGACGCACGCACCCACGATGTCCACGATGGAATCCACTGCGCCGACTTCGTGGAAGTGTACTTCGTCCGCCGGTTTGCCATGAATTTTGCCCTCGGCGTCCGCGATGCGCTGGAACACGGCAATGGATTTTTTTTTCACCCACGGTGACAGTTTGCTTTTGGTGATGAGCTTCTTGATGTCGCTAAAATTCCGGCTGTCGTCGTGGGAATGGTCGTGGTGCTCGTGCTCGTGATGATGTTCATGACCATGTTCATGGTGATGCGGCTCGTGGTCGTGGTCATGCGCGAGATGCACGTCGAACTTGATGCCGGCGATGCCCTGGCGTTCCTGATTGCTGACGTGCAGGTGATAGCCGTCGAGTTTGAGCTTTTCCAGTTCGCGCCCGAGTTTGTGCGGGTCCACGCCCAGGTCAATCAACGCGCCGATGAACATATCGCCGCTGAGGCCGCTGAATGTATCGAGGTAAAGCGTCTCCATTTGAAATTTAATTCAGCCACAGATGGACACAGTCTGTAAACCCGTGTCAGAACATTTGAAAAGTAGCAAAACACCCTGATTTTACAATGGTAATCCGCCATAACGCGCCAGTATTTTTCATTCCTTTGCAGCCCTTGCGCTGACAAATCTACTGACAGTTGCACTGACACTGATTGCGCTTTTAAGGTGGCGAATGATTGCGGCGCGAAACGCGCGCGGCGCAAGTTAGCCGTTGCTACTGTCGCTCTCTGCCGCCGTGACGGTCGGCCATGATGGTTTTGTGTTTTCATTGGTAGAAATAGCCAAGGGTTCGGAGCGATGAGAAATTGCCATTGCCGACAATCACATGGTCGAGCAATTCGATTTTGAGCAGTTGCCCGGCCCGAATCAAATCCCGGGTCACGCGAATGTCCGCCTCGGACGGGGTGCTTTCCCCGCTGGGGTGATTGTGTAGCACCACGATGGCATTAGCGGCGGTCAAAATGGCGAGCCGGAACACCTCGCGGGCATGGATTAGAATTGTGTCCTGCGTGCCAATGGAAACAAGCTGATGCCCTTTGATGCGGCGGCGGGTATTCAGGAGCAACACCGCGAAGCATTCACACTCCGGGTTGAAATGGGGATGGGTGGTAATGTGCATACGCCAGTAATCAGCGGCTTTGTCGGGTGTCTCACACTGCTGCATGGCGTCCGGTGTCGGACACTCCCGCAACGGAGTGATTTTATATTCGTGCGGCGTGGCTGAGAACTTGAACGGCTTCACCAGATGCCCAAACCTGGGGAGAATCAAATCAGTGTTCATGGTGCGTTCTCCTTTCATGCAACAAGGCGGTAGGAACCATTTTTCTTGCGTGGGTCAAACGCCACGCGCCGGACGGCAAACGTCCCGCCCGGGTGATACCATGACTGGCTGGGACTGTGCCAAGAGAAGCCCAATTCCGCCAAAACGCGGGTGACTGTGGACGGCTGCTTGCCCGAGAACTGAATCCATACCCACCGCCCGACGACCTGCACCAATTCCAAGAACTTCGGTGTTTCCTCTCGTAGCAACGCCAGCAAGCTCTCGGTATTCAGCGAGCGGTTCACGCGGCGTTTTTGGAAATCAATTTGTGCCCGGTTTCCCGTGCTCGTGCTCAACTGTTCGGGACGGAGCTGAGCCCCTGACTTATTGGATTTTGCTGATGTAGTTTTCATGGTGTTTTTTTTGTGCTCTGCTGTTCGGTCCGGTCTTACGCCCTTCACGAGAAAGCGGAGCCGCCAGCCTTCCCCCGTGGGAGTGGTCTTCAGAGGGCACCGCGAGGGGCAGGCTGGTTTTGCGGCGACGCCGTGAGGGCGTAAGAGAGGCCGATGCAGAGGCGAGCACTGGCGAGAAAACAGCCTGAAAACGGTAAGCGATACTTTACCCACACTCTCCGCGCAGCGGGCGCACCCGGCGCGACTCAGTGCGAACGCAGGAGGCGTGACGGGTAAGCGTTATCGGTCCCTGTCTCCGGCGGATTCAGTGTCGGGGAGCGGAATGGAGTGAACTCGCCCAAGGACGGCTGACAGGTCGTGCCTGGGCGCGAAGTGGAGGGAAGCGGAACGATCCTGAACCGATGGAGTCAGGGTGTATCCTGCGGCGGAAGTCTGTGGCTTGAAAACGCAGGCGCAGCCGGAGTGTCAGGGCACAGTCTTCCCCGCCTGTGTTTTATCGGTTTGGGATATTCAACGGGCTATAATTCCCACATCTTTTGGGCGATGAACTCACTAAGAAAAATGAACCAGAATTACGCATTCTGGTTCACGCCTGAAGAGCCTATCTGTTCCGGCGGCTTTATCAAGCTGATTTGAAAGGATTTTCAGTCTTTTCGCCACAAGCGTTTGGCGAGTTCCCTTTCCTCGTTCCCCAACACGTCCAAATAAATCGCCGTGGTTTCGAGCCGTGCATGGCCCAGCCATTTCTTCACCGTGGTCAGGGGGATTTTGTGCGACAGACACGCCACGGCAAAGCCGTGGCGTAAGCCCTTGGGTGAAGCCATGCCGCCGCTGATCTTCGCCCGCACCATGCAGTCTTTCACCAGCCGGTAGGCTGTTGGACGGGAAAACGGCCAGACCCGCGCCGACGGTTCAGCTTGTGATACTAATGGCCGGAGCAATCTCATGAGCGAGTCAGGAATGGGAACGGATCGGAAATGGCCGCGCTCGCGGCGTTTTAACGTCTCGAAGACGACGGCCTTGTTCGCCAAGTCAATGCGCTCCGCTGTCACGTTTAACGCCTCGGAAATCCGGCAACCGCAATGAAATAGCGTTAGGGCAAAAGCTCGGCATAAAGCATCTGGTTCAGTCTTCGCAACGCGCTGGAAAGCGCGGCGTTCCGCTCCATTCAAATACTTCCGGTTGCCATTCCGGTTAAACATGGCCGCCTCCTTTATGGCCCGTGAACCAGAATGCGTAATTCTGGTTCACTAGAAATGAACCTTGAACCCTTTTTACCATGACACCCCAACATCGTGCTATCTGTGTTTTAGCGGCGGTTGCGGTCGGTGCAGCGCAGGCACAATTCATCGACTTTGAAAAAATGCCCGACGGTTCTTTGCCGACGGATGGCTTGGTGATCTCAAATCAATTCCTTTCCAGCCACGGGGTAAGCTTCGCATTCACCAACGGCACTTTTCCGCAGATTGCCCAGGTCGGTCCGCCGCTCACCGCCTTCGCCAGCCCTGCCTACGGTGATGACACGCTCGCGCCGAACCAGAATTGCGGCACCTATTTCCTCACTGATTCAACGGGCCTGGGCACGAAGCCGCCGCCGCTGGTCATCACCTACACCACGAACGTCAGTGCCGCCAGTGGCGTCATTCTAGATATAGACAGGGCCGTCAATCTGGGCGGCAATGAGGCTTGGGATATTGAAGCCCGGAACGGGACCAATGTGCTGGAGACGGTGCAACTGCGGCGGGGCGTAAGCCCGAACGCGAATAACAGTCTGGCGACGCCGTGGCATTTTCAACGCCCCACCGCCGACATTACGTCAATCTGGATTATCTACACGGGCGGCAAATCCAACAAAATCGGATTGGCCTTTGATAATTTTTCCCCGGCGCTGCCAATCAGTCCGGCTTCATTAAGCGGCATGAGTATGAGCGCGACGGGACTGGCGTTGAACGTCAACGCGAATTTTGGGCAAGGCGTCAGAGTTGAATACGCCGATTCATTCCCGTCCACGAACTGGCAGTTGCTGACCAATGTGTTCTTGACCAATACGCCCTCCCAGCAAATCACGGATCAGTCATGGACGAATTCGCCACGGCGTTTTTACCGCGCTATTAGCATCAATTAGAAAACTTTCTCACGCTGGGAAAATAAAACATCCGGCTCTTGGGGTGTATTGACAATCAACATACGATAGGAACGAAATCTGAAATCTTCGGGGTTCAATCAAGCCGTATCGCGGCCTCGGAAACAACAACAACAACACTGGAAATGAAACGCAAATATGAACTCATAGGTGTGGCTGCGCTGCTGCTTGTGACCACAATTCACACGCAAGCCATTGAAGATCTCAAGCTCACCATCCATTGCCCGGACGTTGTATTGTCATGGCCGAGCGTCGAAGGCGAGAACTATATCGTCCAGTGGCGTGAAACCCTCGGCACCAATACGCCGTGGGTGACGCTCACCAATTACCTGCCCGCTGAAACAGGAACAAATATCACGACTTTCACGCATTCCAACCGCGTGGACTGCCCGACGGGGCAGATTTTTGGTATGATGTTTAGCGGTGCGACAGGCGGCGGCTCTGAATCCGAGAACCAAAGCGAGAAAAAGAGCTATCTGACGGAACATCCGATGGTCATTCCTGCGGATGGTTTGCGACTGCCGGTGCCGCTCGCCATTTACCCACCGGGAATTGATCTTTCGGGCTACATTATCATTTGGCCTGATGGGTCAACCTCTGAGTGGAGCGCAAAGCTGGTTGAAGGCTGGCAAGCGATTCAACAGGCGGAGCGGGATGGCCCGGAAACAGAAGATGCCGGTGGCGGGGCAGAACCGGGCACTGGGTTCTACTGGGTAGTGAGGGATGGGGTTCACATTGTGAACCTCGCCGGTCTTACAAATGGCTTTAAGGACGGCTCTATCTCAATCGTATTTGAAGCTGGCAATGAACGAGGCGGTCTTTTGGATGCCAGTCTTCTGGTGGATGGCACAAGGTATCGCGGCGCCACGCCTCTGATCGCACCCGGCATAAATGGGAGAATGACCGTAGATACATCGTTTTTGGAAAACGGTGACCACAGCGTTCAACTCAAGGTCACTTGGTCGAACCCTGATATTATGGATGTTGAAAACACTATTTTCGAGCGATATAGCGATGCCTTCACCCTGTCGGTTTCCAATGAAGTGTATTTTCCTGATTGGCAGGATGAATTGGCCGAATTAGGCAACTCGTCCTTGTTCGCAAAAACCGTGCATTCCAACGCAGCATGGAAAATCGACATTTATGATGTGAGCAACAATTTTGTCCAAACATTGACCGGGACAGCCGTGGACGATGTTATTGAGGCTTCTTGGGACATGATGGATTGGCAAGGCAATTTCCGAACTAACGGAGCGGTGGATACCGATTTTTATTCGTTCATTACGATCCCCTACGGGGGAATTATGCCCTTATCCAATCAAGGCAAACCGACTCCGCCAAAAAAAGCCGTGAATCCTTATCCTGAGCATGGCAGTTGGGCTATAGCTTATCAGGATATTTTCCAAGGGTTCGTGCGCAGCAACATGCTTTTTGATGCGATTTATCAGTTTGGTGGTCTCGGCGCTCAATTTGGCGGGGCTTACACAGTTTTTCCAAGCAATCCCACGAACGGGCAGGTGTTCCCGCTCAGGTATCCGTTTACAAATAATCCAGTTTCGTTTTTGACGTTTGATCGGGATGACAAAGCGCTACTGACGCTACTAACAAACGCCTCTCGCAGAAATTTTTATTATTTTGGACACGGCACGCCTAACGGCATTGCGGGGCTACTAACGAGCGAGACGATCAGTTATGCTCTGAGGCGGCACTACTATCGCTTTGTTTTTCTGGATGGCTGCTCAACTGCTGCCGGGGCCTTGCCCGCAGCTTTTGGCATCAATTTCAATTCTCCAAAACCTCTGAGTTATTTTCAGAAACATGGCATGAGACCACGCGCCTACATGGGAAATTCTATCAAGGTTAAGTATGCCCACGGTGGTGAATATATTGATCCTTCAACAGGGCTGAAGGCGTATGGAAACATTCCCGAATCCGTTGCTTATTTCAAAACAAATTTCCAATTCTACTGGTATTTCAACTACGATTTGGTTTCTGCTGTCTATTATGCGATTCAGGCAACGCCGTATCTAGGCCCTGAGTGGGATACGGGAGAATATCTCAAAATCTATGGTTATGACGGCCTCCGCATTGACGAGTATAATTGGAAATCTGACTGGTCAAACTGAGGCTGAGACGAAGCGCTGATGCGTTTTAATGACACTTGGACGCCATGCAAGAGCTTATTCAAATCACTGCGCAGTATTCCAACGCCGTGCTGGTTGCCATTATGCCGCATATCTCGGACTTTGCGACCAAGGTGGATCTGCCGCTTCCATTGCCTGTCCAGACAGCTCATGTCGCATCCTTCCGGTGTGACCCTCGCAAGGGCCACACCGGAGGCGTAGTCACGCTTACCAACGACTTCCAATTTACGTTTCTGGATGGGCGTGTATGCGTTTATCGTTCCCCGGATAGTTATTTTTCGTCACAGGCCATTGAGACTATTCCTGACTTTTTTGGCCGTGTTGCAGTGACGGAAAAAGAAGCCTTGGCAATAACGCGAAAAGCCATTGATTCGCTTGGCTACACTGATCTCATTTCTGAGTTGAAGAAAAAGCCACTTGTAACTTTGCCGGAACAGGTGGGCACCAATCAGATTGCTCGCTACCGCCTTCGCTGGATTGATGAACGATTCGCAGCCAACAGTTCAGGCGGGGCTAATTTCATGCCCGCAGTGCTTGACGTGGAAGTGAACGCTTCGCAGCCGCGCATTGAAATGTTCTCAATGGTGTCGCCGCGAACTATTCGACTCGACCCAAAAGTGGATGTCGTTCCACCCTTACTGCGCCCAAAGGCCGAATCCGCACCATCAAAAAATGTTCCACGCCTAACGTGGCCAACTAACGCTTTCACTGAATCGCTGTTGCATGCCCTGCTGCCTGAAATGTCGGAGTATGCTTCTAAAGCTCACTTGATGCTTTCGCTACCACTCACCATTCGTGATGTGGACTTGTCCCGTTCCTTATGCGTGACCAACGACGGCGATATTCATGTCCAACTGTATCTACAAAACGGAGACCGTTTTAATTACAGTTTTGGCCATATCAGGGCTTTCTATTCTCATGATGCCTTTTATCGGTTTCCTGATTTAGGTGACCCGGAAAAGTTTGTTGGCAAAGCCAATATGGCAACAAACGAAGCCATCAAATTGGCAAAGCAAATTGTTAAAGACTTGGGGTGTCGAGAAAAGATGGAATTGTCATTTGCGCCGCCGACCTACATTCCTCAGCGCGATTTCACCCGATTTTTCGTTCAATTCAGCGATGCAAAAAATGGCGCTGAACTTGCCAGCTTGGAAATCGACCTGGTGAAAAAGGTCGCTGCTTCAATATACATTTCCAACCCGGCCTTGAATCGCAAATCGCCGTATCGTCTGCTTCAAGAGCAAGCAGCGAACCCTCCGCCAGCGCTGCCGAAAGCAAAATAGTAAGTAAACATCACCGCCAGCCTCCCGAAATCACTTCCTGATCTCCTCAAGTCGCCTTCAAAAAAGCGCCCTCGCGAATGCGAGGGCATGTCCAGATTTGGTGCTTGAAGTCGTCTAGCGCCAAACAATCCGCAGCCTGTCAATGCTTGGCAGCAGGTGAAGAATCAGTGTTTTGGCGTCGCTTTCTGTTGGATTCATTTGCGCGGTGAGCGCCGTAAGCGCCAGCGAATAGCCAACCGATCGGGGCCAACACCCCAGTAAGCGACAACACCACGAGAATGGCGAAGCAAATGGCAAAATCGATGCCGCTCTTAAAATAGAGTGCAATGCCAAATGGCCCAAAGGCAAAACCAAGCATTGCAGCGACCAACGGGCTTTTATCTTCCTTAAGCGGCGGCAATTCTTTGCAGAGTTTTGGGATGTGGTGTGCAAATGTGTGAGTAGTTGAATGTGAGTCGTGTTTAGTGCTCATAGGATTTGTTTTTTGTAGTTTTGATTTAATGGAAATTTTCAGTGCGTGTGTGCGTAGTCTTCTTTCCGCGAATTCTTGGCTTTCGGATTTAGTTTACGGTCAAGGTCAGGAGACATGCCGGTAGGAATTCCGGTCGCAACGTTATTCTTGCCCCGAGGTGAACTTTTGTTGTCGAAGACCCCTGTGATGATCCGGGCCTGAAACTCTGCTTCTATGATAGCGTCCGTGGCGTCAAGCATGCGTTCCTGTTCAAGCCGCCAGACGGCACTTTCAAACACCCTTAAGCAGTAGCCCGAAAAAATTAAGACCACTCCCAAACTCGGAGAAATCGTCCACGCCAGCAAACCAAGAGCGATGGCTGCCAATGGATCAAAAAATCTCGCGATGCGACGATTTGCGGTTAAAAATCCTGGCAGCCATCGAAACTCAAAAATACTAGAACCCAAGTAATAGGAATGCGTTGGCATGCCTTTTTGGTGCTCCTTTTGACGTTTCCGTCGCTCGCTCAGCCCCGCAATAAAAACAAACCCAGCCAGATACCAAAGACCGTCACTACCTGGTGTATTTGCCGCGAAGCAAGAAATCAGAAAAATTATCCCGACGAGCGCGAATAAAGAGCGCGAGCTGAGCAGCCTGCTGCCGATATCCCGGCGACATAGCAGCAGTGCAGGTTTGGCGAAAAATGGTGCAACGACCATTGGGTCTTGAACTGCCAGCCGCATGATATTCCCGCGCTGGTCCATGCCCGACTGCTCAAACCGCTTGGCAATCCCGCGCAAAACAGCACCAAGTATTTTGCAGCGGTGGACGTGTTGGAACTGACCAAAGACCGTTCTTGGCTCGTCAAGATGACCACGACCATAAATACGCACTGGCAAAAACAGAATGCTCGTAAAAGAACGACAGTGGTCGCTGCGGTGCCGTTGATTGCGGCAGGCTAAGCTTTGCTCAGAAGAATTATTCCGCGCCTTGATCAAGCTTCGCACGAATTTCTTCGACGAACCGCGAACAACCACCTTGCTTCAAATTACCAAATCTATCCTGCCATTTATCGGCATGAATCAAGTGAACAACGTGGCGGGCACGGGAAAGCCCCACATAGAAAAGGCGACGCGCTTCGGAGATGGTGCAAATCCCCAATGAACATTAAAAGCGGTTGAGTCGTTAGGACTCAACCGCTTCGTTTATTGTGGCGGTTTCAAGCTGCAATTGCCTTAGGCGGTGCGGATGCTGCCGCCTTCGTTTCGTAATCCTCAAGGGATGGCGCGATGATTTGCGCTTTCTTGGCATAGGCGCGGTGAATCGCCTTGCTGTTATGCCCTAGCGCAGCCTGGGCAAACCGTTCTGGCATCCCCACCACTTTGGCCCGTTCCGCCCATGCGTAGCGGTAGCAATGCAGCGTTATGCCCGTTACTCCCGCCGCATGACAACGGCGGCGGAAGCGGCTCGCCCGGTCGTTGGCCGTGAATGTGGACAGCTTCGGGAACAATGCCCCCGTGGTCGGCAGGTGGTTCAAGACGGTTTCCAGCTTCTTGCTGATCGTGAACTGTGCCAATGAGCCGGTTTTCATGCGGAAGTAAGAGATTGTCCGGCTCTGCCAGTCAATGTCCTCGGCCTTGAAGTTTACCGCGTCGCTCTGCGCCGCGCCGGTTTCCCAAAGCAATTCAAGGTAAAGTTTCCATTCCGCTTTCTTCTCCCGCGCTAAAACGCTCTGGTGTTCGTCCCGCGTGATGCCGCGCCGGTCTTTGGGTTCGTATTTCGGCCAGAGATACGGCGCGACAATCGGAATCGCAATCCAGCCAAGATGCACGGCGAAGTTATGCAGCCGTTTCAAAAACTCGTTTATCGCAACCTTGTTTTGTTTGAACACGGCAAAGAAATCATCGGCGGTCGTTTCCATCAATTTCTTGTTCCGCAGGCCGTCAAAGGACGGGGACTTGAACACGCTGGCGTAACGCTCCCGGCTGCTCTCTTTGCCGCGTGATTGCATCTGTTCCATGACCACGTTCCAAGTGCGTTCCACAAATGCCGGGTCGCTGGCGGTCAGGTAGGCGCGGGCAAGGTGCAAGTTTAAGACTGGTTGCCGCTGTGCCTCGTTCTTCGCGTTAAGCAGGCTCTTGGCTTCGGTTTCGTCCTTGGTGCGCAAGCTGGATTGCTTGCCGGTCGTCGTGTCCTCGGTATAATAAACCCCGTTGTCGCGACGGAATAGATTGAATCTCGTTTTCATAGTGTTTGGTCTGAACGAGAATTCAGTCTGTAACCGGCGGCGTTATTGAACGCGCGTGGTGGCAGAGTTTCAGCGAGTCCTAGCCAGTGGTGGCGAATAGTTTTGGCATCCGCCACCAGACTGACAGTTCCGCTGACAGTGGCCGTCCATCTTGCGAGCAAACCCAATGAGATAAAGGGTTTTATTGAACCCGCCACAGATGGGCACAGATGTTCACAAATAAAAATTTTGGCGCGGCGCATGAAACATATCTGTGTTTCATCTGTGTCCATCTGTGGCGAGTGCATTGATTTGGCTCGCGGCATAGCCGCCGCCAAATCCGTTGTCAATGTTCACCACCGTCACGCCGCTGCCGCAACTGTTCAACATGCCGAGCAACGCCGCCACGCCGCCGAAACTCGCGCCGTAACCCACGCTCGTCGGCACGGCGATGACCGGCTTGCTCACGAGTCCAGCGACCACACTCGGCAACGCGCCTTCCATTCCGGCCACGACCACGAGCACGTTCGCCTGCTGCAAAATTTCCAAACGCGCCAGGACGCGATGCAGTCCCGCCACGCCCACGTCGTGAACTTCCACCACTTGGTTTCCCATCAGGGTGGCGGTGAGGGCCGCTTCTTGCGCCACCGGTAGATCGCTCGTGCCGGCGGAGACGACGGCAATGGTGCCGGGGTGTTTTGGCAGTGGCCATTTTTCAATGGTTACACAACGCGCCAGTTCATGGTGTTGGGCGGCCTTGAACCGCTTTTGCAAGGCGCGCGCCTGTTCTTTCGTTGCGCGGGTGACGAGTACATTTTGCTTCTGTTGAAACAGCCGGGCGGCGATGCCCACCACTTGGGCGGTGGTTTTTCCCGCGCCGAAGATGACTTCGGGGCATCCCTTGCGCAGCGCCCGATGTAAATCCACCTGAGCAAAACCCAGATCAGCGACGGGCGCAATTTGCAGAGCGCGCAGGACGTGGCCGCGCGAAATTTCGCCCGCGCGGAATTGTTCCAGCAGTTGTTCGACCTGAGCTGTTGTCACGGAATTACGATGACAGCAAAACCGGATTGGGTCACGCCAAAACCAAGTCGCCAAGTCGCCGGAAGGTGGCACGGGCCGGGTTCGCTTCCGCAGACTGGAACTCATCGCACAGGCTCGACACGATTTGCGATTCGCGTAGCCTGTCGGGGACGGGCAAAAGCTATGACAACTCTATTTATCGTCGCAATTTTATTGGTGGCCGGATTTTTCTTTGTACTGCTCACCCGCTGGCAGAACGGGAAAGCCGGAGCGGGGGATGGTTGCGGGTGCGGTCACGATCACACTCCAGCGGAATCGTCCACGCATAAATCTCACACTGACGGAAAAAACGGTTGCTGCGGCGGCAAACATTCGTGAAGCGCCGTTGCGGTGAATTCACCCAGGCGCCCGCTGGAAGTGGCGCGGAACGATCGGGCGGGAATTCAGATTGAATCCAACGCGCCACCGTCTATTCTGGCGACGGGCAAGCCATGAAACCAGAAGTCATCACCGTTGAACGATTTTTCCGGGAAAACCAGCAACCCCTGGGGTTGGAACTGGTGGCGGGCGCGGAGGGTTTGAAGCGCGAAATCATTGAGCCGACCGTCAATCGTCCGGGGCTGATGTTGGCCGGTTTCACGAAGTATTTCGCCTACAAACGCGTGCAGGCTTTGGGCAACGCGGAGATTTTTTTCCTCCGCTCGCAAACGCCGGCGGATCGCGCCAAATGTTACCAAACCCTTTTCAGCTACAAGGTGCCGTGTCTGGTCTGCAGCCGCAATTTGAAACCGGATGAGGAAATGATCGCGGCGGCCAACGCGGCGCGGGTGCCGGTTTTTCGCACGCCACAAATCACCATGCACTTCATCAGCCAGGCGACGCTGACGCTGGAAACCATGTTTGCGCCGCGCGGCACCGAGCTGGGCAGCATGGTGGATATTCTGGGCATCGGTGTGATTATCAAGGGCGAGAGCGGCGCGGGCAAGAGCGAGAGCGTGCTGGCGTTGATCGAGCGTGGGTATTGCCTGGTGGCGGATGACGTCGTGAAAGTGCATTTGCAGGATGGCCAGCACGTTATTGGCGCGGCGGCTCCGTTGACCAGGGATCACATGGAAGTGCGCGGCATCGGTATCATCAACGTCGCGGCAATGTTCGGCATCAAGAGCATTCGCTCCAACAAACGGGTGGACTTGGTGGTTTCACTGAAGGCGTGGAACGAGGTGCCTGATGTCGAGCGGCTGGGGTTGGAGCAGGAGTTCACGCAGATTCTCGGCGTTAAGGTGCCGCACATTACCATTCCGATCCGTCCGGGTCGGGACATCGCGCGCCTGATCGAAGTGGCAGCCATGCACCTGAAATTGGCGATCACTGGCTATAATCCCGCCAAGGAGTTGAATGAGCGGTTGATCGCCCAAATGACTAACACGCCACCGGCAAAATAAAAAAATGGCCTAACCCCTTCGATTCGCTAATAATGAAGCGATTTTGATGAGTGGATCGAAGCTGACCAAAGAACTCACAGTGCAAAACAAGCTGGGCATTCACGCGCGGCCAGCCGCCATGTTTGTGAAGACGGCCAACCGCTTTACTGCCGAGATCATGGTCGAAAAAGACGGAGAAACGGTGAACGGCAAAAGCATTATGGGCCTGATGATGCTGGCGGCCGGCCCCGGGTGCAAATTGACGGTCCACGCCAATGGCAATGACGCCGCCCAGGCAGTGACAGAAATTGAGGCGCTATTGCAACGCAAGTTCGACGAGGAATAACCGACGGCGGCCAGTTGGAACTTGGAACGACCCCGGCAACTCGCTAATCTCCGCACATGGCTGGAACCGATTTTGATGTCAAATATGTGGCGCATCTGGCCCGACTGGCGCTCACTCCGGAAGAGGAAAAAACGCTCGGCACCCAACTGGGCAACATCCTCGGTTTTATTGAACAATTGAAGGCCGTGGATGTGTCCCAAGTCGAACCCACCGCACACGCCGTCCCGACGGTCAACGTCACCCGCCCGGACGTCATTCAACCCTCACTTTCGCACGAGGCGGCGCTGCACAACGCGCCCCGGCAGGCGGGCGGGTTGTTTGTTGTTCCCAAAATTGTCGAGTAACTCGCGCATTCCGCAACCGACATGCCTCATCAACTCACCATTTCGGAATTAACCGTGCGCATTGCCCGACGGGAAATCAGCGTCCGCGCCGCCATGCAGGCGTGCCTGGATCGCATCGCGCGGGTGGATGAAAAAATCCACGCTTTCATCAGCTACGATGCGGCCGATGCCCTCGCGCAAGCCGACGCACTGGACCAGGAAATTGCCCAAGGGATGGGTCTGGACCGTCCGTTGCTGGGCGTTCCCATCGGGCTTAAGGACGTTTTCGCCGTAAAGAATCAACCGCTGAATTGCGGCTCCAAAATTCTGGGAAATTTTATTTCTCCTTACGACGCCACGGTCGTCACCAAACTCAAGGCAGCGGGCGCAGTTGTGTTTGGTCGTTTGAACATGGACGAGTTCGCCATGGGCAGTTCGACAGAAACCTCGGCATTTGGATTGACGCGTAATCCGTGGGATCCGACACGCATTCCGGGCGGTTCCTCTGGCGGCTCGGCGGCAGCAGTGGCGGCGGATGAAGTCATTGGCGCGCTGGGATCGGACACGGGCGGTTCGATTCGCCAACCGGCGGCGTTCTGTGGTTGCGTGGGATTCAAACCCACTTACGGCCGCGTTTCGCGCTACGGTTTGGTGGCGTTTGCTTCGTCCCTGGATCAGGTCGGACCGTTCACCAAGGACGTTCGTGATACGGCCACGTTGCTCCAGGTGATCAGCGGCCACGACGAGCGCGACACGACCAGTGTGAAGCAACCGGTACCGGATTACCTCCAGGCGTTGGATGGAAACATCAAAGGGTTGCGGATCGGTTTGCCCCGGGAATTTCAGATCCCGGGTCTGGACCCGGAGGTGAAGGCCGCGGTGGATCGGGCAATTGAACAACTGCAGGCGTTGGGCGCCAGCGTGACGGCGATTTCCTTGCCCCATGCGGATTACGCCGCCGCCACGTATTACATCATTGCGCCGGCTGAAGCCTCGGCGAATCTCGCCCGCTTCGACGGCATTCGCTATGGTTGGCGCGCCGAGGGGGACGATCCGCTCGAGCTTTATTGCAACACGCGCGGTCAGGGGTTTGGCGCGGAAGTGAAACGACGCATCATTTTGGGCACGTATGTTTTGAGCAGCGGTTATTACGACGCGTATTATCTGCGCGCGCAAAAAGTGCGAACGCTCATCCGGCAGGATTTTCTCAAGGCATTCGAGCAGGTGGATGCCATCGTGACGCCGACGACGCCAACGGCTGCATTCAAGATCGGCGAGAAATCGTCCGATCCGCTGCAAATGTATCTTTCTGACGTGTTCACAATTTCATGCAACTTGGCGGGAATCTGCGGAATCAGCGTGCCGTGCGGTTTCACCGGTTCACCCCAACTGCCCATCGGATTGCAATTGCTCGGCCCGCCGTTTGGTGAAGCAACCATTCTTAAAATTGCGCATGCCTACGAACAGAGTACATCCTGGCACAAGGAACGCGCGCCGCTGGCTGGTTGGGTTCATCGTGACCGGCTCCCGCAGGTAGAGTAGAGTGGTTGGCGCGGCGTAACGCGACAATGAGGTGATGATGCGTTTGGAGATCATGAGAATAGCCCGGACCACGCTGGCGGGTTGGACAACGGTACTGCTGCTTGGCTGCGGCGTTGACCGACACGTCGCACGAACCGAGGCGCCGGAGGCGGCGCCGCCCGGCGCGGCCGTTTCATCCGCTTTAACTATGACTGATACCCTCACCAAAACCGACGCAGAATGGCGGAAGCTATTGACGCCCGAACAGTATCGAATCCTGCGCGAGAAAGGCACGGAACGCGCGTTCACCGGCAAATATTGGAACACCAAAGACGCGGGCGATTACCACTGTGCGGGTTGCGGCGCGTTATTGTTTGCCTCGGACACCAAATTTGAATCGGAATGTGGCTGGCCGAGTTTCTACGCCCCGGCGCAGACGGACATCATCACCGAAGCGGAGGACAGCAGCTTTGGCATGCGGCGGATCGAGGTGCTGTGCGCCCGTTGTGGCGGGCACCTGGGCCATGTCTTCAATGATGGGCCCAAGCCGACCGGGCTGCGTTACTGCATCAATTCCGGGGCCATCCAGTTTGAACCGGCCAAAAAGTGAGCGGGCAACCCGCCCGTGGCGGGCGCATTTTGTCGGGCGTAATCGGCACTTTTTTCTGGCGCTCATTTCCATTCGCGCTTAGGCTCAACCCGCCGTTGAACCACTAAAGAACAAGAGATTATGGACATCATTTTCAATTGCCCCAAGTGCGATCAGGAACTCGCGGTGGACGCCAGCGGGGCCGGCACCGAAATCACCTGCCCCTCGTGTTCGGAAAAGATCGTCATCCCCGCCGCATCGCGCTCCAGCGACCGACTGCCGGTCATTCCCCCGGCCAGTGGCACGGTTAATCCCATCGCTTCCTCGGCTGCCGCCAAAATTGAGCGCCATCTCAAAGTGCCGGTGCGGAGCGAACCTGCGGCGAGTTTGATCGAAAAACCCTCCAAACCGCTGGAAGTGGCCGCGAAGGAATCCGATCGCAAATTGCGGATCAAAACCATCCGTCACACGGATTGTATCGAAGTTGGTCGCGATCGTTTCGACGACACAGTGACGGAATTCCTGCAGAAAGTGGGCGAGCAACATCTGGTCAGTGTGACCCCGCTGACGTATTCCTACGTCGAAATCGGCTCGCAAAAAATTGTGACGGATTACGCCGTGATGATCGTTTACAAAGGCTGAATGGCGAACCCCGGTTGGGGTCGCCTGCTTGACTTGATTTTTTCCCGTCGCTACCGTCCGCGCATGAGTCGTCGGTTTACCATTCTGAGCCTGCTGCTGCTGACCGGACTGTTTTTCGCCTTTCCGTCACCGGCCCCGCTGATTTTTACGCCGGGCGAAGGGTGGCACTACGAATTGCCGGGCACGACGACTCAATGGCGCAAAGATCAGGCCAAGGATCAGCTCGCCGTGGCGCAGGAAGCGTTCGAGGCAAAAGATTTTTCCACGACGGTCAAAGCCAGTTCCTACCTCGTACGCAAGTGGCCGCTCTCCGATTATGCCGCCGAGGCGCAATATTTGTTGGGACGCGGGTACGAAGCGCAGCGCAAGGATGAACGCGCGTTTGCCGCCTACCAGGAACTTTTCACCAAGTATCCCAAGAGCGATCGGCTGGCGGATGCCGCCCGCCGCCAGTACCAAATCGCCTCGCGTTTTCTGGCCGGGCAACGCTTCCATATTTTTTGGGGTTACGTGCCGTTCTTTCCGAACATGGAAAAGACGGCGGGGTTGTTTGAAAAAATCGTCGCCAACGGACCTTATGGCGCCGTGGCCCCGCACGCGCAATTGCGCATTGGCGCGGCGTATGAATCACAGAAAAATTACCCGGAAGCCGCGTCCGCCTACGAACGCGCCGCCGACCGCTATCACGACCTGCCCATCATTGCCGCCGACGCCTTGTATCGCGCGGGAATGTCCTACTACAAACAAGCGTTGACGGCTGAGTACGATCAAAGCACGGCGGAACAGGCAATCGCGACCTTCAATGATTTGATGGTGCTGCATCCGGAGGATCGGCGGTTGCCGGAAGTGCGGCGCATCATTGCGCGGCTCAAAGAGGAGCAGGCGCGGGGCAATTTCAAGATTGCCGAATTTTACGCCAGTCAAAAACGCTGGAGCGGCGCGTTGGTTTATTATAACGAGGTTCTGATCAACGGCGCTGAGTCCCGTTACGCCAGCGTGGCGCGCGAGCGGATTGACCTCATCAAGCAGCGCCTGCCCGCCGCGACGCAATGATCATGGTTTGGAAGCGCGGCATGTTAGCGATCGGCCTGAGCGTGCTGCTGGGGGGTTGCGCGGGCTACCGCCTGGGGCCCACTGGCGGGCAAACTGCCGGCGCGCGTTCCATCCAAATTCAGCCGTTCTTTAATCGCACTTTGGAGCCGCGTCTGGGTGAGGCGATCACCACCGCGCTGCGCAAGGAAATCCAGCGCGACGGCACTTACACGCTGGCCTCACATGCTGATGGCGATCTGGTGGTTTCCGGCGACATTCTTTCCTATCAACGCGGCCAAATCAGCTTCCTGCCGACGGACATTACGACGGGACGCGATTATCGCCTGACCTTTACGGCGCATGTGGTGGTGCGCGACCGCATTACGGGACGGGTGGTTTATGAGGATGATTTGACCGGGGCCACTTTGATGCGTGCGGGGGATGATTTGCCGAGTGCTGAGCGACAAACGCTTCCGGTGTTGGCGGAGGATTTGGCACGCCAAATCACCGCAGCTCTGACGGATGGGAAGTGGTGACGCCGGGATTGGGTTGGCGGTTTGTCCCCGCCAATAAACTTGGTGACACCAGCGGCGCCGTGTAGTTTCAGCTTTATAAACTTCTCCCGCCGGCTGGTTGGGAGATTACCGTCCAAACATGCCGGGTGCGGCGCCGCCCATGCGCGCCATCATTTTCTGGAACTTGCCCATTTTTTTCATCATCTGCTGCATCTGGGCGAATTTGTTGAGCATGGTGTTAAGTTCGGTCACGCTCACCCCGCTGCCCTTGGCGATCCGCTGTCGGCGTTTGGCGTTCAGGAGGGCTGGCGTTTTGCGCTCCTGCGGCGTCATGCCACAGATCATGGCTTCCATGTGCTTGAACTCACGCTCCTGTTTGGTGATGTCCACCTGCTTGAGCGCCTCCGCGCCACCGGGCAGCATTTTCATGATGTTATCCAGCGGCCCGAGTTTCTTCATCTGCCGTAATTGCTCCAGAAAATCTTCCAGCGTGAACTGGCCGCGCCGCATCTTTTCTTCCATGCGCCTGGCGTCTTCCAAGTCCACGGCTTCCGCCGCTTTCTCCACCAAGCTGACCACGTCGCCCATGCCGAGAATGCGGGAAGCCATGCGCTCGGGATGAAACGGCTCGAAATCTTCCAGCTTTTCCCCGACCCCCATGAACTTGATCGGCTTGCCGGTTACTGCCTTCAAACTGAGCGCGGCCCCACCGCGCGCGTCACCATCCAGTTTCGTCAGGACCGCGCCCGTGATGTTTAGGGCCTGATCAAAATGCGTGGCGACATTGACGGCCTCCTGACCGGTGGCGGCGTCAAGTACCAGGAGAATTTCACGCGGTTTTACCAGGTCGCGCAGCCGCACTAATTCCTGCACCAACGGCTCATCAATTTGCAATCGTCCCGCCGTGTCAAAAATGAGCGTGTTGCGATTGTGCGTTTCCGCATAAGCCAGCGCATCCCGCGCAATTTTCGTTACATCGGTTTCTCCTCGCGACACGAACGCCGGCAGGTCCAGTTGTTTCGCGAGGGTTGCCAACTGATCCATGGCGGCGGGCCGATAAACATCGGCGGCCACCAACAAGGGCTGGCGGCCTTGTTTTTGGATCAGTCGCGCCAGTTTGCCACTGGACGTGGTTTTGCCCGCACCATGCAAACCGACCATCAGAATGCAGGCGGGATTGCGATCAAAATTCAACCCGGCGTTCTGCGAACCGAGCAGTTCCACCAGTTCATCGTTGATGATTTTAATGATTTGCTGTCCGGGCTGAATGCTCTGGACGACCTCCGCGCCAATGGATTTGGCTTTGACGCGTTCGATGAAGTCCCGCGCCACCTTGAAATTGACGTCGGCTTCGAGTAACGCCAGGCGCACGTCGCGCAGCGCGTCGGACACGTTGCTCTCGGAAATTTTTCCCAGGCCGCGCAGATTACGGAAAGCGTTTTGGAGTTTGCTGCTGAGCGATTCAAACATCGCGCCAGCCTAGGTTTTTTACGCCATTGGCGCAAGATGGGCTTTGCGTTTGCCGGGCGGCTATCCGGTCGTTCGGAAAACTGGCCAAAGCGCGCGGACTGCGGCAAGCTGACGGAGCGATTGTGAATTTATTGGATGCAAAATTCCTGTTTGCCTCGCTGCTGTGGGGCTCGATTGGCGTGGGTTACTTCATCTACGGCAAAAAGCAACAGACCATGCCTCCCATGATCGGCGGTTTGGTGATGATCGCGCTTTCCTATTTTGTCGAGTCGTGGTTTTGGATGTCGCTTGCTTGCGTTGCCTTGATGGCGACAGTCTATTGGCTCGTCCGACATGGCTATTGAGCCGCCGCGTGTAACTTGTGTGAGGAACGCGCGAAGCCCCTCGGTTCAGGTCGGTTGCGGTTCACAGGCGAAAGTGAAAGTTTCGTGGCGCATTGCGGAACTGCGCGTCAATCCCATCGCGGTGGACGGCGATCCGCTTTCCTGCGCGCGCGTTGCGCTTTTTCGGCCAGCATCCGTTCCTTGGCCGCGCGACTGCGCTTGCGTTTCTGCCGTCGTAATTTGGCTGCGTGCGCCTGGGCGACGGTTCGTTCCCGGTGTCGCTCCGCTTCGAGCTTTTCCAGCAACAACCGTCGCGCCAGAAAGCGGTTGAGGCCTTGTTGACGGGTTTTCTGGCACTTGACCTGAAGCCCCGTTGGCCGATGCAACAGCACCACGCAGGTCGCGACCTTGTTGACGTTCTGGCCGCCGTGACCGCCCGAGCGGACAAAAGATTCCTCCAGATCGGCTTCCTGGATTCCCAACGCCGCCATGCGTTGCGCGAGCTGATTTTCCTTTTCCGTGCTGACCGGGAGCGCGCTCATGCGGGAAGCTTCCTTGATTCCAGGGTCATTGTCAGCCGCGAAACGCGCCGACTGGCGAGGACGCAACCGATTCGTTGCGCTCAATGTCCCCCGGTGTGACGAACGTCATGCAACGCTTCCGCCTGGCTCAACTTCGGCCAGGCGTAGCCGTAAAGCGTAATCAGCGCGAAGCACAAGAGCGGGACAATGAAAGCGCGGGACATGTCGTAATGATCCGCCACCGCGCCCATGAGTTTGGGCAGGATGGCCCCGCCCATGATACCCATGACGATATACGCCGCCGCGCCCTTGGCCTTGCTGCCGAGGCCAAAAATACCCAACGCGAAAATGGTGGGAAACATGATGGACATGAAGAAATACGTGAGGAAGACGCACCCCACCGAAAGCCAGCCCAGCTTGAGGAAAATCAACAGACAGGCGATGACGTTCAATACTCCGTACAGACCAACCACTTTGTGCGCGGAGAATTTTTTCAGCAAGAACGCACCCGTAATGCGCCCAATTAAAAAACAGATGAACCCGAACGAAACCAGTTGCGCCGCCAGTTGGTTGGTGATGGCCAGAGCCCCGTCGTGAAAGGTCAGCACCCCCGGATACGCTTCCGCCAGGAGCAGACGATTTAAACGCGCGGAACTGTGCAACTCGGACGCTGACGCCAACAGTTCCCGGGTCGGGTCGGAAAGGGTCACGCCAGCAAATCGTTCCGGCGTGTAGAGCTGTTGCTTGAGCACGAGACTGTTCAGGTCCTGCGTCAAGGCCACGCGCAAGGCGGCCGCACCGGCAGTGCCGGATTGGAACTCGTTCAACGTCTTGGTCGTGGCCGGCGATAAATTTGCCGCCAGAAAAGCTGAAAGCGCATCCGCTTTGTCGCTCAGCCGATGCGCCAGTGCCGACAGATCTTTGAAGTCATGGGCGGAAAAAGCCGTTTTGACTTCAAACCAATTTTTCGTTCGCTCCGTCAACCAGGAGTTGGGCAAGGCGGGCGGTTCGGAAACCAGATAATTGATCAGAAAACTGAAAATACCCGCTTGGGCCGCCACATAGACGAATTGTGCCAGCGTGGCGCCGGTGAAATGTTCATGCGCCCAGATGCTTTGCGGGGAAATCTTCTTTACGGTGACCGCCAGTTTGATGGCGGCCAGAATCAGACAGACCGCCCCCACCCAAAAGAGCCCCAGCAACAGGGCTGAATCCGGGTTTAGCGTCATGCCAGGCAGGCGCGGCAACCAGCCAGCGAGAGTCAAAGCCGGTTGGCCCGCTCCCACGACCTCCAGAATCAACCACGAGATCATGCCAAAGATACCGATCAACACTCCCGCGTTCAGCAGCAACAAAACGTAAACGGATTTGCGATTGATCCTTCGTTCCATACCTGCGCCGACGTCAGCATCCGTTTTTGCATCGTCAGCTTGTGGCTCATCGGTTTTCACGTCCGGGATGGGTGCGAAGAAGAACACAACGGCCAGAATCAAAACCCCCACCGCGACGCCAGCGTAGGGAATCCACAGCGTCTGCGCGCCGGTGCTACGCCCGGCAGCGTCCGTGCCATAAAAGAACGCGCTGCCGGCAATGGGGCCGAAAATCCAGCCCACCCCGTTGCAGGATTGCGCAATGTTGATGCGCGTAGCGGCAAAGCGCGGCGCGCCGAGTACCGTGGTGTAGGGATTGGCCACGGTTTCCAGAAAGGTGAGACCGGAGGCGATGACGCAAACCCCGGTCAAGAAGGCCCAGAACGCGGCGATCTTGGTTGCCGGAATGAACCAGAATCCGCCCACGGCCACCATCAGCAAGCCGGCGATGATGCCGCCTTTGTAGCCCAGTCGGGTGGCCAGCCAGCCCGCCGGCAGCGACATGAGAAAGTATCCCAGATAATGTGCAAACTGCACCCAGGCGGATTGCGAAAGACTCAGCTTCAATTCCTCCTGAAAATGTTTGTCCATCACGTCAATCATCCCGTTGCAAAATCCCCAGAGCAGAAATAACGAGCTGACCAGGAGAAAGGTGAAGAAAACGCTCCTGCCATTGGCCAGGACGAACATGCTGGGCTTCGGTTGGTTCATGCGTTGCGGGGGATGGCGACAGCAACCCGTTCACAGGCGCCGGCGGTTTTAACTAAACAATGAGGCTGCACAATGATCAGGGCTATCGGTACCGAAAGCGATGGAAGGCGTCAAGCCTGTGGCCGCGAGAAAATGATTTCTTTGGCCGCGCGCCGGGTGTATTCCCTATGCGGTCGGTAGAATAAAGATTAAACAACCAGCAAGTTCATTTCGTTACGACAATTGTTATGGCCAAAAACACGAATCGAACCGGACGGAGCTTTCCGCGTCTCAAGAAACATCAAGTGCAACTCGTCGCCAGCGGCGACCTGCGGCTTTCGGCCAATCGCGTTTGTTGGCCCGCGCAAAAGGAAATGGAGGGCGCTTTGGGTGCCGCCCTCCGGGCGGAGGGCTACGAAGTGGTGCGGGGTCATGCTTACGATCCGGTCGCCAAACATGGCTTCATTGATTCACAACGGCGCGGGATGGAAGTGTTCCGCCACCTGGATCCCGACGCGCCGTTGATGGTGGCCGAATCCGTCTGGCAATACTCGCATCACGTTCTGGCCGGCTTGACCACGCATCGCGGCCCGATCCTCACCGTGGCGAATTGGTCAGGCACCTGGCCCGGCCTGGTGGGCATGCTGAATTTGAATGGCTCGCTGACCAAACAGGGGGTGATGTATTCCACGCTTTGGAGTGAAAATTTCACGGACGCGTATTTCAAGACCCGGCTGCGGCAATGGCTCAAAACGGGTCGTTGCTCACATCCGACCCAGCACGTCAAGCCCTTGACCCAGATCAAAGTGCCCGCCGGCGCGCGGCGACTCGGCGAAAGCCTCGCCGCGCAATTGCGGCGCGACAAGGCGATCATGGGCGTTTTTGACGAAGGTTGCATGGGCATGTTCAATGCCATTATTCCGGATCATTTGTTGCATGCCACCGGCATCTTCAAAGAGCGTTTGAGTCAATCCGCACTTTACTACGGCGCGACACAAGTGCGGGACAGTGAAGCCCACGCGGTTTACCAATGGTATCGACGCCAGGGAATGAAATTTCACACCGGCCCGAACGACGCCACCGATCTCACCGAGCGGCAAATTCTCTGGCAGTGCAAAACTTACATCGCGGCGGTGCGGATCGCGGCGGACTTCGGCTGCGACTGCATCGGCATTCAATATCAGCAGGGGTTGAAAGATTTGCTGCCTGCCAGCGATTTGGTGGAAGGCACGCTTAATAACGCAGATCGGCCGCCGGTAAAATCGCGGGACGGCAAACGCATGCTTTACGCCGGTAAACCGTTGACGCATTTCAACGAAGCGGACGAGTGTGCGGGTCTGGATGGATTGCTTACCCAGCGCGTCCACGAAGCCTTGAAACAGCCGCCGGAAAATACATTGCACGATTTGCGTTGGGGAGATTGGGATCAATCCGGCACCGTCAAGGATTACGTGTGGGTTTTCGAAATCAGCGGCAGCGTGCCCCCGGCACACCTGATCGGCGGCTGGAAAGGCGCGGAAGGCTTCCGACAACCGCCCATGTATTTCCCGAAAGGCGGCAGCACGTTGCGGGGCGTTTCCCGACCGGGCGAGATTGTCTGGTCCCGCATCCACGTGGCGGACGACGCTTTGCACCTGGATATCGGACGCGGCAAGGTCGTCCGGCTGCCACGCGCAGAAACCGAGCGGCGCTGGCAGGCCACCACCTGGCAATGGCCCATCATGCACGCCGTGACCTACGGAGTGACACGCGATCAGATGATGGCCAAACATCAGGCGAACCACGTTCACTGCGCGTATGCCCGTAACGCCGCCGCCGCCGATCAATGCCTCTACGCCAAAGCCGCCCTGGCCCAGGCGCTCGGCATCAAGGTCAATCTCTGCGGCACGAAGGCCGACGGGAAGCAGTGGTAGCGGCGCCGGGGCGATGGTCCGACGTGGATTTCAATGGCCGAAGATGAATCAGCATGAATGGCTGCGGCCGTTGGAACTCTGATTAAACCGCAAAGGCTCCGAACAACGCCCGCATCTCCTCGTCCACCAGGGCCGGATCGGACAGCGTATTGGCAATCTCGTCGCGCAACAACTGGCGATACCGCTTGCGCAACCGATGCACCGCCACCCGCACCGCGCCTTCCTCCATGCCGAGCGCCCTGGCGACTTCGCCCTGCGCCGTCTCGCCTTTGCCGGCGGCGAGAAACGCCTTCAACTGTTCAAACAACTTTCCCTTGCCGTCGGTTTCACACTCGGCTTGCAATCGCTCGATGACCTTCCCCAACAGCGCCAATGCCCACTCGCGATCAAAGGCCCGGTCCGGGCCCGGCTCGGTTGCCGCGACGGATTGGAACTTCGTGTCCGCCGTTTGCCAGTCGAGCGACAACGGCTTCACGCCGCCGCCGCGTTTCTGGCGGCCGGCATGTTTCCACTCGTTGACGAGGAAGTTTTTCAACGCCGCGAGCAGGAAGGCGCGAAACCGCCCGCGCTCGGCACTCAAGCCCGCGAGATAATTCTTCGCCAGAAACCGCGCGAAGAACGCCTGCACCAGATCCTCCGCATCCGCCTTCGCGTGGCCGTGCCGCCGCACGTAGGCGTAGAGCGGAAACCAATAAGTCTGGCACAACGCCTCCAACGCACGGTCGGACTGGGGTTCGTGTCGTCGGCCCGCCGCGAGCACCACCGTCCAATGCGTCGTGGCGAAGATGTCATGCGGGACGGACGAGGGCTGGCTTGATTGTTCCGAAGTCATTGACCGGGGCAGGTAATCATAAATCGGTAGCGAAAGGCAGGGGAATGTTCGGCAAGGGAATGAGTTTTATTCCTCTCCCGTTCATTCTGTCATGGCTGGTTCTTCCTTTCCATTTGCCTTTTCAAAGTCGTCAATAATTGATCCAGCGGAACATCATTCGTCGCGGCGCGCAGGGAACAATTGTGCCAGCCCCCGGCGGTTTTATTGAAAAACAGCACCAGACACTTTCCTTGCAACGCCGCCGGGCCAGAACAACGAACCGCCGCAAAATCCCCATCCACCAATGATCCATTGGCGCGCAAATCGAACCCTTCGTCGCCGGTGCTTTGCCGGTAATGCTCGCGTAATTCGACGGCGAACTGTGGCAATGCCTCCGGCCAGCCCTTGATGCGGTCGCTGGCCAACGCCCGTAATTTCGTGTCATCCCGCTCGCGAATAGCGACAATCATCTGCAACGCGAGGTCTTCGACGATGATTTGGTCGCGGTTGAGAACCGGGGTGGCCGGCTCCGGGCCGACTAATTCCAAAAATCCGCGCCGGACATCAGCGGGGCCGTTGGTGATCGTAAAGAGCAATTTGGGTTCACCCAGTACCACCTCGAAGGATTCAAACTTCGGTTGGCCCGGAAAGCGGAGCGGGACGGCGATGTTGCCGCCCCGCAAGGCGCGCTGCGGCAACATTGCTGCGTTCCCGCTGGTTTGGGGTTGATGCGGCACATGCCAGATGAAGGCGTCAGATGAGGCCGGGGATTGTCCCGGGCGAAAGGGCCAGTGCCAGGAACTGCTAAAATCCTGCGGCCCGGCCGGAGTGCGGGTGTCGGCCTCACCGTCCGGCGACATGGCCTGCAATCGGTAGCCAGGCGGCACCCGGGCGGAGTATCCAATCCTCGGCCCAACCCCCAAAACTTGTTGAATGGCTACGACAACCTTCACCTTGCCTGTCGCGTCCGGTGTCGCAGGCGTGGGTTGGTCATATTGAATCAAGCCCGCAAGCGTGCCGCCGTGCGAGTTGGTGACGCAGAACAACTCCAGCGGCGTTCGCGCCTGCAATGTCAGGGGGCGTTGGATGAAATGCTTGCGGATTTGAGTGGTGGCCTGCTCCGCTTCAACCGTACCAAAGCCTTCGGCTTCCATGAAAAACCAATTGCACGAGACGGACGTGCTGGCTTTGCCGCCTTGGACCCGGATGGCCAGAAACTTTCCGCCGTTGCCGACCGTTCCATCCGGCTTTCTGACGAACGTCTGTAGAATTTCCCCGGGGAACACGGTAGAATCCGTCCAGACACTCACGGTGCGCGTGTCCGTGGTGGCGCCGACAAGTTGGTTGGTCGCGCGCGCCAACAGAATGGTTTTTGTAGGCAATTTATCCGGGGTCGCTTGTCCTGCGCTGGGACTTTCGATCGGGGCGGTCTTTTCATCAATCCGCGCGTGGCTCATGAAGTAGAAGCCCGTTTGCAGCGGGTTCGAGATGGGCAACCGGATGACGCCCGCCATGACCAACACCACCAAAAGCAACAAGCTCCATTCGAGCCACGAACGCGGGCGTTGCCCGGGTTGGGAAAATTCAGCCCGCACTTCGTCCCGCATCAAAACCAGAAAGATCCAGGCCGTCAGCAGAATCGAGCCGAACATGAACAGAAAGGCCAGTGCCGCGCCAATGCGGTTATCCATGGGGTGACCAAGAATTTTGACGACGACATCGAACCGGTTGAAAAGCCCGAAGGCTTTGCCGAACAACCAGCCGATGCCGATCAGCCACCCGATGAAAGTGGCCGCCGTGACCAAGACCGCCATGCGCCGACAAAACTCGCGCCGATTCAACAAGCCAACGCCGATCGCCAAGCCCAACGTCGCCGGCGCAATGGAGACACTGCGAAAGCCATTGTGGCAAAGCACGTCCAACAGACTCCACAAGCCCGCAAGGAGGAACAATGCAGTGACCAAGCGGATTGGGCGGGCGGCAGAGACCTGATGAGGTTGGAGCATTTCCGCCGACCTCGGTTTGCGGTCTCCCGTTTCCGCCAGCCGCATGAGCAGTCCGGCGACCCAAATCAACAAGGCAAGGGAGAAGCTGACGAGGAGCGCCAGCAGGTCGCCCGTTGCAAGCTGCGGCGGCTGGACCTGATTTGCCTGCACGGTAAGCTCATGCGTTCCGCCAATGAGACCGGTCAACAGCGTGCCCAGCCACAGCAGCCAGCACAACAACAGGTCGGAAGTGCGCGCCCGGCGTTCCGGGGCGAGCCAGTAATCGCGCCGAGGAATGTTGATGGCCCGAGGAAAATGAACGCCCTGCCGGGCAATTAACCAAAACAAGCCGCCCAGAAACAGCGGCAGGCCCGCGACCAGGATAAAATAACTCTGCCGCGACAACCACCCGTCGGCCTGACCGTCCGCGCCAAAATGGCAGGCCACCGGATCAGGTAATTGGGAATACGACTGCACCAGCAACAAGATCAACAAACCATAAGCGCAGACGAATCCGGCCTTCGCAAGCAGTACAAAAGCGGAGCTTGTAGGGGACGCTCCGCGGATCGTGTCTTTCTCGGCGGCAATCGTCTCCACCCGCGTCTTGAGGACGCTGGCTTGCTGGTAGCGAAGCCCGGGCTGCTTTTCCAACGCGCGTAGCACCACTTCATCCAGCCGCACATCAATCGTAACCTTCCGCGATGGCGGCTCGATTTTCTTTCCGGGCAGCTCGCCGGTGAGCATCTGATAAAACACCACGCCCAGCGCGTAAATGTCGGCGCGATGATCCACCTCGGCGGGGTTCTCGCGTTGCTCGGGCGCCATGTATTGCGGCGTGCCCATGACTTTGCCGGCATCGGTGAGAACCGGCGACCCCTCACCCGGCTTCGCCACCCTCTCCCCATCGGATGGGGAGAGGGACGGGGTGAGGGGCGCGTTGTTGCCCACAATCTTCGCCAGTCCGAAATCCGCCACCTTCACGCACCCCCGGCGATCGAGCAAAATGTTCTCCGGCTTGATGTCCCGATGCACGATGCCCTGGTCGTGCGCGAACTGGAGTGCGTCGCAAATCTGCGGCACGATGGCCAGGGCCTCGCGCGCGGACACCCGGCCGGCGTGCAGCAACTGCCGCAGATTGACGCCGTCCACGAATTCCATGAGGAAGAAGTAGAGACAACCCTCACCCGGCCTTTGTCCACCCTCTCCTATCGGATGGGAGAGGGACGCGGGGAGAGAGGGCGTCGTGACATGACCAAACTCGAACAACGTCACAATGCCGGGATGATTCAGCTTCGCCAACGCCTTGGCTTCGCGGGCGAAGCGTTCGGCAAAGGTCGGATCGTTGCCGATGCCGGGCGGGAGAATTTTCAGGGCGACAAGGCGGTCCAGTTGTTTCTGGCGCGCCTTGTAAACCGCGCCCATGCCGCCTTTGCCGATCAGTTCCAGGATTTCCAGTTGCGGAAACAGCGGTGCGAGTTCGGCCACGGTGGGCGGGACGAATGTCAGATGCCGGGCGTCCAACACGGTGTCGGCTTGTGCGCCCATCTTGAGCAGGCAGGCCGGGCAGAGGCCGGCCAGCGTCCCGGAGGGCTGCGGGGTGCCGCATTGCGGGCAGGTCGAAGGGAGAATCTGAGTGGCGGCAGCATCGGGCGGTTTATCCGCAGCGCCGGGAGGTTTTGGCGGGGTGGCCGCCGCGGGCGATGGGGAGGTGCGCCGGACCAGGTAAACCACCAACAGGATGACTCCCACCAGGACGGCGAGGCTGACCAGCGCGCTCAACAGGATCAAGGCGATCTCCCATCCGCTGAGCGCGAACATTCCGAGCATGGGCACGATTGTAGTCTTCATACCACCCACCACAGAAGCAAATCCTGGCAAACGTTACAGGAATTCTGGCCGGACGTTGCCGCAAGGCAGGCGCCACCCGTTCGGAGCGGGAATGAGGCGGAGGTTGGGGCGGTGGCTACTGTGGTTTCTCAATGAACCCGTGGTATAAACCCATGTAGTAAGGAAGCAGATAAACGGCGCCACTTGCGAGTTCGCGCCCGTTCCCGCCATAATCCAGCCGCCAGGGATCGGTGTTCCAATGATTGAAATGGCGGTTCTCCACCGGCAGCACCTTGCCGTTCACCCGCCCCCCACGATTGGGCCGTTGATCCGCGGTGAAATCAATCATCTCCTGGCGACGTAGCGGGACCAGATCGAGGCGCTGGCTGTTATGGTGCGCCCAGTTGGCGCGATCCAGCGGAAAGCCGCGCAGAGTCGCCATGGAATCTGAGAGCCAATCCGCCCACGGGTCCACCGGGATCGGACCAAAAGCATCCGTAAACGTGTGGCCTGGCCCGACGGCGGCGTAGGCGAAGTTGAAGAAGGGGTTCATCTCGGGTTCTTCGAGCCGCCAGTAGTAGTAGAAGGCAAAGCGCCATTTCTCCCGCCACTGGGCTTCCTTCGTGTAACGAATGAGGTTGTAGAAGCACATGAACATCATTTCGTCGTCCGATTGGTTACCCGAGCCGACGCCCATTTGCATCTTGGCGTTCATCACGTTGGCGGCATAGCCGTGCTTCTCGATCAACTCATGAATCGCCCGACCGTATTTCGCATCGCCGGTGACGTGTTCGGCCACGGTCAAATAGGAAAGGATGCTGAGCGAATTCAGACCGCGTTCGAGCCACCAAAGCGGATCGTCGTTCAAGCGATGCGGGCCGTACACGGCCCAGCGTGTCGGTTTGCCGTCGTGATCCACCAACGCGAAATCGTGCTCGAGAAAGTGATCGGTCAGGTCGCGCACCACCTCGCGCACACGCTCTTTCTCCGCATCCGTTTCCGCCACCAGATCGTAGTAGGCCGGATAGAAAAAGAAGTGCCCGTCCAATTCGTCCGAGCTGGTGTCACTTTTCCAATACCACTTGCCATCAGCGCTCTTCGGCCAGCGCGGATCAATGACTTTCCACAAGTGATCCTCCTCCTGATCTTTTCGATCGCGCGCCACGCGACCCAAGTTGGGATCAGGCCAATCCATGGGGCGGATCGTGCGCGCGACAAATCCACGGGGCGGAACGTGCTCCCCGGTTTGCGTGACTTTTTGCAGGAAACGCAACGCCTCGAAAGCTTGTTGGGCGCGCTTTTTGGCGGCGGGATCCTTCGTCGCGCCGTAGGCGAAACATTCGCCGGCTCCGTACATCGAAGTCCACAGACCGTCGTTATCACTATCCTCGTAAATGATCTTCGAGCGATCGCCGGGCGCGCTCAAACCGACTTCGGAGGTGTAGCCATACGGCGTGCGTTTGATATAACGCTCGATTTCCTGTTCGTAGTGTTCGGCTTTTTCCGCCAGCGTCATGGCGCGACGCTCGATGCAGCCCAATCCCTTATCGGTAGCGAACCACACACGGCCATCCACCCCGACGGCAATGGAACGCGCGTCGTTGCCGGGCAACCAGCATTGCCCTTCCCGATACGTCCATTCCTGGCCATCAAATCGAACCGCACCGCGATGTGTGCCAAACCAAACCTCTGAACCTTCGCCCATCGCCACGCAGGTAAAGTCCGCGTAAGGCAATCCCTCGCGCCCGGTGAAAAAAGTCCATTGTCCGCCTTGGCGACGAATTACGCCCGCCGGCGTGGCCACCCACCAAGTGCCGGCGCGATCAATCGCCACCCCGCGCACGTCGTTTTCCGTCCAGACGCGACCGACCTCGTCCGTGGCGCGAACCGGCCCCCAATTGCCCGGCGCCGTCCGTTGCCAAAGCCCGCGCGGGGTTGCGGCCAAAACCAATCCGCTTGAATCGGTGGCCACCTGGCGCACGTCGTGATCGGGCAACTCGCGATTGGATTGGCCCGCCGCCGTCACGCGAATGGCCCCTTGGGCGGTGGCGAGCCAAATCGTGTCCCCGGCGCGATGAATTTGGCGCAGGTCAGAAAGCGCGATGGGAACGGTGCGATTGGCGTCACCGATGAAAATTTCGGTGGATTCCATAGTGGCATTTGCGGGTCGGGGCAGCGCCTCCCACTGATCGCCACGCAAGACGGACCATTGTTTGCCGTCCGCCACGCGCACCGAGCCGTCAGGGGCAACATCCACCACGGCAAAGCCACCGGGCGAACTCGCGGGCAGCGGCCAGGCGCGGGACACTTCCTGCCGGAAAGCTTGCGGTGCGGGTTTGAAATCCGCGGCGTGAACGGAAGCCGATAAAATCAGCAATGCGCCCAGAGCGGGTTTAATGGTTTGGATCAAGTTGTGCCACTGCGCCATGCCGGAAGTATTCTGATGATCATGCGCAAGAGCAAACAGATTGCGTCGGGATTGAATTTGGGTTTGGCGGCGTCAGCTTTTGCGCCGGCCTCCAATCCCGCAGCCCGCCACCATCGCCGCGCGTCATAATTAAAACGGCCGAAACAGCCGATCGCAATCGGGTCTTGTGAATAGTTGACGAAATACCCGATTTTTAATGATTCGCAAATAGTCGGATGAGATGCTGATTGGCTGCTCAAACGCGATAAAGCGAATGACCGCACGCCTTTAGACGATGGTGGCCGTTTCGCCAATCTGGGTTAACGCCAGCCGATCGTGTTCCCGGACCAAGGCTTGTTGGAAGCGGGCCAGCGGTTCGTCCATCGGCTCGTCGCTGAGTTTGAAAGTGGAGTGATGAATGGGCGCAACGAGTTCCGCTCCCGCCATGTCGGCCATTTGCAGCGCCTCCTCGGGAGTACAGTGATTGCGAATCCACGGATCGTAAGCGCCAATCGGCATCAGCGCCGCCGCATAGGTTGAACCGGTTGAACGCAGATCGCGAAAAAGCGGCGTCAGCGCGGTGTCGCCGCCGAAAATCACGGCGCGTCCTTCGCGGCGCAGCACATAACCGTTGTAGCCACGCGGTTTGTCACCAGGCCAGCGCTCGCCCCAATGTTTGACCTCAAAGGCTTCAATTCGTAATTCGCCACCCGCCGTTTGCAGTGTCGAAGCGTCGCCCCACCCCAGCTCGGTCACCTGCGTAAATTTCAGCGGCTGCAGGAGGTCGCCGGTTTCCCGGGCGGTGACGATGGGTTGCGTGCGTTTGAATTTGGCCAGCGTGGGCAGATCCATGTGATCCATGTGCGCGTGCGAAAGCAACACCAGATCCAGCGGCGGCAACTGCGAGATCGCGAGAGCCGGAGCGACGTAGCGTTTCGGTCCGAGCGTGCCAAGGCCGAGATCAAAACCCACCCGACTGCTGAACACCGGGTCGGTGAGAATCCACACGCCATAGAAATTGATGAGGATGGTGGCATGGCCAATCCATGCCAGGGTGAGGTGCTGATCATTCCAGCGTTCGGGCGTCGGGACGAGCGGCGGCCGGGCGGGTGAGCGAAACGTGTCTTTGGCCAACTGCCGCGCCAGTCGCGCCAGCCGCGCTTGCGAGAATCCGACCCACGCGGCCCCGGCGGCGACCGCCGCTCCCGCTGCTGCTCCGCTCAATTTCAAAAATTTTCGTCGAGTCGAACTCACTGTTAGAGGGGGATAAATTAGCAATCATCCGCCGTTGCGGCAACCGCATCCATTGCGGATTCCGCGTGAGGCCAACGGGTGGATCGCTTCAGGCGGAGTGCTAATTCCACGACAAATCTTCGGGGGATTGAGCGAGGATTTCGTTGCGCCAGCCGCCTTTTTGGTGCAGCACCGTTTGCCAGAGGCGTTCGGGCGCCACGTCAAAAATCAGTTCCAACGACGCGGGATGCGTCAGCCAGGCGTGGCGCTTCATTTCGCCCTCAAGCTGACCGGGACTCCATCCGGCATAGCCGGCGAAGAGTTTTACTTTTTGCGTTGGAGAGAGCGATTCGCCGATCTCGCGCAGATCATCCATCGAGTGACCGAGACTCAGATTCGGCAGGATCGTGGTGGAGGGCAGAAATTTATCCGTATGCAGAAAACTGAGCGCAGTCGGCTGCACGGGGCCGCCGAGGTAGAGTTGCTGTTCGCGGAGCGCGTCCGGAAGGTCCACCAAAATCATGTCACCCGCCTTCGTGCCGGTGCTGCGATTGAGCACGAGGCCGAATGCGCCGCTCGCATCGTGCTGGCAGACCAGCAACACCGTCCGTTGGAAAAACGAGCCGCGCAGTTCGCCACTGTCCAACAGCAACTGGCCTATGAGATACTTCGACTGCTCTGCCATGTATCGTGCGCGCAACATGCCTCACGCTTGCCGTCCTGACAAACTCGAATACAGTGAGGCTATGAAAAAATTCTGCTTTTGGTTGGTGCTGGCGGCATTGGGCCTCGCGTTGACTGGATGCCAAACACATCATTCCGGCAGCCGGGAATTTATTCCGGGCAAGGGCTGGATTCATAATGACTGAATCTTGGGGTAATCCCTTTGTTCCGAGGCATCCGCCGCCGAATCCAAACGCGGAGTGGTACGACCACCCTGCCAACCGATGCCAAAGCCCTTGTTACCTCGGCGGCTGCATGCGCCGCATAGCAGGTATTTGCTTCCTGTCTGTGTGTCGGATCGGAAATAATTGAAACTTTTGCACTTCACGGCGGGTCTTGGAGAAGGTCGGACGACCGCGTTTGCGGAGCGCCTGCGAAATGATTCGTTCGCGCTAAGTGGATCCATGGAACAGGATTTGATGTTCCACGTGCGTTTCTGAAACCAAACAACACAGTGATGCTGATGCGAAAAATGTTACCCTGCGGATTCTGGTTTCTCTTGCTGGCGGGCACCGCCTCAAGCCCGGCAGCAGAAAAGGGAGCGATTCCAATTCTCAAGACGCGGTCCAAAGCGATCACGGTTATTGACGGGGATCATACCCGCGTGAACTACTGGTACGTTATGCCGGATCGGAATCCTGACATCTATTATGTCGAGATTCCGATGAAGTCTCACACCGTTACCTTTCAGTCGGACCTCGACTCCATCGCGTTCGACGTGACCTACGGTAAGCGGTATGACTTCATCGTCATGTTGAACGGAGAAACAGCCTACCCGACGCAGGTCCGGGCCGAGTACCGGCAGGCGCATCCTTACACGCGCACCGAAAAGGCACTGGCGGGCGAGTCCGATGTCATTCCGTTCCGGCTTGGCGATAAGAGCGAGATCTACCTGGATGGCCGGCTCAATGGTGGCGGGTTGTTGGCCCTGACGCTTGACCTCGGCGCGGGTGGCAGTGTCGTCAACCAGGATTCCCTGCCCAGGATCAACATGCAGTTTGACGGCACCGCGAACCTGATAAACTCCGACGGCAACAACACCGTGCCCGCCAGCAGCAGCAACTGTCTTGAGATTGCCGGGCTCCGCTGGAACGGCCTGCCCTTTGTGGTCGCCCAGAACATCAAGCGGGGTGACGATGGACTCGTCGGAAATTCGCTGTTTCAGGGGAAGGTGGTCGAAATCAATTACGACCAAAGCAAAATCATATTGCACACCAACTTGCCGCCGCTCGCCCCGACTTACACCAGACACCCGATCATCATCGAGAACCACATCCCCTACATCTACGGTTCGTTTAAGGTCGGAGCCGTTCAACGCGAAGGCTGGTTCATGTTCGACACCGGGGCGTGGACCAGCCGACTGCCCGTTGGCGGCGGGGGCCGCCGCTCCAAGCTGTTGAATGAGTTCCAAAAAATGATCGGCGCGAGCACTGGTCCGCAGTTGAAGATTGGCGACCATACACTCACCGGCTTCAACTATAGGCCAGGGGGCGGTTCGGCGGAGAAAGACCGGATTGGCGTCCTGGGCCGGGACGTGCTCAAACGGTTCAACACCATCCTCGACAACCAGAACGGCTACATTTATTTGCAGCCGAACAGCCTGGTTCACGAGCCTTATCGGAACCCCGAGCGCGTGATGGCGCGCATGATTCTCGTGGTCGGCGGGGGATTGATCGTCACCCTCGCTTGGTGGGGCTACAGGCGGTATAAGAAATGTCGAGCCCTGAAATGACACGCAAATTATACCGAGTTGAAAGAATGGAAACGGAGCGATCCCTCAATGATTTTGAGGAGGCGGCCAGGTTATCCGGCATAATCCGACGCTACCTACGCAAAATATCCCAGCTCGCGTAATGATGAATAATCCTTCGCCCGCTCCGACGTGGCGCGACCTAAAACGATGTGATCCAGCACTTCGATCTTGAGCAGATGCCCGGCGCGGATGAGATCGCGGGTGACTTTGATGTCCGCATCGCTCGGCGTGGGATCGCCGCTGGGATGATTATGTGCCAGCACAATGGCCGCCGCGTTGGCGGAGATGGCGGCGCGAAAAACTTCACGCGGATGAACCAGCAACGTGTCCAATGTGCCCTCGGAAATTTCCTCGATCCGGATCAAGCGGCGGCGCGTGTTCAGCAGCAACACCTGCAGCGTTTCAACTTCCTTGACGAGATTATTGGCGCGGAGCAATTGCGCGATGCGCCCGGGATTATCGAGCACCGGGGATTCCAGTTGAAGTTCCTGCGCCATTTTGTGCGCCAGCGCAAAAGCGGCGACCAGCGTCACCGCCTTGTCCCGCCCGATGCCTTTGACCTGGCGCAGTTCATCCACGGACGCGAGCGCCAACGCTTGCAACGAACCAAACTTGAACAATAGCTGTTTCCCCACCTCGACCGCGTTCATGCCCTTGAGTCCGGTGCGGAGCAGGATGGCGATGAGTTCCGCGCTGCTGAGGGCCTCCGCCCCTTGTGCCGCGAGTCGTTCGCGCGGACGTTCATTGACCGGCTGGTCTTTGATCTTGAGCGCGGAGGACATGCGCCATTTCTACTTCGGCCGCGCCGGAAAGACACGAAGATTTTCCGGTTTTCAACCGGCGCGAACTGGACCAACCGCGCGCGGCTGAAAAAACGGACGGATGGAGTGGAGCGAATCGCTGCCGCCGCGTCATTCTATTCTTGCCGCGCCGTGGTTCTCGAAGATGCTGGAGCGATGCTCAAGTGGCTCGACAGACTTTTCGCCGGGACGCCCGCTTCGCCGCTGAAATTCCATGCGACGCAGGTTTGTCCGGAATGTGGCTCGCGACTGGCGCAGGAACTTGCGGCCAACGTCGGGGCGGATTGGCAGTGTCCAAATCCGGATTGTCCGCCGCGAGTGCGGCAGCGGGTGATCCTCTGGGCGTCAAAGGACGCGATGGATATTTCCAACGACACGGTGTTGCTGGAGCAACTCGTCCGGCGCGGTCTGGTTTTGGACGCGGCCGAATTTTACCGGCTCAAAGTGAAAGAAGTCGCGGCCCTTGACGGAATGGACGCGGACCAGGCCAAAGCGTTTTGGGACGCGATTCATGCCAGCAAATTGCGAGGGCCGCTCTGTGTGTTGCGTGGTTTGGGCATCCTACAAATCGGTTCGGAAGAAGCGGAAATTCTCATTGGCCATTTCGCTTCGCTCGAAGAATTGTTCGCCGCAGATTATCAACAGTTGTCGCAACTGGCCGGAGTTTCGGAAGCGATGGCGCGGCGTGTGACGCGTTGGGCCGATGACCCGGTGAATCGAAAATTGGTGCGTCGGTTGCGTCGTGTCGGTGTGAAGCTGAAACGCGACTGAGCCTCGCGGCGGCTGCGCACAATTTGCGCGGCGGAATGGGCGACTGCGCAACTCGTGCGCGATTAAGTGCTCGTTTCCCTTGAATTCATTGAGATTTTTGCAGTGGCACAAACTTTGCGATGGCACGATTCAGGGCGAAGTCATGCGTGTGACTTTGCGAATGTTCGGATTAAACAAATCACTGTAGGAGAATAGTTATGAAAATAAATCAAGCACTGAAGGTACTCAGCCTCAGCACCATTCTGGCGCTGAGCGCGCAAACCATCATGGCGCAGGACGGCGACAACCGCCCCCGGCGCAATCGTGACGGACAAAGTAATAACCAGCGTGGCGAATCGCAGGGGCGACAGGGGAACTTTGACCCGGCCGAAATGCGTCAGCGCATGTTGCAACGGACCCGGGATGAGTTGGAGATCAAGGATGATTCCGAATGGAAAGCCGTTGAACCGCTGATCACCAAGGTGGGTGAAGCCCGAATGGCGATCGGGGTTGGTCGTTTCGGTGGTCGCGGCGGTCGCGGCGGTCCTGGTGGTGGTGGTGGTGGATTTGGTCAAGCCAATCCCTCGGCGGATGCGTTGCAGAAAGTAATTGATGCGAAAGCTTCCAACAACGAGACCAAGGCGGCACTGGCCAAGTACGTGGCGGACCGCAAAGCCAAACAAGCGGCGTTGGAGAAGGCACAGGAGGAATTGCGCAAGGTATTGACGCCGCGCCAGGAAGCCATTGCCACGTTGAACGGATTGCTTTAATTCGCGCCAAGGGTCAAGGAGCTGGCATCTGGTTCATGGAAACAACCCAATCATCATCCGATTTGTTGGACCGCATGGTGGCGTCCCGGCAGCTTTCTGCCGTGGACGCCGCGGAACTGACGCGACAAACAGAACTGCCGCGCCAACGCGAGGAAGACATCCTGCGCTGGCTGGCGGGCGAGTACGATTTGTCCTATACCGCCCTGGATGATGTGGAACCAGATCGCCAGCTACTTTCCCTCTTTCCCGCCCGGATTTTACTCAAAGAAGAACTGCTGCCGCTCCGGCGCGTGAACGGAGCGGTGGAAATCGCCACCAGCCGGCTGTTTGCCACGCAAGGACTGGACACGCTCAAAACGCTTACCGGTTTGAATCTGCAGCCGGTGTTGACTCCGACGGAAGCGCTCCGCCGCGAACTCAAGAAGCGTCTGGGCGTGGGTGCGGACACCATGGGCGAACTGGCCGAGGACGCCGCGTTGCAGGTGGTGGATGAAAATCGGGAGGACAATGATCTCGACATGGATGCCGAGGACGCCTCGATCATCCGGTTCGTGAATCAAGTCCTCCGCGACGCCATTGAGCTGCGCGCCTCCGATATCCATCTCGAACCGTTCGAGCATGAATTTCACATTCGCTATCGCGTGGACGGCGTGCTGCAAAGTATTCCGGTGCCGGCGCAGATCAAGCGGTTTCAACCCGCCATCGTCTCGCGCCTGAAAATTCTCAGCCATTTGAACATTGCAGAAAAACGGCTGCCGCAGGACGGGCGCATCAAAATCCGGTTGGACGAGCACGAGGTGGACATCCGCGTGTCGGTGATTCCGATGTTGCACGGGGAAGCCGTGGTGCTGCGGCTGTTGCGGCAGAACGCGACGTTGTTGGGGATGGCCGAACTGGGGATGGATGCGCGCGAGCTGGGCGCCTTCAAGCGGGTGCTGGCTTTGCCGCATGGCATCATCCTGGTCACCGGTCCGACCGGCAGCGGCAAAACCACCACGCTTTACACCGCGTTGAATGAAATCAACGATCAGGTCCGCAAGATCATCACCATCGAGGACCCGATCGAGTATCAGTTAAACGGCATCAATCAGATTCAAGTTTCGGAAAAGGCCGGGTTGACCTTTGCGCGCGGCCTCCGCTCGATTTTGCGGCACGATCCTGACGTGATTCTGGTGGGAGAAATCCGCGATCGTGAAACAGCGCAGATTGCCGTGCAGGCCTCGCTCACCGGTCACCTGGTCTTTTCCACCCTGCACACCAACGACGCGCCCGGCGCCGTGACGCGGTTGATTGACATGGGCGTCGAGCCGTACCTGGTGGCGTCTTCCCTCGAGGCGGTGCTGGCGCAACGGTTGGTCCGGGTTCTGTGCCGTCATTGCAAACAACCAGACGCTTCGCCCACCACCGCCACCCTCAAGGCGCAGGTTGGTATTCCGGCGGCCACCACGGTTTACCGCGCGGTGGGTTGCCGCGAATGTCGCAACACCGGTTATCATGGTCGGCACGCCATTTTTGAATGGATGGACATTGACAATAAATTGCGGGAACTCGTGCTCAAGAATGTGTCTTCGGGAGAAATTGCCGCCCAGGCGCAGCGCGCGGGTTTGCGCACGTTGAACGAGGACGGCTGGCGGCTGGTGCGTCAGGGCGTCACCACGCCCGAGGAAGTGTTGCGCGTCGCCAAGGATCAGGCGGTCAATCATCTCGTGCCGGAAGCCGCGCCCAAACCGGCCATTGAAGTCCAGACACCACGAATGAATCATGCCATTGTTTAATTACAAAGCGGTTCAGGGAAACGGCACGGTGGCGCAAGGCCAACTCGAAGCCGCCGGTCGGGCGGAGGCGTTTCGCCAGATGGAAGGCCTGGGTTTGCGTCCCATTTCGCTCTCGGAACTGGCCGGCGGCGGAACCAAAAAATCCCGCGCTGCCGAAACCAACGCCGCGCCGCGCCGTTGGGCGTTGCGGTTTGGCAGCGCCAAAGTCTCCGCGCGCGACCTGGAAAATTTTACGCGCCTGTTGTCGAGTCTGCTGGCGGCAGGAGTGCCGTTGAGCCGGGCGCTGGTCATTTTATACAAGGAAGCTTCGTCGCCCGCCGCGGCCGCCAAGTGGAAAGAGGTTTATGATCTGGTGATTGACGGGATGTCGCTGGCGGATGCGATGGCGCGTTCGCCGGAGACCTTTCCGCGCGTGTACATCGCCATGGTGCAGGCGGGCGAGACGGGAGGGTTTCTCGATCTGGTGCTGGCGCAAATCGCGGACTTTCAAGCGCGCGAAAAAGAACTACGCGGCAAGGTGATGACCGCCATGCTGTACCCGGCGGTGTTGTTCGTGCTCGCCATTGCCGTGGTGGTTTTTCTCCTGGTGTTTTTCATTCCGAAATTTCAGACCATGTTTTCCTCATCGGGCAACACCCTGCCGGCGTTGACGGAAATCATCATCGCTTTGAGCCACGGATTACGTTCGTACGGGCTGTTCATTTTGCTCGGTCTCGTCGGAGTGGGTTACTCGTTGCGCACCTGGGTGACTTCGGAAGGCGGACGCCGCACCTGGGAAGGGTTCATGTTGCGCGCGCCGATCGTTGGGCCGCTGGTGGCCCAGTTCGCCATGGCGCGCTTTTGTCGGATGTTGGGCACGTTGCTCGGCGCGGGGGTGAATCTGGTGCAGGCGCTGAATGTCGCCCGCAAATCCATTGGCAACCAGATTCTCGTGGATGCCGTTTCCGACTCGATCACGCGCGTTTCGGAAGGTGGTCAGTTGGGGCAAAGCCTGGCCAACTGCCGCGCGTTGTTTTCCGGGTCCACGCTGGAAATGATTTCCGTGGCGGAGGAAAGCGGCAAGCTGGATACCGAGCTGGTCCGCATTGCCACCGTGACCGAGGGCGATCTGGACCGCAATTTGAAGACTGGCGTGGCGTTGTTGGAGCCGCTGATGTTGTTTCTGATCGCCGGTTTTATCGGGACCATTTTCATCGGCATGGTCCTGCCGATTTTCACCATGCAACAAAACATCAAATAACCGTCCACCCTGACACATTATGAAACTGAACTTGATTAAATTCCCTCCGCGCGCCTCGGCCGGTGGTTTCACCCTGGTTGAAATGTTGCTCGTGCTGGTCATTCTGGCCACGCTCGCCGCCATTGTTTATCCCAAGCTGGCCGGGCGCAGTGAACAAGCGCGCGTCACCGCCACGCAAACACAGATCTCCTCCTTCTCGACCGCGCTCGATGCGTTCGAGGTGGACAACGGTTACTATCCGCGCGGCAAAAGCGGTTTGCAGGACCTGGTGCAGCAACCCCGCGACGCACAGAACTGGCGCGGCCCGTATTTGAAAGAAGTTCCGAAGGACCCGTGGGGCAACGAATACGTCTATGAATGTCCCGGGCGCGTTAATGCCACGTCCTACGATCTGACTTCTGCCGGACCGGATGGCAAGGTTGGCAGCGACGACGATATTTCGAATACCAGCGGCAAGAAATAAAGGAGGCCACCTCGTGCGTTGCGCTCATCAATCACCGACCACTTCGCGATGGAACCGACAGGCGTTTACGCTCGTCGAGTTGATCGCGGTGATGGCGCTGCTGGTGACGGTGATCGCGATTGCCTCGCCCTCGTTGGCGGGATTTTTCCGCGGGCGCGCCCTGGATGCGGAAGCGCGCCGGCTATTGGCTTTGACCCGTCAGGGGCAGAGCCGGGCGATTGCCGAGGGGCTGCCCACGATTTTATGGCTGGATCTGAATCAACGCACCTACGGTTTGGAAACGGATTCCAGTTTTGTGGATAACGATCCGCAAGCGGTGGAATACACGCTGGATGGCAGCCTGACACTGGATCTGGGCGTGACGGACCCCGCGCTCCAGACCTTCATCACCGGCAACACGTTGTTTGACAATGACGCCGAGGCCGGGAACAGCCGGCACGCCGCCCTGCCGAACCTCCGGTTTGAACCGGATGGCAGCATTGGCGGCGGCAGCCGGGAGAACCTGCGGCTCACCGATCGCGACGGCAACTCGCTCTGGGTGGGACTGGCCGCCAATCGTTTGAATTATGAAATTCGCAACCAAGCAGCGTCACGCACGACGATCCGGCGGCGTTAATGCCTTTACGCTCGCCGAGGTGTTGGCGGCGCTCGTGTTTATGGCGATCGTCATTCCGGTCGCGTTGCAGGGGCTGCGCATTGCCGGTCGTGCCGGCGAAGTCGCCGAGCGCAAGCGGGAAGCCGCGCGGGTGGCGGAACGCATTTTGAATGAAAACATCATTTTGACGAATTGGAATCGCGCCGCCCTGAACGGCACGGTGCAGGAGGCGGATCGAAACTATAACTGGACGCTGCGAACCGAAACGTGGACCGAAACTACGACCCGGTCCGCCATGCAATTGCTGACGGTGTCAGTCGAGTACCCGGTTCAAGGCGATAAATACACCGTGGAATTAAGCACTTTAGCCGCGCCCAATTGATGCAAGTCAACGCCACAATCCGAACGCAGAACCGCGCCTTCACGCTGCTCGAAGTGCTGCTGGCAGTCGGCATTTTTGCGATTGTGCTGTTCGCCATCAATACAGTGTTCTTCAGTGCCCTGCGATTGGAACGCGCCACGAGTCGGAATCTGGATGAACGGCTGCCCTTGAATCAGGCGCTCGACATTCTGCGGCGCGACCTGCAAGGCGCGGTGCCGCCACTGACCAATTCCACTCTGTTGCCGCGACATTTCATCGTCACCGGCAGTGGCGGTCGCTTCGATAACCGTGCCGCCAGCAGTTTGGAATTCTACACCACCACCGGCGTGATCTCCGATGATGAACCGTGGGGCGACCTCCAACGCGTGCGCTACGAACTGTTGCCCTCGACGGACCCGAACAATGCCTACGGAATGGAATTGGTGCGCTCCGTCTGGCGCAACGTCCTGGCGATCAATAACGAGGACGAGGACGAGCAGTTGTTGGCCGAGAACATCGCGAGTCTGGATTTTCTTTGTTACGACGGCAGCACCTGGCGCAGCGGTTGGGATACGGAGTCGGGCGGTGACGAAGGCTTGCCGCAGGCGGTGCGGGTGCAACTGCAATTGGCCGGCAGTTCCCCCAACCAAACGCAGCCGACGTTTCAGGAGCCGATTGAATTATTAGTCCCGATCACCACGCAACTGTTGGAATACTCAATCACGGAGGGCGCGGAATGAGACTGCTCCAACCAGCGTCATCACGAAAGCGGATGGCCGCCTCGGTGCTGATCATTGTGTTGTGGGTCGCACTCGGTCTGGTGGCCTTGGCGCTGTATTTCGGCAACTCGATGCGTCTGGAATTGCGCGCCTCGGAAAATCGCGTCGCCATGCTCACCGCTGATCAAGCCATTGAAGGGGCCGCCCGGTACGTCGCGCAAATTCTCACCGAACAAGCCACCAATGGCCTCGTGCCCTTTCCCGAAGATTACGCCAGTGAAGCCGTGCCGCTGGGCGACGCGCAGTTCTGGTTGATTGGACGCAACGATGGCCAATACGCCCTGAACGAAGTCGTGTTTGGATTGGTGGACGAGGGGGCCAAACTCAACGTCAACAATACCAATGTCACTCAGGATATGTTGGAATTGCTGCCCGGCATGACGTCTGATCTCGCGGCGGCGATTGTGCATTGGCGCAGCCCCACTTCCGAGGACAGTGCGGACAACGGCGAGGAGCAAATTTATGCGCGTTATCAACCGCCCTATTACGCAAAAGGCGCCCCGTTTGATTCCGTGGATGAACTGCGGCTGTTGAACGGCGCGACGCTGGACGTTCTGCTCGGGGAGGATTTGAATCGCAACGGCATCTTGGACCCGAACGAAACGGACAATAATCGCAACGGCCTCGCGGATCCCGGCGTGTTGGAATACCTCACCGTTTGGAGTCGTGAATCCAATCTCGACAGCGTGGGGACCAATCGCGTGAACATCAACTCCAGTCGCGATGACCTCGCCAACTTGCTCACGGACCTTCTGGGCAGTGGCGTGGCGGATCGTGTCCAACAGGCGGCGTTGAGCAATCCCAACCGGCAATTCAGCAGCATTCTGGAATTTTACCTGGATTCCACCCTGACCGAGGAAGAGTTCATGCAGATCGAAACGGAGATCACCACCGAGGACGGCACGATGCTGCCGGGCAAGGTGAACGTGAACACCGCCAGCGCGGCAGTTTTGGCCTGCGTTCCCGGCGTGGGCGACGATCAGGCGGCGGCACTGGTCAGTTACCGCCAATCCAATATCTCTGGAATCAATTCCGTGGCGTGGGTGACCAAGGTGTTGACGCGCGATCAGGTGCTGGATGCCGGACCGTACATCACCGGGCAGAGCTATCAGTTTTCTGCCGATATCGCGGCGCTCGGAAAATTCGGGCGTGGCTACCGTCGCACCAAGTTCGTTTTTGATGTCACGGAAGGCGCGCCCAAAGTGGTTTATCGCCAAAGCCTGAGTCACCTCGGCTGGGCGCTGGGCCGGGAGACACGTGAGTTTTGGTTGGCCAAGGTAATGCCATGATTGAGTTGAATAAAATAAAATCCAAGCGGCGCAAAGCCGTCACTTCCGTCCTAGGATTGACTCTCGAGGGCGGGCGACTGGAAGGGGTTTGGTTGAAGCGAACGAACGGCACGGTCCGCGTGGCGGGTTCGTTGGCGGTGACGCTGACGCTGGATCCGCTCACCGCCGCCGCAGAACTGGTGGGACGCGAAATCCGCAACCATCTGGATGCGGCGGAAATTCGCGAGCGCCAGTGCGTGGTCGGGTTGCCGCTCAAATGGGCGCTATTGACGCAAACCCAACTGCCCGCGCTGTCGGAGGCGGACCAGGCCAGTTTTCTGCAAATCGAAGCGGAACGGAATTTCCCTTGTGACGTGGCGACGCTGGTCACCGCGTCTTCGCGTTGTCGGGTGACGGCGGACGCGGAAACGATCACGTTGGTTGGCATGCCGCGCGACCATGTTACCGCCCTGGCGGCGGCGTTGCGCGCGGCGGGATTGAAGCCGCTGGGTTTTGCGCTGGGCATCACGGCCCTGCAACCGCCCACGACCGAGCCGACGCTGGCCGTTCTGCTCAGTGCCCATCAAGCCGATCTGCAGATCACTTGCGGCGGCGGCGTATTGAAGTTGCGCAATCTGGAAGGCGCGGTGGACAGCTCAGGCGGGCGCAGCCGGTTGCAGGCGGACGTCATCGCGCGCGAAGTGCGCATCACCTTGGGGCAGTTGCCCGAGCTGGTGCGCCATAGCTTGCGCCACATTCGGGTGTTTGGACCGGCGGAGTTGACCGGCCCCCTGACTGCGGAATTGGCTGCACGGTTCTCCGAATTGGGACTGGAAGTGACGCCGGTAACGCGCTATGAACCCGCGGAAATCCCCGCCGGGTTGGCGGCAGAAACGCCGGTGTCTGCCGCACTCAGCCTGGTCGCCGGAGGTTTGGCGGGCACGCCGGCGCACTGGGAATTTTTGCCACCCCAGGTTTCCGCCGCGCAGCAAATTTTGTCGCGGTACGGTTCCGGCAAATGGCGTAAAGTGGGGCTGGCCGTCGCCGGGGTGATCGCTATCGTTGGCCTGGCTTTCCTCATACAACAAGCGTTGCTCTGGCATTATCAATCCCGCTGGGATGTCATCAAAACCCAGGTCACCGCGCTGGAAACGACGCAGGAAAAAATCAAACAGTTCCGCCCCTGGTACGACGAATCCGTGCGGAGTCTCAACATTTTGAAGCAGTTGACCCAGGCGTTTCCCGAAGACGGTGACGTGACGGCCAAAACCGTGGAAATCCGCGAAGCCAACCAGGTCACCTGCACCGGGACAGCCAAGGACAATGCAGCTTTGTTGCATACACTGGATCGCTTGCGTCAGGTTCATTCCATTTCCGACCTGAAGGTTAATCGGATTCAAGGGAAAGCCCCGTTGCAGTTCACTTTTGATTTTCGCTGGGTGGAAGGAGTCGCCAATGCCAATTAAACCAATTAAAAACCGACAACAATTGCTGCTGGCTCTGGCCGGAGTTGCCGTCGGCTTGCTACTGGCGGATTCGCTGGTTTTTACGCCGCTCACGAAAGCCTGGCGCGCCCGGGCGGAGCGGATCACGACGCTGCGGAACAAACTGGACGCGGGTGAAAAATTGCTGGAACGCGCGGAGGTCTTGAATTCCCGCTGGGCGCAAATGAAGGAGCAGGCGTTGCCGGTCAATAATTCCACCGCCGAACAGCAGGTGCTGAACGCTTTCGATAAATGGTCGCAGGACGCCCGGATCAGCGTGAACTCGATCACGCCTCAATGGCGGCGCGATCGCGATGACCTGGTGACGTTGCAGTGTCGCATGGACGCCGCCGGCAGTCTCGGCACGTTGGCCAAATTCCTCTACAACGTGGAGCGCGATCCCATGGCGCTGCGGATTGAGTCGGTGGAAATCGCCGCGCGGGATAAGGACGGTCAAAATCTGTCACTCGGGCTGCAAGTCAACGGTTTGGCTTTGAACAATCTGGAGGAAAAGCGATGAGGCACGGTTCGTTCAAGGGGTTGGGACGGAGTTTGCGGGTGGTGCTGCCACGAATTCCGGTTATGTTGTTGGTGATGAGTTCCACCGTGATTTTTTCAAGCCGGGCGGAAACGACCAACGCACCGTCAGGTCCGGATTATGACGCTTTCCGCATGATTAGCGACCGGAACATTTTTAACCCGAATCGGCGCGCGGGCACGCCGGCCCGGCCCACGCCGCGGCCCACCCCGACGGCGACCGCGCAACAGGAAGCCATTTCGCTCGTGGGGATCATGGCCTACGAAAAGGGGACGTTCGCCTTCTTTGACGGCACGCAATCCGATTATCAGCAAGTGTTGTCTGCCGGCGCCAACATCGGTGAATATCATATTGCCCAAATCACGCCGGATCAGGTGCGTCTGACGCAGGGCACCAACACTTACGATTTGAAAGTGGGCATGGAAATGCGGCGCGAAGATGAGGGGAATTGGTTTTTGACAGAAACCAGTGAACCGCTGAAACGACGGGTGGCCACCGGGCGCGCGTGGAATCGCAGCGCCACGGCCCGCGCCAGCAACACCAATGGCGAGCCTGCGTTGGAGGAAGACGGGCCGGAGGTGATTGTGATTTCAGGAGAGGAAAACGGACTCAACGGCGAAGCGCCGCCCGAAGAGTCACCGCAAATGAATTCCGAAGCGCCGCCAACGGATCCGGTACTATTACGATTATTGCAACGACGACAGGAACTGAACCGATGAAAACCATACTATCCATAATCTTGCTCACCCTGCTAACCGCAACGCGTCACAGTGTGGCCCAGGATACGCCGCCGCCCGCGCCCGCCGTGGTCGAAACCCCCGCGCCGACCGAAGTCGCGGCGCCGATCAACACCAATGCGCCCGTACTGCTGCCCAATGGCGAACCCGGGTTGCGCATGAACTTCCGCAATGCCGCGCTGGATCAAGTATTGAATTACCTCAGCGAAGCGGCGGGCTTTGTCATTGTTCTCGATACTAAAGTCACCGGCAAGATTGACGCCTGGAGCAACCAGCCCTTGAGCCGGGATGAAGCGGTGAACTTGTTGAACTCCGTCCTGAACCGCAACGGTTACGCCGCGATCCGCAACGATCGGATTCTGACCATCGTCAGTAAGGAAGACGCCAAGACGCGCGACATCCCGGTCATTCTGGAAGGCGATCCGAATCGCATCCCCAAAACGGACGAAATCGTCACGCAAATTTTACCGGTGCGCTACATCGAGGCGACCCAGTTGCTGAAGGACTTGGAACCGCTGGTCAGTACCAGCACCACGATGACCGCCAATGAAGCGGGCAACTCAATCATCATGACGGATACGCGCGCCAACATCAATCGCGTGGCCCAGATCATCCAGGCCGTGGACACCAGCGCGGAAGACGTCACCGAAGTGCGCGTCTTTCATTTGGATTACGCGGACCCGACCGAAATGGCGACCTTGTTGGGCAACCTGTTTCCGGATGACACGCGCTCGGGAGGGAACAGTCAGAATCAATTTCAGTTCGGGCGCGGCGGCGGTCCTTTTGGGCGGATGTTCGGCGGTGGTAATAACAATAACAACAGCACCAGTGGCGGCACGCAGGCCCAGCGGGTCAAGAAACGCGCGCGTGTCATCGCCGTGGCAGACCAGCGCACTTCATCGCTCATTGTCAGCGCGGCCAGCGGTTTGATGGAACAGGTCGAGGAAATGATCAAGCAACTCGACGCCAATCCCGCCAAGAAACAGAAGGTTTATGTGTATCAGGTCAATCCGGGGGACGTCTCGCAAACGCAACAAATTTTGCAGGACATGTTCCAGGATAACACCACCGTTAATCGCAATCAGCGCAATAACCAATCGCTTCAGAACAACGTGTTGCAGAACCGGGCCACCCAAAATTCACAAACCACCAGCGGCACCACCAGTCGGAGCAGCAATCGCAGTGGCAATACCGGCAGCGGTTTCTGATCAGATCACCCTCGCATTAAAAAATTTATGAAACATTCCATTCTGCTTCTTGCTCTGGGTTCGAGTCTGGCTCTGACCCTTCCGGCGCTGGCCCAGTTCCCCGGTGGCTCCGGCAACTTTAACCGGCAAAACACCAGTTCCAGCAGCACTCGCCAGTACAACAACAGCACCCAGGTCGGTAGCGCAACGATTTCCAGCGATCCGGAATCAGGACGCATCATCGTCATCACCGACGAGGAAACCAGCGAACACATTGCGCAGGTGATCACCAACCTCGACATCCCCAAACCGCAGGTGCTCATCAAGGTGGTATTTTTGGAAGTCACCTACAACAACGCCCTCGACATCGGCATCGAAGGAGGTTTCAAGGATCAAACCATCGGCGGCGGCTCCAGCCAGGGTAACGTCTCCGGTGCGAACACCTTCGGCGCGTCCGCCCTGACCAGTCTGGCTACGAATGTCAACTCTTTGGGTCTGCCCATTTCCGCGTTCGGCAACACGCCTCCGGGCGCGGGATTTTATCAAGTTGTGGGCAATGATTATCAGGCCACGCTGCGAGCCATTGCCTCGGCGGGCAAAACCGAGGTCTTATCGCGCCCCTCGATTCTGGCGCGGAACAATCAACCGGCCACCATCACCGTCGGCCAGTCCGTGCCGCTCATCACCAACGTGCGATATGACAACTTCGGCAACGCCATCAATTCCGTGCAGTACACCGACGTTGGCATCATTTTGCGGGTCACGCCCTTCGTGGCCAATGACGGACAGGTCGAGATGATCGTCTCGCCGGAAATTTCCTCGCTGACGGACCAGACGGTGACGATTGCCAGTGGCGTCAGCGTGCCGGTCATCGCCAAGCGCTCGGCGGACACCGTGGTGGTTACGCCCGACGGCCAGCCGATCATCATCGGCGGGTTGATGCAAAACAATAAAACCGGCACCGATTACAAGGTGCCGTTGTTGGGAGACATTCCCCTGTTGGGCAACCTGTTCAAACGGCGGACCAAAAACAACAGCAAGACCGAGTTGCTCATTTTTATGACGCCGCACATCGTGCAATCGCCCACCCAGTTGGTGGCCCTGTCCGAAAGGGAACGCGCGGCGGCCGTGCTGCCGAAAAAAGCCTTCACGGAGGAGGACATTGAACAGTTCCTGAACGAGCTGCCCAAGTCGTCCGAAGGCGCCGCCAAGAAAAAGAAATGACGGGGCCGACCGACTCCGAAACCTTTGCGCATGGAGACGCGACGTAGCAGTTTATGGGTGTTTGGCGTGCTGCTGGGCGCGTGGATTCTGATCCTCGGATGGCAGGCGCTCGAACATTCGCGCGTCAAGATTCAAGCCCGAACCGAACTGCGCAATCGCGCCAAGGATATTTCCACCACCGTCGGCATTGTGTTGCGCTCACAACGGCGCTTCGGCGTGATCTCCCGGGAGCGAATCGAATCCGCGCTGGCCGGACTCATCCGGCCGCAGGAGTTGAGCACCATTGCCTTGTTGAATGCCATGGGCGAAATTGTGGCCGTCGCGCCCACCAACGCCGAATTTCACGCGCGCGTTGATTTGCATCAGCCCGAGCAATGGGGACGTGATTCGGTTACGATCATCAATTTGGTGGATCTGGGCAGCAATCCGCCGCCGGAGCAGGACAACCCCAATCCCACCATCGTGCTTTCGCGGGAAAACTTTAACCGTCCGGGCGAAACCAACCGTCCGCCGACCGAATCCCACTTTCGCCCCAGCCCGCTCGAGCATATTCCACCCGCGCGCGACTCCGCCGAACCCGAGCCGCAATTGCGCGGCCGCGAAGGCGGTCGCTTTCGCTTCGGTCGTCCGCCCTGGATGAGTGAACTCGAGTTCAAAGCGATCAGCACCAAACAGGGGGTGCATAGTTTTCTGCTGATTCTATCCACGCGCAGCGTGCAAGAGGCGCTGCAACGCGATCTCTGGTTGCGTTGCATCATCGTTGGGTTGGCGACATTATCCGTGGGGGCGATCGCTTTTGCCTGGCGCAAAACCGTCAAGACCGCCGATCTGCAAATCCGGCTGGTGCGCGCGAGTGAAATGAATTCGCACCTCAAAGAAATGAATCTTGCCGCCGCCGGGTTGGCGCATGAAACGCGCAACCCGCTCAACATCATTCGCGGCCTGGCCCAAATGATCTCCAAGCGCACCGACACGCCCGACGAAGTTAAAACGCGGTCGTTGGAAATTGTGAACGAAGCCGATCGCGTGGCGGGGCAGTTGAACGAGTTCATCAATTACTCGCGGCCGCGCGAAGTGCGCCGCACGCCGGTCAGCCTGAATCGCGTTGCCGATGAGGTCGGGCGCGCACTTTCCTTTGACATTGCGGAAAAGCAAATCCAATTGCGCGTCACGGGCGAACCGCTGACCGTGGTGGCGGATGAACAACTTTTGCGTCAGGCACTGTTCAACCTGGCCATCAACGCCGTGCAAGCGGTCCCCAACGGCGGCGCAATTGAAATCCGGGCGCATAAGACTTCCGCCACGGAAGCTACGTTGGAAGTGCGCGATAACGGTCCGGGCGTTCCCGCCGAGGAACGCGTGGAAATTTTCAAACCCTACTTCACGACTACACAACAAGGCACCGGTTTGGGATTGGCCGTGGCGCAGCAAATTGTTCTTGCCCACGGTTGGGAAATCGAATGTGTGGCCAATGAACCCAAGGGGGCCTGCTTCCGCATCAAGCACCTGAAGCTGGCGCGTTAACCCGGCTGGATGAACGCCGCGAACTCCGCGTGGTACTGCGGCGGGATGCGCGCTTTGAACTTGGTGACCTTGGAAAGATACTTGCGCTCCAACACCTGACCCACCTGGTGCAAACGCGCCACGCGTTCCGCCTGTTCGTGCGGAATTTTCAACTCCACCAGTTCGCGCTCCGGGCGAATTTGACTGCCAATGGCGTCGAGCAGTTCGCTCACGCCCGCCCCGGTGCGCGCCGAGATCGCCACGGAATTGGGATAACGCTCCCGCAAGCGCGGCAGCGTCGCGCCACCGTTGGTCTGATCTATTTTATTGAAAACCATCAGGGTCGGTTTGTCCCCCGCGCCCAACTCCTCCAACACCCGATTGACCGCCGCGACTTGTTCCTCGGCGAGCGGATGACTCACGTCCACCACGTGCAACAGCAAATCCGCCTGCACCACTTCCTCCAGCGTGGCCTTGAAGGATTCCACCAAACCGTGCGGCAGCTTGCGGATGAATCCCACCGTGTCCGTGAGCAAAATGTTTTGGTTGGTCGGCAGCCGCAGCCGGCGCGTGGTGGGGTCCAGCGTGGCAAACAAAATGTCCTTGGCCATCACGTCCGCTCCGGTGAGCCGGTTGAGGAGGGTGGATTTGCCGGCGTTGGTGTAACCGACGATGGAGGCGAGCGGCCACTGGTTGCGCCGGCGGCCGGTGCGTTGCGTTTCGCGTTGTTGCCGCACCGCCGCCAGATCGCGCGTGATGCGATCAATACGCTCGTTCACTTTCCGGCGGTCCACTTCCAACTGCGATTCGCCTTCGCCCCCGCGCATGCCGATGCCGCCTTTTTGCCGCGATAGGTGGCCCCAATAACGGGTCAGGCGCGGCAACAAATGCTGAAGCTGGGCCAGTTCAATTTGCAGCTTGCCTTCGCGCGTTCGCGCCCGTTGCGAGAAAATGTCCAGAATCAGCGCGGTGCGATCGAGAATCTTGGCATTGAAGATCTTTTCCAAATTGCGCGTCTGCGCCGGGGAGAGTTCATCGTCGAAAATGACCGTGTCCACATTGAGCGTCTGGCATTGGGCGGCCAGCGCCTCGGCCTTGCCCTTGCCAATGTAGGTGGCTGGGTGCGTTCCGATCACTTTTTGGGTGCCTTCGCCCACAACTTCGGCGCCAGCGGTCTGGGCGAGTTCGGCCAATTCATCCAGCGATTCACGCAGGACATGGGAGCTATCGGATTTTAATTCAACACCGACCAGGAAAACCCGTTCGGTCCGGGTGGTGCGGGTTTCAATTAGTGCTTTCAAGCGGATCTAGGTAAAATTGATATTCCGTCGCAAACCGCTCTCGCCGGCAGTTTGCAACAGGTGCAAAAAACGACCGCAGTCGGCGATGCGTATCGCCCAACGAACTAAAACAATGATGCTGGCGTATGCCATGCCTTGCGCCAACGCCAAAAAATCATCGCGATTACAAGTAACCAGTATGGCCCCGCGGGCAGCTGCCGCAGTAAGCACTGCGCGATCTGAAGACTTGATGGGCAGATGATCGCGAAGTCGCAACACTTCGTGTCCTGCCTGTTGAATGACCCGCGTGATCGGATCGGGGACATCCTGGTCCAGAAGAAAGGTCATTTGCCGGCATCCGCCATTTGGCGGGCAACCAAATAATCAATCTCCGCCAGATGATCCTCATAATAGGCCAGACATTCATACGCCTGCGCCCGAGTGACTCCGGGAAGTTGACGCGTGACGGACTCGACCGTTTCCCCATTTTGCAAAAGCCCGATTACATCATGAACGCCGATGCGCGTATTTTGAATACGCGCTTTGCCGCCACAGACGTCGGCCGTCTTGACGATGTAACGATAGGTTTCGGCGGTTGCTGCCATGTCTGGACTTTACAATAGGATACCGGAATCGCCAATGCCGATGTTATCCGTTAATTACGTCCGGCTTCCCGCCGATATTCGCCCACTTCTTCTGGTGTGGCGGGCGCTGGCCAGACGTAATCCTTCCGCCGCCACAAATCCCGGCTTTTCACGCCTTCCGACAACGTCAGGTCGCCACCGCCATCCTTCCCGTCTTCTCCCACAGAATAGAGCGTGAAACTTCCGTCCGTGTTGAGCCGGCACTTGATGGGCTGGCCATCCATGTAATCCACCGGCACGACGGACAGAAATTCCGGCACGAGCGCGTCCAGTTTGGCGGGGTAATTGCCGTGGCGGAGTGAGTAGCGTTTCAACGCGATGGCGGTGAGGCAAAGGGCGCGGTCGGTCTCGATACGCACAGTTTTCTTAACGGCAAAAGCCAAAGATGACACGCTATCGGGCGGGGGAAATCGCAGCCGGTCGTAAAAATTCCTGTCCTTTGATTTGATCATCAGCGCGTTCAAATCATCTTCGATAGCTTGGAACGAAGCGTTCGTTGTGGCAGTCCGAGCCAATTCAATAAGCGTTTGCATGTCTTTCAGAAGTTTCAGTTCCGCCTGATGCGACCAAGCGAAACGCCAAACTCGACAATAGAACTGTTTCCGCATGGTTTTTAGCACCACTTCACCATAAGGCGTTTCTTCGAGCCATTTCATCCATTTTGGCTCGGACGCATCGCCATCACTAAAAAGAACTGCTGTCTGCCCAAACATCCATTCGTACATTTGATCGTTGGAAGCGTGCAACTGCTGCGCGGTTTGATCTATATAGACGCGCTCACCTTCGAGATTGGCGGCCATTGAAGCCATGAAATGTTGCGCTTCCCAAGCATTCTGAAGGGCGGCCAAATCCGCATCCGCCCAACCGTCCGTCTGCAACGCCTCCCAGGTGTCGGTTTTGGCAATCGCACCAACGGCCATGCGCACCAGTTCGCTGATGACAACGCCATCCTCCGCCAACAGACGGAGTGCATTGATTTCGGAACTGAGATGCTTCGCCGCCTCCGCAGTGCGGCCTTTGTGCAAAGCCAGCTGGCTTGCACCGCCAAACCAATGGGTCAGGGATTTGACGGACACGAGATGCGGGAATTGCAAGTTGTGTCCTTCCGCGAGATTCAGCCGATTGTTTAACACCGGTTTTGCCAGCGCACTCTGGATTTCCGCCAGCGGCGCGGCGTTTTCCTGCAAGTCAGCGGCGAGGTCGGCCCAATGATTAGTAAACCAGCCCTTCAAAGATTGGCCGTTGCGATAAGGGTCTTTCTCCACCCATTCCGGTTCGCGAAAGCCAACTATCGCCCGGCCCGAATCCAGTAATTTCATGCGCGGCGGATAACTGTCCGGCAAAATAACGCCGTTGGTGAGCTTTTTGATCGCGGCAAAGATAACGGGCGCGCCGTTGTCCGCCTCATCAAATTTCGCCACGAAATCCTGTGGCGAAAGTTTTTCGCCTTTGGCGATGAGTTCCTTCTTGTAGTTCGCCAGCGCGATTTGCCCGCGAACCCGCTCGAACAACAGGAACGCCACCAATAGCAAAACGAGCGCGAGCAGAATCTTGGCGCAGAGTTTGAGTCGTCGCTTGAGCATGGGCGCATGATTGGTTTCCCGGAGCGGTGGGGCAATGACAAATTCCGTTCGGATTTGTGGCCGGGTTCAATGACGCGGGCCTGCGTCCCGGAGGGACGTTTGAAAATAGCCCGGCGTTAAAACGCCGGGTTATTCTCAGTTGTCCCCGCTGGGACAATGCCGGGCCGCAACATTCGCTCTGGTCTTGCGAGTCTGGCTGCGGCACTTTGGCGGCCATTACGACGACAATTATGCGATACACCGATTTCCTCGCCCAGTTCAACACCGGCAACTTTCAAAACTCGGCTGGTAGGGCGCGTCACGCCGTGTGCGCCGCTCGTTGCCAGCCATCCAACGGCGCACACGGCGTGACGCGCCCTACCTTGACGCTCCTTTCGTTGCTCGCGCTCACGTTTTTATTCCCACCACAGTCTTTTGCCGCCGATAAACCTACCCACATTGACGCGCGGATGATGCGACAGCCGGATGTGTCGGCCACGCATATCGCCTTCGTTTATGCCGGAGATATTTGGGTGGCGCCCAAGACCGGCGGCGAAGCGGTGCGGCTCAGTTCGCCGCGCGGCGAGGAATCCTTTCCCAAGTTTTCGCCGGACGGCAGCAGCATCGCTTTCAGCGGCAACTACGATGGCAACGTGGACATTTACACCGTGCCGGTCACCGGCGGTTTACCGCAGCGCATCACGCATCACGGCGCGCCGGATCGGGTGATTGATTGGTATCCCGACGGACAGAGCCTCCTGTTCGCCACCACGATGACCAGTTTCAAGGATCGGTTTAATCAACTGTACAAAGTTTCCGCGACGGGCGGGTTGCCCGAGAAACTGCCGATGCCTTACGGCGAGTTCGGCACGATCTCACCCGACGGCCAGGCTGTTGTATTCACGACCATCAGCGTGGATTTTCGCACTTGGAAACGTTACCGCGGCGGCATGAATCCGGATCTGTGGTGGATGGATTTGACGACGCTGAAAACCCGCAACCTCACCAAGTCGCCCGCCGCCGAATCCGTCCCGATGTGGGCCGGGAACAAAATCTATTTCGTTTCGGATCGGGACGAAAACAAGCGGTTCAATTTGTGGTCGCTGGACTTGAGCAACAACCGCTTCAAACAACTGACCTTCTTCAAGGATTTTGACGTGGAATTTCCCGGTCTCGGCCCGGGCGACATTGTGCTCGCGAACGCGGGCCGGCTCTACCTGCTGGACTTGCAGACCGAGCAGTTGCGCGAAGTGGAAATCACCGTGACCACGGATCGTTCCACCTTGAAGCCGCGCCTGCAGAATGTTTCCGGCTTGATCCAGTGGGCCTCCATTTCACCCACGGGCAAACGCGTGTTGCTGGAGGCGCGCGGCGATGTCTTTTCCGTTCCCGCCGAACACGGCGTGGTGCGGAATGAAACCCGCAGTTCCGGCGTGGCTGAGCGCTATCCCGCATGGTCGCCGGACGGGAAATGGCTGGCTTATTGGAGTGATCGCACTGGAGAGTACGAGCTGACGTTGCGTGCCGCGGGACGCCATCCCGAAGGTGACGCCGGGGAACAAACCCTGACGCAGCTCGGCCCCGGCTACCGCTACGCGCCGCAATGGTCGCCGGATTCCAGAAAGATCGTCTGGATTGATCAGACGATGAAGCTGTGGAGTTACGACTTCGACACCCGGACCAATCGCGTTTTGGATCAGCAACAATGGTTGTATCACGGCGAGTTGCAAAATTTCACGGTCAGCTGGTCCGCGGACAGCCGCTGGATCGCCTACGCGGGCGATCTGGACAACCGCAACACGGCCATTGTGTTGTATGATTTCCAGCAGCACACGCGGCATCAGGTGACCAGCGGGTTTTACCATGATGCGCAACCGGTGTTCGATCCGGACGGCAAATACCTCTACTTCCGCACGGGCCGCAGCTTCAGTCCGATCTACAGCGATCTGGACAATACCTGGATTTACGCCAACTCCGCCCGGCTGGCGGTGCTGCCGTTGCGCAAGGACGTGGTCTCGCCGCTGGCGCCGCGCAACGATGATGAGCCGCCCGCAAAGAAAAAGGATTCCGAGAAGAAGGAGGTGGTCAGGCCGGACGAAACCAAGCCGGCGGAGGCAGAGCAATCCGACGCGAAGAAAGCGACGCCAGCGGAAAAATCCGAGGAGACGCAACCCGATGTTGCAAAGGCCGACGCCCAGGAAAAGCAGACCACCAAGGACGAAAAGAAAACGGCGGACAAGAAAACCAAGGGTGTCGAGATTGATTTGGACGACATGGAATCGCGCGTCGTTTTGCTGCCCACGAAGGCCGGGCGTTACGCGAACCTCGTCGCCGTATCGGGAAAGCTACTGTATCGCTGGTTGCCGCGCACCGGGGCCGATGGCGGGGGCAGCCCGATTGAGCTGTACGATTTTGAAAAACGCGAAACCAAGCGCGTGGTGGATGACGCCAGCGACATGGAGCTATCTGCGGATCGCAAAAAATTGCTGGTCCGATTGAACCAGACCTACAGCATCATCGAACCGAAGGAGGGGCAGAAACTCGGCAAAGGGCTGGCAACGGGTGGACTGGAAGCCACGGTGGATCCGGTGGCCGAATGGAAGCAGCTCTTCACCGACGCCTGGCGTCTGGAGCGCGACTTTTTCTATGACCCGAAAATGCACGGTGTGGATTGGGCGCTGATGCGGGAGCGCTACGGCCAGTTGCTCGACGCGGCGGTGACGCGGTGGGACGTGAATTTCGTGATTGGCGAATTGATCGGGGAATTGAACTCCTCCCACACCTACCGCAGCGGCGGCGATGTGGAGGGCGGCCTGCAACGCAACGTCGGTTATCTCGGTTGTGATTTTATCCTCACCAATGGCGCCTATCGCATTGCGAAAATCATTGCCGGAGCGCCATGGGACACGGAAGTGCGTGCGCCGCTCGCTCAACCCGGACTCACCAATGTTCACGTCGGCGATTATCTCCTCGCGATCAATGGCGAGCCGTTGGACCCGCAGGCAGACCCCTGGGCGGCATTGCAGGGCCTGGCCGATAGACCCGTGTTTCTCACCCTGAATCACGAGCCGCACTTGCAGGGCGCGTGGGAGGTATTGGTGCAAACCATTGGCAGCGAGGCGCGATTGCGGAATCTCGCGTGGATCAACGAAAACCGGGTGCGGGTGGAGCAGGCCAGTCACGGCCAGATCGGTTACGTCTATGTTCCCGACACGGGGCAGAACGGGCAAAACGAGCTCGTCCGTCAGTTCCGTGCCCAGTTCGACAAGCCCGGCCTGATTATTGATGAACGCTTCAACAGTGGCGGGCAGATTCCCGATCGCTTCGTGGAGCTGCTGAATCGGCCGTTGCGAAATCTGTGGGGCGTGCGCGACGGCACCGATTGGGCCTGGCCGCCCATCGGACATTTTGGTCCGCAAGCCATGCTGATCAACGGTTGGAGTGGTTCGGGCGGCGATTGTTTTCCGTTCTACTTCAAACAATCCAAGCTCGGCCCCCTGATTGGACAACGCACCTGGGGCGGGTTGATCGGCATGACGGGCGCACCCGGTTTGATTGATGGCGGCAGTGTGACCGTACCGACGTTTGGCATTTACGATGCCTCTGGCTGGATCATCGAAAGCCACGGCGTGGACCCGGATATTGAGGTGGTGGACGATCCCGGAGAAATGGCGCGTGGTGGTGATCCGCAATTGGAACGGGCCATTTTCGAAGTGCAAAAAGCCATCCGGCAAAATCCGCCGCCCAACGTCAAGAAGCCGCAGTATCCGAATCGGGCGAAGTAGAACGGCGCGTTTCGCAAGGTGGAGGACAGCGGTGGTGAACGCGCCGCAGTGCTTGGGTTAGCCAGAACGGGTTTAGGTGGAGCGGGCCACTGGCCCGTTCTGTCGGGCTACCAGCCCGACAGCCGAACGCAAAGAGTACGAACCCAATGGGGTGCGATCTCCGTGCGCTCGGCTGGGCGGCAGGTTGCCGCCTAGAACGGCCAAGTTGGCCGTTCCACCTGGACCAACTGCATCCTTCCGGCTTGGCTGTCTTTTGAACGCGTCAGCGCGTTGGGAAAATCAAGTTCAGTGTCTCGGTTAAGACACTTCCCGAATTCAATTCCACCCACTGCGCCTGCGCGTGTTTGCGGAACCACGTCAGTTGCCGTTTGGCGAACTGGCGGGTTTTGATTTTTACCAACTCGATGGTCTCCGGCAACGCGCGTTCGCCGCGCAAGTATTCCACTACTTGACGGTAGCCAATGGCTTGCAATGCGGTTTTGTTTTGCGCCAAACCGCAGCGCAGCAGTTGCCGGGCCTCTTCCACCAGTCCGGCGGCAAACATCTCGTCCACGCGGGCGTTGATGCGGGCATGAAGATCGGCGCCGGGGCGGGTGAGGCAGAAAAATTGCGAGGATGGAGGAGGGAGGATGGAGGGCGAATTCCAATCCGCGCGCTGGGTGGAGAAGGCGACTCCGGTCAAACGAATGACTTCCAGAGCGCGAACCACACGCCGTGGATTATTCCGGTCAATTTTTGCGAACGTGACGGGATCGCGCTGCTCCAGCTCGCGCAGCAATTCCGCGAGTGGAATGGATTCCAATTCGGCGCGAAGCGCTTCGTCGGCGGGCGGCGCTTCACCCAGCCCTTCAAGATACGCTTTGAAGTATAACCCCGTACCGCCGCAAAAAATTGGAACGCGACCACGCGCTTGAATTTCCGCGACTGCTTGCTGCGCGAGCATAACAAACTTCGCCGCGTCAAATGGCTCGGCGAGTTCCACCACATCAATCAAATGATGCGGCACCCGCGCCCGCTCGATGACCGTGGCCTTGGCCGTCCCGATGTCGAGGCCGCGATAGACCTGCATCGAGTCCACTGAGATGATTTCACCGCCAAGTCTTTCCGCCAGCGCCAGCGCCACGGTGGATTTGCCCACGGCGGTGGGGCCGGCGAGGAATAGAGGCAACGTGTTGCGGATGGCGTGTTGCATGGCGGACATAGGGAGAGTTCAACGCCAAGACGCCAAGACGCCAAGACGCCGACGAATCTGAAAAAGTTCGCCGCGGGTTGAAATCTTTCGCCGGGGGCCTTTGCGCCTTTGCATCTTTGCGCCTTTGCGTTAAGTCAAACCTTTCTTCCGCGTCCCCAGAATTGAAAACAGAATCGCGCCCGCGATGAAAATCCCAATGCTTAACAGATGCGCGGGGGTGAAACCGTTGTGCAGATGGCCGTCGGAATAGTCGCCCCGGAAAATTTCCACCGTCGAACGGGTGACCGCGTAGCACAGCAAATAAACGGCGAAAACTTGGCCGTCGAATTTCCGCCGAAACCGAAATAGCGCCGCCAGGCCGAAATAGAGCGCCAGGTTCAGCAACGCGTCATAAATCTGAGTGGGATGGATCGGCAAACCTCGGGTGACGTGATCGGCAGGAAATCGGATGGCCCACGGCATTTCGCAGGCACGGCCGAAACAACAACCGTTCATCAGGCAGCCGATGCGGCCAAAGACCGAGCCTAACGCGATGCTGGGCGCAAGGATGTCCGCCAGTTTCCAAAGGGGGATTTTTTTGACGTAAGCAAAGGCCATGGCCGTGATCGCGGCACCGATCAAACCGCCGTAGAACACCAGACCGCCGCGTTGGATCATGAACATTTCCCACCACGGTTTGTCGGTGAATTCATCCGACCAATAGGTGGTCACGAACATGATCCGCGCGCCCAACACGCTGCCAAGGAGCAACCACGGCACGACGAGATCGGCCACCAGCTCTCCCGTCACGCCGATGCGCGGCGCGCGGCGCACAGCTGTCCACATGCCCGCGAAAAAGGCCGCGGCGATGCAGATGCCGAACCAGTGGACGGGGATCGGTCCGAGATGAAATGCAATCGGTTGCACTGGCCATCAACCTAGCGAGAGATCAGGCGGATGAGAAATTGATTTTATCGGGCGAAATAGCATAGGGCGTGTCATTTCGATGTAACTTGGCGCTGCAACGCGGTGCGACGGCTTTCCCAATTCAGCCAATCCCACTCCCAGTCCGGCCCGGTCAGATTCGTCCGGGCCGTCGGCCAAATCCGTTCCAAGGCCACCCATTGGTTGCTGACCAGCGTCCAATCTTTCCAAGCCACCCCGGCTTCCGCGAGGTTCAACCGGTTTTCTGGATGCGCTCCTGCCAGGCCCACGGCGCGTTCCAAGTGTTTGCGCGCGAGTTTTTTGTTGCCAACACTCAAAGGCCAGCCGGGCGCTTCCCAATAGAGCAAACCCAGATTCCGATCCGGCCCGGCATGGGAGAAGGTTTCGTCCAGAATCCGCGCCTGCACAAAACAACGCTCCACCTCCCGCACCATGCCCATAGCCGCGAGGTTGCGCTTCAAATCAGCGATTTTACCCAAATTCATGCCGAGATAGTAAAACGCCGGAGCGGCATTGGAATCCAGCACCAGACTGCGGCGGCAGGCCGTGACGCCTTCCGTAAAGAGGATTTCGCGTTGGGCGCGATTGGTTTGCAAATCGCCCCAGGCAAAGCACGCCTGTCCGAGTTGCCAGGCCGCCACGCTGTTGGTGGGTTCATTGAAGTAGCGATTGCGCGCGGCGATCCACTGTTGCTCGGTATGGATCAGGATATTGGTGGGAACGGGCCAGGCTGGCGCGCCAGCGCAATTTTCCGCCATCGGCGGCGTCATGGCGAGCAGCCAAAGCCCGATGAAAATCCGGCGGCCCAACCCCAGATGCCTCGACGAATTAAACCTCAGAAAATAATCTTTGTTCATCGTCCCGTCTCGACCTATACTCAGCCCCTAGTGATTGCAAAGCGGAATCTCGTCCGATGGACGGCCGGCGCGGCGCTGTTAGTTTGCACCGCCGGCTGTGGTGGCGTCAGTGCCACCAAGAGCATCTCCCCATTGGATTTCATCCTGCCCGGTTTGATTCAAAATCATTCCACGCCTCCGGCGCCCGCAGGAACGGATACCAATTCCGTCGCCCGCCTCGCTCAAGCCTCCAAATAAAGCTATGCGATTCCCTCTGGTCTTGTCGGTAAAAATCGCCGCGCACATCATCAAGCACAAAATCAAGCGCACCCCCAAATTTGCGATGGTGCTGCAGCTCGAACCGCTTCACACCTGCAACCTCTCCTGCACGGGTTGTGGACGCATTCGTGAATACTCCACCTCGCTCAAAAACATGGTGCCGCTGGAGCGCTGTCTGGCGGCGGCGGCGGAATGTGATGCGCCGATGGTTTCCATCTGCGGGGGCGAGCCATTGATTTATCCACAGATCGAGGAACTGGTCATCGGTTTGCGCCAGCAACGACGCATCGTTTACATCTGCACGAACGGAGTGTTCATGCGGAAGAAATTGCGCGAATACTTTGCCGCCGCTTATACGTCGCAGATGGAACCACAACTCCAGGAACTGGTGCGGCAGGAGCTGGTCACCGAGACAGAAGCGGAGGCCATTCGCAATGCGGATGCGACCGCAAAAAACAAGGCGGTCATTCGACCCAGCAAATGGCTTTACTGGAACGTCCATGTGGATGGCCCCGAATACATCCACGACCTCATCGTCGAGCGCGAAGGCGTATTCAAGGAATGTATTGCGGCGATCAAGATGGCCAAGCTGCTTGGTTTCCAGATCGCCACCAACACCACCGTGTACATCGAAACGAACATGAACGAAGTGGAAGACACGTTCAAATACCTGAGTTCGTTGCATGTGGATGGACATACCATTTCGCCCGGGTACGATTACGACGCAGCCAAGAAGGACATGGTCAAGCGGTTGGGCAAAGACCCGAAAGAGTTCTTCCTGACGCGCGAAATGACGCGCAAAAAATTTGCAAACATTCTCGATTGGGGCAAGCGCTTCACCATTTTCGGGACCCCGGTTTATCAGGAGTTTCTGGCTGGAAAACGCGATCTCACCTGTACGGCTTGGGCCATTCCCACCTACAACATTCAAGGCTGGAAAGCCCCCTGTTATTTGATGACCGACGGTCATTACAAGGGGTACCAGGAAATGTTGGCCAAAGTGAAATGGGAAACCTACGGCGTGGTGAACGGCGTGGCGCGCGATCCGCGTTGCGAGAACTGCATGGTGCATTGCGGTTATGATCCTAGTGGCGCGTTGGGCACGAACTACAAACGCGGCGACAATTGGAAAAATTTCCGCTATAACTTCGGCGCGAAGCCGCACGATTTTGCCGGCAGCGACGAACTCACCAAACGGGTCTTCAACGGTGTCAGCATCGGCAAAGGCCATCAGGCGGAAAAGAAAGCCAAAGCCAACGCGGCGGCGACCGTTACGGGGGGCACGATTGCCGGCAATGGTCACATCAAGCCCGCCAGCGTTCCGGCTCTGGCAACAGCGCAAACCAAACCGGCCGCGGCGGCGGTCCCCGCAAAATCCGCGCACTGATCCCGGCTGGCTTTGACAATTAGTTTCACGCGGAATAATTCAAGCGTCGCTTATTTCGCGCAAAATTTATTGCCTCGAGACTAATCCACTCATAGACTGCCGCACCGTCGTAAGCGTTTCTCGACGGTATAGATTTTTGCGTCCATGAGCTCAATGTCAGGTATCTTCAAATCTTCCCTCGGCAAGAAATATCTAATGGCGGGAACGGGCTTGGTGTTGTTGTCGTTCGTCATTGGTCATCTGATCGGCAACCTCCAGGTGTTCGGCCCGCCGGAACTGATCAATCGCTACGCCGAGTTTCTACACAGCAAACCCGCGCTCTTGTGGTCGGTCCGGCTCGGATTGCTGGCGGTGCTGGTCATCCATATCGGCACTGCAGCGCGGCTCACGATCGAGAACAAGGCGGCACGTCCCATTGGTTATGCGGGTGGTGTGGCGTTTGGTTCCACCTGGATCTCCCGGCACATGTTTTTGAGCGGCGCCGTGATTCTGGCGTTTGTGGTTTACCATCTGGCGCACTTCACCTGGCGACTGCCCGCCGTTAATGGTCTGGGGGATTTCACCAAACTCCAAACGGTCCTCGACGGCAAAACGGTGCCGGACGTTTACGGCATAATGATTCTCGGGTTTCAGGTTTGGTGGGTGGTGCTGCTTTATTTAATCGCGCAAGTATTGCTCTTGGCGCATTTAAGCCACGGCATCGCCAGCGCCTTCTTTTCGCTCGGCTTGCGGAATCAAGTGTGGGCGCCGCGCCTCCAGCGCGCCGGCCTGATCCTCAGTGTTGCGCTGTTCCTCGGTTTCGTCTCCATTCCGGCAGCGATTTTTACCCGCGTCATTGGCGCCGATTACGCCGAGAAGGCCCGGGTGGAATTGCGCGCCGCCACTCAATTCGAGGCCGCGCTCGCCCCGGGAAAGGAGGCAAAGTAATATGGCCACTTTAAATTCCAACCTCCCGCCTGGCGACCTCGCGGAAAAGTGGGAGAAGTACAAATTCAACACCAAGCTGATCAATCCCGCGAACAAGCGGAAATACAAGATCATCGTGGTTGGTGCCGGCCTGGCCGGAGCCTCGGCGGCAGCCACGCTGGCCGAGCTGGGCTACGAGGTGCATAACTTCGTGTTTCACGATTCGCCGCGCCGCGCGCACTCCGTGGCTGCGCAGGGCGGCATCAATGCCGCCAAGAATTATCCCAGCGACGGCGACTCGGTGTACCGCCTGTTCTACGACACTATCAAGGGCGGCGATTTCCGCTCGCGCGAAGCCAACGTCTATCGCCTGGCGGAGGTTTCGCTGAACATTATTGATCAATGCGTGGCGCAAGGCGTGCCGTTTGCCCGCGAGTACGGCGGCCTGCTCGACAACCGCTCGTTCGGTGGCGCGCAAGTTTCGCGGACGTTTTACGCGCGCGGTCAGACCGGGCAGCAATTATTGATCGGCGCATATTCGGCGTTGAACAAGATGATTGGCGCGCGCGCGGTAAAATCCTACATCCACTCCGAGATGTTGGATCTCGTGGTAGTCAACGGCCACGCCAAGGGCATCATCGTGCGCCACCTCGAAACGGGCGCCATCACCCGGCACAATGCCGACGCGATTGTGCTGGCCACAGGCGGCTACGGAAACGTCTATAACCTTTCCACTTTGGCGCGCAATTCCAACGCCACCGCCATCTGGCGCGCGTACAAGCGCGGCGCTTGTTTCGCCAATCCTTGTTACACCCAGATTCATCCCACCTGCATTCCGGTCAGCGGTGATTACCAGTCCAAGTTAACCCTGATGAGCGAGTCGCTCCGCAACGACGGGCGTGTGTGGGTCCCCAAGAAAAAGGAAGATTGCAAAAAACGCCCGCGGGACATTCCGGAGGCGGATCGCGATTATTATCTCGAACGCATGTACGCCGCATTCGGCAACCTGGCGCCGCGGGACGTTTCTTCGCGCGCCGCGAAGCAGGTTTGTGATGAAGGCCGTGGGATTGGCCCCTCGGGACTGGGCGTTTACCTGGATTTTGCCGACGCCATTCAGCGGCTCGGCGAAGGCAAGGTGCGCGAACGCTACGGCAACCTGTTCGCGATGTATCACGAGATCACCGATGAAGACGCGTATCACACGCCGATGCGCATTTATCCCGCCGTGCATTACACGATGGGTGGGTTGTGGGTGGATTACAGTTTGATGAGCAATTTGCCCGGATTGTTCGTGTTGGGTGAGGCGAACTTTTCCGATCACGGCGCGAATCGCCTGGGCGCGAGCGCGTTGATGCAGGGACTGGCCGATGGTTATTTCGTCATCCCGGCCACCATCAGCGCTTATCTGGCCTCACAGAATCCGGGACAACGACCGCAGACCAATCACGATGCCTTCCAGGAAGCGGAAGCAAATGTGCAAACCATCATCAGCAAACTGATGAACAACCAGGGCCGGCACACGCCCGCCAGTTTCCATCGGCGGTTGGGCAAGATCATGTGGGAACATTGCGGCATGGCGCGCAACCAAGCTGGTCTGGAGGAGGGCATCAAACAAATCGCCGCTCTGCGCGAGGAGTATTGGCAGGACGTCAATGTGCTCGGTGCGGCGACCGATTGGAACCAAGCGCTGGAACTGGCGAGCCGGGTGGCCGATTACATGGAACTGGGCGAGTTGATGTGCCGCGATGCGCTGCACCGCGCGGAAAGTTGTGGCGCGCATTTCCGTAAGGAATATCAATACACTCCGGCGGACCCGGAAGTGAAGAACGGTTTGGTCAACGTGGGTGATGTCAAACGTCGCGACGATGTGTTCGCTTACGTGGCTGGTTGGGAGTATCCCGGCGCATTGGATAAAGCGCCCATTTTGAACAAAGAACCGCTCGTGTATGAATCGGCCCACATGAGCACGCGGAGCTACAAGTGATTTAAATGCAAAGCCTGATTACCATGCAGCAATATCACATGTACAATTTCAAAGATTTTCTTCCCGCTGCACCCATAAAGTTTCGTTCGGGACAGACCGCGCTGCCGAATGCAAAGACGTTGAACATGCTGATTGACGATTCAAACCCGACCAGGACCGTGGTTTATAGGATGTGGTTTGAAATGTAAGCTGCTAAAATCACCATGAGCAACCCAAGTCCAGCTTTGATGCCCGCCGCCCGGATCGAGCGGAAGATTCTTTGGCTGCGTCGAGAAAAGGTGATGCTCGATAGTGATCTTGCCGAGTTGTACGGAGTTGAAGCTCGTGCCCTCGATCAGGCGGTCAAACGGAACATGGAGCGATTTCCGAGTGATTTCATGTTCCGCCTTTCGGCCGCGGAAACCCAGTCGGTGCGGGAATTTCAGATGTCGGACTCATCACAAATTGTGAGGAGTTCCAAAAAGCATCGTGGTTTGACCTGCCGGCCTTATGCCTTTACCGAACAAGGAGTGGCGATGCTTTCAAGTGTATTACGCAGCGAGTGGGCGGTGCTGGCCCATATCGCCATCATGCGGACCTTTGTGCAATTGCGGCGGATGCTGGCATCGCACGCGGACTTGGCGCGAAAGCTGGAAGCGCTGGAGCAAAAATACGACCGGCAATTCAGCGCCGTATTTGACGCGATTCGGGCCTTGATGACCGAGGAAGAAAGCCCAAACGCGAGATTGGTTTTCACACTCTGATGCCTAAACCCGCAAAAGTGAACGGCGCAAAAGCAAAACAAATTTGATCATGAAAGTTAAATTGAAAGTCTGGCGACAGAAAGATCGCAACACCCCCGGCCAGTTCAAAATTTACGACTCTCCCGAGTTGAACGAACACATGTCGTTCCTGGAAATGCTCGATGTGATCAACGAGGACCTGGCTACTAAAGGCGAAGAGCCGATTGCGTTTGATCACGATTGCCGGGAGGGCATTTGCGGCACCTGTTCATGCGTCATCAACGGCAAACCGCACGGCCCGAATCGGGGCGTGGCCACCTGCCAGACTTACATGCGCAGTTTCAAGGATGGCGATACCATCGTCATCGAACCGTGGCGCGCCAAAGCGTTCCCGATCATCAAGGATTTGGTGGTGGACCGCACCGCGTTCGATCGTATCCAGCACGCCGGCGGTTTCATCAGCGTCCGCACCGGCGCCGCGCCGGATGCCAATGCGATTTTAGTGCCAAAAAAGAACGCCGACCTAGCCATGGACGCCGCCCAATGTATCGGCTGTGGCGCCTGCGCGGCGGCGTGTAAAAATGCCAGCGCCATGTTGTTCGTTGCGGCGAAGGTTTCGCATCTGGGGTTGTTGCCACAAGGTCAACCCGAGCGCGAAAGGCGTGTGTTGGCAATGGTAAAGCAGATGGACGAAGAAGGCTTTGGCGCTTGCACGGCCACCGGTTCCTGCCAGGCGGTTTGTCCCAAGGAAATCAGCATTTCCTTCATCGCCCGGATGAATCATGACTACGGCAAAGCTCTGCTGAAGGGCGATCCGCACGCCACCACTGGCGAAGCCCACTGAACGGCGAAGTCAATCCTGATGGATCATTCGGGCGCGACTCCGGCGCTCACCGCCGCGTCGAATCATAATTCTCATCAAAACACTTTGGCGGTGCCCGGCATGGCGACAGGATACTGACCGCGTACGTCCGGCAGTACTGGCGGATTCGAATCGCTGGTAAAATTTTCCAAACCCGGCGCGAGTTCCAAATTCGAATTGAAAGCGTCCTCCCAGGAAATCATCTGGCCCGATTCACAAGCCATTCGCCCCATGATGGCAGTCATGCAGGATTTGACGCTGCGCTCGGTTTCGTTGTACGGCCGATCGTTGCGGATGGCGTCAAAGAAAAGATCGTGTTCGCGCTGGTATTGCTGACACGGTGCGCCAGTGTACTGCCAGAGCAGATTGGCCGAGGCCGGTTTGTGTCCTTTGAAGATCCGCGGCTTGGGTTGCCCCTCGCCCAGCAGCGCACAGCCGGTGGCACCTTGAATGAAATTGCCAAAGAAATCGTACGCATTCGTGATGTGCCGCCCCTGAGCCGGCATTTTCGTGCCGTCGGCAAAGGTATATTCCGCCGTGTAATGGTCAAAGAGCTGATCCGGCGCCGTGCGCACCTGACGCCCGCCGATGCCCTGCACTGAAATCGGCCAGTCGTTCTTGACCCAGCAGCACACGTCAATGTTGTGAATCAACCAGTCCACGAAGAAGGTGCCGTTGAGCCAGGTGAAGTTGCTGTAATTATTGATTTGATGCGCCAGCTCTGTCATTCCCGGCGCGCGCGGTTTGAAATCCACCGGACCATGCATGCGAGCCGCCCAGCAGTTGATGACGTCACCGATCAAGTCCTGGTGAATTTGTTCGATGGCTTGTTCCAACGGTATGTAGTGCCGACTCATCAAGCCGCTGGCAATCTTGAGATTTTTGTGCGCAGCAAGTTGTCCCGCCTTGAACACGCGACGAATCCCCGGCGCGTCCACGGCGAAAGATTTTTCCATAAAAACATGCACGCCTTTGGCGACTGCGTATTCCACATGAATCGGACGAAACGCCGGGGGCGTGGCCAACAGCACGACGTCGCTTTTGTCCAACGCATCAATCGCATGTTTGAAACCCTCCAGTCCGGCGAACTGTCGTTCCAGCGGCACCTCCAGTTGCGCGGCAAACTTGGGGTTTAGTTGGTTGAGCGTCCGCGGCATCCGATCCGTAAAAAAATCCGCCATGGCCCAGAGCTTGACCGGACCAGTCGTGGAGAGGGCTTGCGCGGTTGCACCCGTGCCTCGATCGCCACAGCCCACCAGCGCCAGTTTGATGGTGTTGTTTTCCGCAGTGTAGGCCGGAGTGGCAATGGCGCTGGCCAAAGCGGCACCGGCCGCGGCTTTCGCCGACGTGGAGAGAAACTCACGGCGGGTTGAGCTGTTTGTTTTTTCTGTTGTTGTCTTCATATTCCCTTCGGTTGCGCCGCCGGAAAAACCGGCCGCCGGGTTACTGTTTCGACCACGCTTCGGCTCTTCGCCCGATAAATTCCAGCGGTTGATGCTTCGAAAAAACGGTTAACAAATACCGCAAGCCAAACCGCTCACCGCGACGATACTCCAGCGGACGCTGATCCAAGCCCTGCGTCGTGGTCAGATACGCAAACGGCTCGGTCATGGTGAAAAACTGGGCGCGTCCGTTGGCATTCTCATTACGACCAAATGAAACCAACATGACGTCCTGACCCGCCATCGTGCCGGATACGCTGGTCCAGGCAGCGGGGATGACGTTCTGTGTGTGATCCCCGGTGTAAGCGACGCCATCTGAATTCGCAAAGCGCCCAACGCCAGTTCCACTTCCGTCAACAAACGCCGCTCGGCGGGATCACCCTGTGATTGGCTTAGCGTTCGCGATGCAGCAACTCGGCTTCAAGATTCTCAACGACATCGCATGGGAGAAACCCAATCCACCTCCCAATCTTTCCTGCCGCTACTTTACGCATTCCACAGAAACCATTCTCTGGGCGGCCAAGAACGAGAAAAGCAAACATGCCTTCAACTATCAGGAGATGCGCAAGGTTACGGGCAAACAGATGAAAACCGTCTGGCGCCGCGCTGAATTCTCCCGCGACGAAGCTGCTCTTGACTCCATCTGGACGATGAGCGCGCCCGGAAGTGATGAAAAAACACACGGCAAACATCCCACGCAAAAACCCGTCGCACTAATCGAGCGATGCCTGCTCGCCTCCACTGGTGAAGGTGATTTGGTGCTCGATCCATTTCTTGGGGGAGGAACAACCGCCGTCGCTTGTGTCAGAAACAAACGCGGCTGCGTCGGCATCGAGATGGATGAAGCACACATGAATCTGTGCGTGAAGCGGATCAAAGCGGAGTTGGCAAAGGGTGAAGGAGAACTGTTCGAATGAAGGCAGGGGGCACTGGAGGGGGAAATACCCTGACTGGTTTAAGCTTCGAGCGAAAGGTGGATCTTCAAGATTTACTCGCCGCCAAGCCGGGCTACGAAGTCAAGCCCATCCACCGTAAAGCAGGGAAAGGGGTTTTCTTTAATGGGCAACTTGTGGCGCGTTGTTTTCGCAAACACGACTTCTACAAATTCCTTGAAGAGGAAGGCGTTAATTGGAAGCCAATACTTTCGAAACAACTTCTTCCCGACGACGCATTGCTCGTAATTGTTCGTGAGACGCTGTTCATCATCGAGGTGAAGTATCAGCAGGTCGAAGGCTCAGTCGATGAAAAACTCCAGACGTGTGACTTCAAGCGAAAGCAGTACCTCAAGCTGGTCACACCCATCGGCTTAAGAGTCGAATACGTTTACGTCCTTAGTGATTGGTTCAAGGTCGGCAAATACAAAGACGTGCTGGACTACATTCAGAGCGTCAATTGCCACTACAAATTTGGCTCGCTCCCCCTGGCCTGGCTTGGCCTTCCTGACCCTTCCCGATCTCAGATTGATGCCTGTCGAACGAACAATAATTGATTGGCATCTGGAAGAAGGTTCATGCGAGAAACTTTGTGAAGTCGTTTTGTTCAAATGGGCTGAAGAAGAATGTAGTAGCGCTTACGCTTACCAGCGATACCGCTATAATGTTGAATCTTTCCCGAACGGTGGGTGTATTTATCTCCATCAACCGGCTTTTAAGAGCAAAGGCTGGAAGAATTGCGTTCAGTCGTTTCGGGAACGCTGTTAACGATTCAGACCGCGCCATCCGTGTCCATCTGTGTTTATCCGTGGTTTAAACCCAGCAGCTTCCTCCACCTTCCTAACTGCTTCGCCACTTCCTTCGTGCCGGGGGCGCCAGGGAGATTGCGTTTGGTCATCGCGCGCTTTAGATCGAAGACGGTCAACGCGTCGCGCTCAAAGGTTTGATCAATGAATTGCAGGTCGGCGAGGGTGAGTTGGTTCAATGCCTTGTCCGTACCTTCGGACAACGCCACCACGGCGCCGACGATGTGATGGGCTTTGCGGAACGGCATGCCTTTTTGCACAAGATAATCGGCGAGGTCAGTCGCAAGGAGCGCGGGATCGCTCGCGGCGGCGAAGCATGCCGTTTTGTTCACGGTTGTGTTCAGCAGCATGGCGCTCATCAAGCGCACGCAGGCGCGCACGGTGTCGGCGGTGTCGAACAGCCGTTCCTTGTCCTCCTGCAAATCGCGATTGTAAGTCATCGGCAGGCCCTTGAGCAGCGTGAGCAGTGACATCAGATTGCCGTACACGCGCCCGGTCTTGCCGCGCGTCAACTCGGCCACGTCGGGATTTTTCTTCTGCGGCATGAGCGACGAGCCGGTGGTGTAGGCGTCGGCGATCTTGATGAAGTTGAACTCCGCGCTGGCCCAAAGAATCACGTCCTCCGCGAGGCGCGACAGGTGCATCGCCAGCACGGCGGCGGCGGCGCAAAATTCAATGGCAAAATCGCGGTCGCTCACGGCGTCCATTGAGTTTTGCGTGAGTTGCACCTTGCCATCCGCATCCACGAAACCGAGCAATTTCGCGCCGAGCGCGCGATCGAGTTTCAACGTTGAACCCGCAATCGCGCCGCTGCCGAGCGGGCAGACGTTCACGCGCGAATGACAATCCCAAAGCCGCTCGCAATCGCGTTCGAGCATTTCGACGTAGGCCAGCAGATGATGCGCGAAATAGACGGGCTGGGCGCGTTGCAGATGCGTGTAGCCGGGGATGATGACGTCGGCGTTGGCTTCGCCGAGGGCAACCAGCGCGCGTTGCAGACCGACGATTTCACCGAGCAGCGACGTGATTTCGTCGCGCAACCAGAGCCGCACATCCAGCGCGACCTGGTCATTGCGCGAGCGGGCGGTGTGGAGTTTCGCCCCGGCGGGCACGCGTTCGGTGAGGGCGGACTCGATGTTCATGTGAACATCTTCGAGTTCGGGTTTCCACTTGAACGTTCCAGCGGCGATTTCCTTCCCGATTTTGTCCAGCCCCGCGATGATGGCCTTGGCCTCGGCGGCGGTGAGCACGCCGATTTTTTGCAACATGGTGGCGTGCGCCATTGAGCCGAGAAGGTCATGCTTCCACAACCGCCAGTCGAAGGAGATGGATTCGGAGAACGCGGCGACATCCGCGCCCGGCCCGGAATTGAACCGGCCACTGCGCGACACTGGAGATTTCTTCGTCATAAAAGCAGTCCGAATTTGGGGCGAAATCCGGGCGAAGTCACGCGGGGAATTGCGCGGGAGGTTGAACCGTTAAAAGGATGCCGCGTTACAATGTGAAACGCGTGGGTCGGATACCTGATACCTCGCACTTGAAACCTTCCTGCCTCGCAACTTCAACGGTCTTCAACGGTGGTGGCTCCGGAAGTAATTGAAATGCTTTAAGCCATAAATTTTATGCCAAGCTGTTGACATCCAAGTAGAGGGTGAGCAAGGTCGGTTTCACCAAAGCCATACCACAGCCCGGTTGTCCGCCTTGCGCCCGACCAGAAAAGTCTGCTTTCCAAGCCGGCCAAGGGCACTTCGGTTTCCGTGCGGTTTGCCCTGAGAGCGAAGATGGTTCTGCTGTCAGCCCGGGGCGGGCAAGACATTGAAACCGCCCGGGAACCGGGCGTGCCCCGTCAACTCTCAGCCCGCTGGCGGAAGTGATTCATTCAACTGGGTATTGAAGGCCTTAAGCGGGATGCCCCTAACCCGGGCTGCCCATCAAGCCGGGCCGCACGGGGACCATGACCCATGACGACATTGTTTGCCGCCCTCAACACGCTGGATGGATCGGTCATCGGTTCGCCATCGACATCAGGAGTGGTTGAAATCGCATCACATCAATCCCAATTGCAATTTGGCCGCTTCGGTCATCATACCCTGATTCCAAGGCGGCTCCCAAACCAGTTCCACGTCGGCCTCGTCAATCGGTTCGAGCGAGATCAATTTATTTTGTACGTCCTGCGCGAGCACCGATCCCATGCCGCAGCCCGGCGCGGTCAATGTCATTTTCACTTCCGCTTTGTACGTGGCGTTGCCGGTGGGCGTCAGGTGGCAGTCGTAAATCAATCCCAAGTCCACAATGTTGACGGGAATCTCCGGATCGTAGCAGGACTTGAGCGATTCCCAGACCTGCTTTTCGAGCGCTTCCAGCGTAACTGGTCCGGCGGGCGCCGTCTTGGTCTGCGTTTGTGCTTCGATCCCGAGCGCGTCAGCGTCTCTGCCTTCAATGCGGAACATGTTCCCGTTCACCACCACGGTGTAAGTGCCGCCCAGCGATTGCGTGATATGGGCTTGTTCACCTTTCATCAGAACGACTTTAGTGCCCACGGGTACCAGGGCGGCATCTACATCGCGGGAGAGGGTAACGGTTTTCTCGCTCATAAAATCAAAAGTTCTACCAGAACGGTCATAGCGTGACAGAACGCCTCCGCGTAGGCCAGTCGAAACCGGTCGCAAATCGCGTTGACCGGTTGGCGACAATAGCCGCATCATGACTCACTGAGTCGGGCCAACGCCCGCTGGAATGAATTTCAACCAAAACTGATTATGCATCTTGACGACCTTTACTCTGAATTAACCCTCAAACCGAGCGGCAAACTGGTGCTCCTCGTCCTGGACGGTTTAGGCGATCTGGCCGTCAAAGAACAAAGTTACCTCACGCCGTTGGAAGCGGCCTACACGCCCAATCTCGATGCGCTCTCCAAAAATTCCGCGCAAGGCCGCATGATTCCCGCGGCGCCCGGCATTACGCCCGGCAGCGGACCCGGCCATCTCGGTCTGTTCGGCTACGATCCGCTGGAGTTTCAAGTTGGGCGCGGTGTGATTGAAGCGCTCGGGTTGGGCGTAGAATTGAAACCGGGCGATGTTTGTGCGCGCGCCAACTTTGCGACGCTCGACGCGAAAGGCATTGTCACTGATCGTCGCGCCGGTCGCATTCCGACCGAGACGTGCGAACGGCTCGTGGCTTTGCTGAAGGCGAAGATCAAAAAAATCGGCGACACGGAAGTCATCATCAAAGCCGGCAAGGAACACCGCTTCGTGGTCGTGTTCCGGGGCAAGGGCCTCGAAGGCCCGCTCACGGACGCGGACCCGAACCGCGAAGGTTACTCCGTCCCCACGGTGAAGCCGCGCGATCCCAAAAGCGCGAAGCAAAAGAAGATGGCGAAATTGATCGCGGATTTTTACAAGCTCGCGTTGCCCATCTTGAAGAACGAGAAGCCGGCGAATGGTTTCCTCATGCGCGGCATTGCGCATCAGCCGCACATCCCGCTGTTTGCGGATCGTTACAAACTCAAGCCCGCGTGCCTCGCGGTTTATCCGATGTACAAGGGCCTCGCGCAACTCGTCGGCATGAAGAAGATTGAAGGGCCGCAGACCATCGCCGAGCAATTTGAGCGTTATCTCGCGGAATACCACAACTACGATTTCTTTTTCATCCACTACAAATACACCGACAAGGCCGGTGAAGACGGCAATTTCGCCGCGAAGAAAAAGGCCATCGAAGACTTCGATGCGGCGTTGCCGATCCTGCTCAAGAAACGCCCGGACGTCATCGCCATCACCGGCGATCACTCGACGCCGTGCGCGTTGAAGGGGCACTCCTGGCATCCGCAACCGTTGCTGCTCAACTCGGCGGTGAGCGGTTGGGACAAGTTGGATCGCTTCACGGAAACCGGCGCGAACTCCGGTTCGCTCGGCATCTTCCCGGCAAAATTCCTCATCCGCCTGATGCAAGCGAACGCGAAGATGTTCGACAAGTTCGGCGCGTAAATGCTGTAGCGGCGGTCTATGACCGCCGCGAACTGCAATCCGCAGAGGGCGCAGATTTCACAGATTTGAATTTCTGCGTCCATCGGCGAAATCTGCGGAAGAATTTTCCGGCTTCGACCTTCGGATTTCCTTCGTTGTCCCCCGCAATGGGGACTACGCGGGGAGGCGATTGGGTTTATGTTGTGAACACAATTTCCCCTGCGCCTGGCGCGAACCAACCAACCCTGAATGGGCCGGATGCAAATCCGGCCCAATTCATTGGTTGGAATTCACGCTTCAGCAGGCCGACCAAAACAAGCTAAAGCTTGAACTCCAACCAACCGGGGTAAACTCTCAAGGCCAACGCATACCGCTTCCCGGCGATGGCATCGCTTGACTTTGATTTCATTAACACCCGGCTTCAGCCGGGTGTTTGGCGGAGCCGAAACCATGAGCCGCTTCAGCGGCTTTTCGCCCGGAAAAAACAAAGCTGTTGAAACAGCTTTGTCGCTCTACACCGATACACCAGACTGAAGCCCGGTGTTAATGAGAGAAAAGGAATGTGCGTCAGCTTTGGGCAAAACTCCCCGCTGGACAGGCGCAAAGGCCCGCGTTAGTGTCGGCGGCAATGACAGCGATTAACCCCAATTTTGTTGCGCAATCAAACTGGTAGGCGTCGTTACACATGAGTGATTCCAAGTTAGTGATTTATCCCATGCCAAGCTTGGCCGCGACGCTGTTAAGCCGCGAGCAAGCCAAGGGTAGTCCATTGACTGAGGCGGAAGTCATTGAGGTTGGAGATAGCTGTCCGTCAGTTGCGGTTCCGATTGACGTTGCGGAGAAGATTGATGCGGAGCGTGGTTACAGGGATATTGACCCGGAGCGATGTTGGGAACAGTGGCAGGAAGCACGGAAGAGTTTGTGAGTTTGATGATACCCGACAAAATTAACTGAGAAGGCAAGGCGGCGTGACGCTGCGCTTCCCGCCGCACGCCAAGATTTTTCCGTCCCGCACCCGCAATTTACTTTCCCGCCCGCAAATGTTACAACGCGGCGTGCTTAATGATGCCTCACTTTGGAAAGCGTTGACCGACCGGCGGCGGCTTGCCTTGATCGCCGGACCTTGCGTGATCGAGTCGGAAAAACTCTGCCTAGACGTGGCGACGACGTTGAAAAAAACCTGCGCCCGCCTCCACATCCCTTACGTTTTCAAAGCGAGCTTCGATAAGGCGAATCGCACTTCGGATCAGTCGTTTCGCGGGCCGGGTCTGGTCGCCGGGCTGAACGTGCTGGCCCGGGTGCGCGCGAAAATCGGTGTGCCCGTGCTCACCGACATCCACACGGAAGCGCAAGCCGCCGCCGCAGGCGAAGTGGTGGATATTTTGCAAATACCCGCCTTCCTCTGTCGTCAAACGGATTTGATCGAAGCCGCCGTGGCCACGGGAAAAATTGTGAATATCAAGAAGGGGCAGTTTCTTTCGCCGCAAGAAATGGGGCGCGTGGTGGCCAAGGCGCGTCGCGCCGGTGGCAAACGGATTTTATTGACCGAACGCGGTACGACGTTCGGTTACAACAATCTGGTGGCGGATATGCGCGCGATCCCCATTCTGAAACAGACCGGTTGTCCGGTGATTTTTGACGCGACCCACTCGGTGCAATTGCCGGGGGCGGGTGGCGACCAATCCTCCGGCCAGCGGGAATTTGCTCCGGTGCTGGCGCGCGCGGCGGTGGCGGCAGGCGCCAACGGCGTGTTCATTGAAACGCATCCCCACCCAGCCCAGGCGCTGAGCGACGGCGCGAACATGATCGCCCTGGCGGACCTGCCTAAAGTGTTGCAAAGCTTGCGCAAGGTTTTTGCCGCCGTGAACCCAAATTCATGAGATGATGCCGATGCGTCTTGCGCCGCGCAGTCACGGGCTGGGGTTGAGCCTGATCTGGCTCTGCGTCAGTCTGGCCCCCGTGCGCGGACAGGTCGGCATCATCAAGGATTACCAGGTCACGCAATACTATCCGGCGCCAAACTTTCGGCAGTTGCAGATGCAATTGACCGGCAGCGAAGCCGTGCAGCCCACCAATCAGGTCCGCCAATATCATATCACCCAACCTCACTTCACTTCGTTCCGGCCCTCGGGAGAAGTGGAGCTGACCCTCGAGACGCCGGAGTGTTGGTTTGACGATCGCGATTCGCAGGCGCGCACCATCGCTTCCGCCGCGCCGCTGGCCATGCGTACCGGCACGGGGGATTTCAGCATTACGGGCACGGGCTTCAAGTGGTGGCAGAACCAGAAGACGCTCATCATCTCGAACGCCGTCCACGCCGTGGTGCAATACACCAATAACGCGCCGCCGCTCGTCATCACGTCGCGCTGGTTTCAATTCGACGCCGAGCTGCATCGGAGCGTTTTTTACGATGCCGTGCGCGTAACGGACACGAACCAAACTTTGACCTGCACCACTTTGACCATCATCGGCAACACCAATCAAACGCGACCAACCATCACGGGCCGCAATGCGCTTAATCCCGGCGGCGTGGAAATCATCGAAGCCGAGGGCCCGCTGGAAATCCTCGGCGTTGCCCGCCCCGGCTACGCGCGCGCACAACGCGGAATTCTGCGCCCGACCGAGCAACGCGTGGATTTGATCGGACAGGCGGACTGGGCCTTTGCCGGCCGTTCCGGGCAGGCGGAGCAATTCACGCTTTGGCATTGGGGCGAAGATATTGAAGCCAGCGGGGAAGTGCGCTTGACGTTGCCGCGCGCGGAACTGGGCGCCGCAGCCAATCTGTTGACGACCACCAACACCGTTGGTCAGGGGACGGCCACCAATACGGTTTCGCTCTTTGCCGACCGCTTCAGCAAACACGGTGTTGCGGTGCTCGCGGAAGGCAACGTGCGCGTGGTGGATGAATCAAACTTTTTGCATTGCGCGCGTTTGGAAGGACGGCAAGCCACCCAATCGGCGTCGAACGGATGGGCCATCGCCACCGGGGACGTTTTCGTCGGCTCCGCCACGGGCGGCATCCAGTCGGATCGCGCCGAGTATACCCGGGTGAAGAACGAAATTTTGTTCACCGGTAATCCGCGTTTGCAGGAGGGCGAAATTCGCGGCACGGCGGGGCGCGTGCTTGTGCGCCCGCAGACGGGCGAAATCCAGGCGTTGGATTCGGTTGCCGTGCAGTTTCCGTTGGCCAACACTCGGGGTAGTTTTCTAAATCTTCTGCCCACGGAAACTGCGAGTCGGCCGGCGGCGATCTCGACGCGGACACCAAAAGCCATGATCCGGGCGCAATTGTTTCAATTACGGGATGGGCGCGGTTTGTTCACGGGCGACGTGGTGGCGCAGGAAATCCCCGCCGATGGCAGCGAAGCCCGAATGCGGGCGCAGGAGTTGGAAATCCGGCTCGCCGCGGATCAACGGCACACCGAGTTTTTGCAGGCGCGGCAGAATGTGATTTGTGAACGCGGCACCATCGGCGTAACCAACGGCCCGGCGGAATATGCGCGGATGGATTGCGCCGCGTTGACGGCGCAGGCGGACCCCGCCACGGGCGAGTTGCTGCAACTTTCCGCCACGGGCGGAGTGGATTTCCAACAAACCGCCAGCCGGGCGCAGGGCGCGCAGGTGGTTTACACGGCGGCGGATCAAATCCTGCGTCTGATCGGCCATCCGCGCATTGAGCGACCGGAGGGCGTTTATCAGTCCGAGGATGAATTGATCTGGGACAACGCGAACCAGACCGTGCGCGGCTCGAACGCGCGCTTCACCGCCGCGCCTGCGCTCTTGAAGAATCTCAAGGGATCAGAGAAATTTCCCTGACATGGACCAGGCACCAACTCTGTCACCAACGGGATCCGCGGGTTCCGTTGCGGCTTCCGATGCGCTGTTGTTGCAAACGAGCGCGCTGGTGAAGGAATACAAACATCGCCGCGTTGTGAACGGGGTCTCCATCCAGGTGGGCGCGGGTGAAATCGTCGGGCTGCTTGGGCCGAATGGCGCGGGCAAAACCACGACGTTCAACATGGTCGTGGGGGTGGTGCGTCCGGATGAAGGCCGGGTGAACTTCCTGGGGCGCGACATGACCAGGCTGGCGATGCACCAGCGCGCGCGCCTGGGCATCGGCTACCTGACGCAGGAACCGTCCGTGTTCCGCAAACTCACCGTGGCGCAAAACATCCAAGCGATTCTCGAAACCTGCAAGATGAATCGGCGCGAACGCGCGGTGCGCTTGCAATATCTGCTCGAAGAACTGGAACTCGCCCCGCTCGCCAAAAGCAAGGCCTACACGCTCAGTGGCGGCGAAAAGCGCCGGCTCGAAATCACCCGCGCCCTGGTCACCAGTCCAAAGTTGCTGCTGTTGGATGAACCGTTCGCAGGCATTGATCCGTTGGCGGTTTATGAAGTGCAGAAAATCGTGCGCCGCCTGCGCGATCGCGGACTCGGCCTGTTGATCACCGACCATAGCGCGCGCGAAATGCTCAAGCTGATTGATCGCGGTTACATCATTGTAAAAGGCCAGGTGCTCATTGAAGGTTCAGCGGAATTTCTGGCGCACGATCCCAAGGCGCGCGAAATCTATCTCGGCCCGGAGTTCAATCTCTAGCCTTACCACCGCCGCCGTCGCGACCGGCGGCCGCGCAACTGCGACCAGGAGCATACGCGTATCGCGTGTGCTGGCGGGTGTTTCGCCCGATAGAAATCGAATTGACTCGCTCAATGGTTCAAGACTTCCAGAACCATTCCCACGCCAACCAAGAGTGTATAAGCCGACACAAAGGAAAATCCAATCACCCACAAGCGTGGAACATCCAGACCAAAAAAGAAAACCGGCAACAGAATCAGCAAAGTGACGCACGGAAGCGTAACGCCCGCCAGCGGCCGCAGGGCATTGGCCAAGACATAATTGGGGCCGTAACAGCGCCCAACATGAGGCGCACCCAGATCACCAGAACGAGATTGAGCAGTCCTCCCATGATGAGCCGCAGGTTCGGGTGCAAATTCTCGCGATGGGGGAAACAGATGGCGCCATCGGGGCTTTTTATCCGCCGTGCGAATTTGCTTCGGCGACGCTTTCATTTTCAGAGTGTTTCTCTCGCGATGGGTTTTCGCGGATTGCGCGGCGCAACACTAAACTGGATGGCTGCGCCACATCCCGACCACACGGTAGCCGTAACGGAAGATACATTCCAACCGTTAGAGCTCCAAGAGAGTCGGCATCAAATGGGACCGGTAAATTTTCATTGCTCGCGTCGGAGTTGGTCGCGACTCTAACCAACGTGAACCGCATTTTAATTTTGCTTCTGAGCCTCGGCGCTGGAGTGGAAGTTGCCAACGCCGCACCAGCACGACCCAATATTCTGTTCATCATGTCCGATGATCACGCGGCGCGCGCCATTAGCGCGTACGGCAGTCGGGTTAATCAAACCCCCAACTTGGATCGGCTGGCTCACGAGGGGGTGCGGCTCAGCAATTGTTTCGCGGTGAACGCGATCTGCACGCCGAGTCGTGCGGCGATTCTCACCGGAAAATACAGCCATATCAACGGGGTCACGGTCTTCAACCGGTTCGACGGCAGCCAGTGGACGGTGGCCAAGGCGTTACAGGCGGCGGGCTACCACACCGGCATGATCGGCAAGTGGCATCTGCAAAGCGACCCGACCGGTTTTGATTACTGGAACATCCTGGTCGGACAGGGATTGTATTTTGATCCAGTGTTCATCGAAATGGGGGAACGAAAGAAACATTCCGGCTACGCCACGGATTTGATCACGGATTTCGCGCTGGAATTTCTCGAACAACGTCCCACTGACCGGCCGTTCTTCCTGATGTTGCACCACAAGGCGCCACATCGCGCCTGGCAACCCCACCCTAAATACGCCCACCAATTCGATGCCGTGGACCTGCCCGAACCGGAAACGTTCAACGACGATTATGCGACGCGCGCGGACGCCGCACGGGCAGCCATCATGCGGGTCAGCCGTGATCTCACCCGAAACGATCTCAAGCTGCCCCCACCGCCCGGATTGAAAGGAGAAGCCCTAGCCGCCTGGCGGCGCGGCACGGATTCCGAGCTGGAAGTGGTCACGGACGGTCACACCAACCGGCTCACCGGCGCGGCGCTCAAAAAGTGGAAATATCAGCGTTACCTGAAAGACTATCTCGCCTGCATCGCGTCCGTGGATGAAAGCGTAGGCCGCGTGCTGGATTACCTGGATCAAACCGGCTTGGTCACCAACACCATTGTCATCTACACCTCGGACCAGGGATTTTTTCTCGGCGACCACGACTGGTTCGACAAACGCTTCATGTACGAAGAATCCATTCGGATGCCCTTCTTGATGCGTTATCCGCCAGAACTGCCGGCGGGACGCGTCGTTGATCCGATGGTGTTGAACGTGGACTTTGCGCCGCTGTTTCTGGACTTTGCCGGGGTCCCCGTTCCGGCCGAAGTCCAGGGGCGCAGTTTCCGGCCGCTGCTCTCCGGACTGCCGCCGGCGGATTGGCGGCGCAGTTGGTATTACCGCTATTATCATTATCCGAATGAACACGGAGTCGAGCCGCACTACGGCGTGCGCACCGAACGTTACAAGCTGATTTACTTCCACCGGCTTGAGCAATGGGAACTGTTTGATTTACTGACCGACCCGCACGAGCTGAGGAATGTTTATTCCGATCCGCAAAACGCGCGCCTGGTGGCGGATTTGCAGGCGGAATTAACCCGGCTGCGCCAGGAATTGGGCGACCGCAACCAGTACGCGGATCTCAAGTGATGGTGCGCACGAAAGGACTTGAACCTTCACACCTTGCGGTACCAGATCCTAAGTCTGGCGCGTCTGCCAATTCCGCCACGTGCGCGACGCCTGTTCATTTACCCCAAACCCACCCAAAAGCAAATCGCTAATCCCGAATGGATCGCCCCCCATCCGCGCCCCCGACGACCACCCCATCCTTTAGCAGCAAGACAAGAGTCGCAGCGGATCAAGTCCCTCAATTGTCATCGGCATGACGGGCGCGACCACAGAAACAAATCCAAAGCTTGAAGTTCTGGCAAAGACCTGCCGCTGAGTGGCGGATTGCCAACGGAAGCAAGCCGGTCAGGAGCTTCGCACAAATCAGAAACATACCTTGCCGTCTTCGCCGCAATCACTCACGGTGCGGCGGTGGCGCGGAAGAAGCACGACGGCGCGTTGGCGGGAGTGGCGGCGGTGTAATCGAATGTGCCCGCAGCAGAAGTGGTGTTGGTATGCACGGGTTGCCACTGGACCAGGTCGCTTGAAGTTTCAACCACGCACAGGCGATCCGACCCGGCGCTCACGCGCAGTCGAAACGGCCAGTCGCCCGGCGCGGCAAGAGCCGTCAGCCGGATGGAGGGACTGAGCGCGCGATACAGATTCAAGCGTCCGCCCGTCGCGCATTTACCCAGCAAGGCGGGCTTCGGGTCCACCGCGCTCAGCAATCGTTGAATCAGTTGTTGCGGCGGCTCGGTGGGGAATCTGGCTTTCATCAAGGCCAACGCGCCCGCCACATGTGGCGCGGCCAGCGACGTGCCCGAGTAAAAATCTGTGTAGAACGTGTCCGTGGCAACGTGTGTGGTGTAAATGTTCTCACCGGGCGCGGCCAGGTCCACATTGGTCGCGCCATAATTGGAAAGCACGCCGAGTTGATCGTTCCGATCTGTGTACGCCACCGAAACGATATTATCAATGTCGTAGCCGGCAGGGTAACGCGGATTAACATCCACATTGACCGGTTGGTAGGCGGGTGGTTCGGCGTTGCCGCAAGAGCTGACAAAAATGATTCCTGCGTCCCGCGCCGCCACAATCGCGTTGGACAAGGACTGCGAATAAGCAGGACTGTCAAACGCGCCGAGAATGATTTGCGCGCCGTTGGTGCGGGCGTAATCCAAACAGGCGATGATCAGCGAATCGCTGGAGTTGCCGGAGGCGTCGAAACATTTGCCGGCCATCAGTTGCACGCGCCAGGCGACTCCCGTGGTGCCTTTACCGTTGTTTCCCACCGCGCCCACCACCCCGGCCACCATGGTGCCATGACCCGGGCCGCTCGTTTCCAATACGTTCGTGCTGCCATCAAAAGCGTTGAATCCATGGCCGCCATCCAGCGGATGCGTCCACAGGTTGGCGGCCAGGTCTTCGTGGGTGTAACGAATGCCGGTGTCCAGCACGGCTACGATCACGTTGCTGGCGTCGTGAATGAGGTCCCAGGCTTCCAGAGCATCAATGTCGGCGTCCGCGGTGCCGCCGTTCTGGCCGGTGTTATGCAATCCCCACAGAGCGCCGTCGGTGAATTTAGGATCGTTCGGAATGACGTTCAGGAAGCGCTGGTAATCGGGTTCGGCATATTGCACCCAACCGCTTTGCTGAAATTTCTCGATCAAACTGGCAACCGTTTCCGGCGGCGGCACGGACACCACTTGCAATCCTCCGAGACTCGGAAAAGTGCCGCGCACTTCGGATTGCCAGGCGCGGCGGAGTTGCGCCATGGCGTTGTCGGCATCAGGTCGGGGCAGAACCAGGATTTGGTCGTCGCGATAAAGGGCTGCCGGGACCACCGACTGAGTTATTTGGGTCAGAGCGACAAACTGGCTGGCAAGCAGCAGGCCGAGCCAAGCGAGTGTTTTCATGCAAGCGCGTGATTAAAAGATCCGGCCCAGACGGTGAATGATCATCCCGGTATTTTCAAGCCACCAACCCAGCATCGTGGTCAGGTCCACCTTTGCCGTCAGCAGGGGAATGCCGATGAGCAGCACCAGCACGTTGCCGAGAAAAATAACGACTGCCGAAAACAAATAGCCCTGACTGGTGATGTCGGATTGCTGGGTCTTGAGAATGTGCGCCGTGAGAGTGACGTGGAACGCGTAAGCTGCGCCCACGCACAAATGAAACCAAACGAAGAGATTGCGCCAGTTCCATATCAAATGGCCGATCAGGAAAATGACCACCACCGCCACCGCGTAAAACGGAAAGAAATAGGGTGAGAGCGAGATCAGAAAATTATTTTTATCCACAATCACGTGGCCGCCATGCGCGGTGGCTTTGAACTTCTTCACTCGCCCGCCGAACAACCACACCCATAACGCATGGGTCATTTCGTGGCCGACAACGTAGAGCCACATCGGGCGCGGCAGAAACAGGTAGATGGCCAGCCAACAGGCGGCGCCTCCCAAAATCGGAACGATGGTGGCGTCCGCACTGCCGCAACGGCTCATGACCATTCCGAGCGTTTTCCCGGCGGCGAGGCACAGCGGAAGCAACAAGATGGCAATGATGAATTTGACCCACTTCGACACGCGCGGAGCTTAACCAGAGTCGCGTAGAGGCCGGGAGAAAATTCTTTCCAGACTGGTAACGGTGTGTGTCCGTCAAAAAAGGCTTTGAACTTTGATGAGTCAATTTACCATTCCGCCTGTGACACAAAACGAAGTGCTACAAGTTTTTTGCGATACCGGAGCCTTGCTGGAGGGTCATTTCATTCTGCGGAGCGGCCTGCACAGCCGCCAATTCTTCCAGTGCGCGCTGGCGTTGCAGCAGATGCCGGTGGTGGAAAAACTCGGCGCGGCGCTGGCAGCCCAGCTCCGGCCGCTGGGCGCGACGACTGTGGTCGCCCCGGCGATGGGCGGACTGGTCATCGGTCAGGAAGTCGCACGACAACTGGGCCTGCGTTTCATTTTTGTGGAGAAGGAGGAAGGCCGGCTGGTGCTGCGGCGCGGATTCAAAATCACTCCCGGCGAAAAAATCCTCGTGGTTGAGGATGTGGTGACCAAGGGCGGGCGGGTGCGGGAAACCATTGAGATTGTTCGCGCGCATGGTGGCAACGTGCTGGGCGTGGGCATGATGGTGGACCGTTCCAACGGCCAAACCGAACTGGGCGTACCGCAATTCAGCTTGATCACTTTGCCGGTGGAAGCTTTCGATCCGAATCGCCTTCCGCCGGACCTGGCGAAAACGCCCGCCGTCAAACCCGGCAGCAAATAACGGCTCTCGTTTACACTGCGGCGCCGCGAATTCAGGCCAGTGGTTTGAGCGTGACGTCGTGTAGAACTTTCCCTTCCAGATTGGTGGTTTTGAAGCGGAGTTGATCAAGGTCGGCGACGCCTTCAATCCACGTCGCGCGGGCCCATTGCGGACCGCCGCCCACCAATTGCCCATAGGGGAACTCCTCCGTTGGCGGCAGCCACGCATCAGAGTGGGTGTGGCCGGACAAGATAATCTGCGCGCGCCACGCCACCAACGCTTCATGCCAGGCAGCGCGACCGCGCGCGCTGAAGTGATCGAAACCGCCCTGGTCATAATTGGGCAACTGCTCGTTGCGCCATCGCAGCGGAATGTGACAGAACACCACGCGATACGGAGCGTCGCGAAACTCGGGGCGCTGGATGGTTTCCTGCAACCATTGCGTTTGTTCGGCGCGCAAAACATCAAACGCCACGCGCCCACGGAACGAGGGATGATCGTCCGGCTTGTCTTCGCCGGTGTCCAAGCAGATCACCGCTACCGGGCCGGAGCGAAACGCATAGAAAGGCCGGCCACTGGGCGTGGCCACCAGTTCGGGCATCTTGAAAGCCAACGCGCCGCGCACATCGTGATTGCCCCAGGTGATGAACAGGGGGCGGTCGGTGCTGATGTCACATTCACCCGGATGCAGCAAAGTGGGAACGAACAACTCCTGATCGGTCCAGTTGTTGCACGTATCGCCATTCCACAACAGAAAATCAGCCGCTGGTGTCGCCTGATGCAGCCCGCGAATCGTGTCATTGTGAATGTGCGTGTCGTTCCAGACGACGAAGCGCGTGGCCGCGGCGGCCGGGTTCAAAGTGCGAAATGACTTCCACGCGCTGACCTGCGTCTCGTCGTTATCGGCCGCCTGAGTCACTGAACGCACGCGATAGCTTTTGCCCGGCGCCAATCCGGAAACCCGGACCCGCAGGATATTGTCGCCTTGGGGAACGAACCCAAACGTATCGGCGCCCGCTCGGCCGCTTGAACCATCCTCCGCTTCCCATTCAATCCGACCCCGGCTCAAACGGTTGACCGCCCAGACCGCTTCGCAACCATCCGCGCGCGGCGCCATGAGCACCAGAGGCGTGCGGATGAGTGAAGTTTTCGTGACCGTTGACAACGAACCAGAACTTTGAGCAAGCGTTTGTCCAAGTCCGGCAACGGAGAGTGTTCCAATGAAAGTGCGGCGTTTCATGTTCATGGCTCGGGCAGGATTTTGATTGAAGAACGGATTAACAAGAGCTTTTTGCCGAACACACGAGAAATTGCGCTCAGCACAGATTGAGTTACGCCGAAAAACTCCATCGCTCGTTGAGTTTTCCTAGTTTCAAAAGCTGCGCCAGACCACTCGGAATCGCTGTGTCGTGATGTCACATGTGACACTATTCCCCGTTTGTAAACGTAATCACAAAGTTATGAATTCATTGAGCTTTCGTTAGATTTTCAGAGTTTTTGCCGCTTGGCATAGATCTGGCGTTAACAGAATCGCTACGATTGTCGTGGCACAAACCGATTTTATTTTATGTCAAAAGTATTAGGCATTGACTTGGGAACGACGAACTCCTGCATGTCCGTGATGGAAGCGGGCGAACCGGTGGTTCTCGAGAATTCCGAGGGCAAGCGAACCACCCCCAGCGTGGTGGCCTTTGCCAAAAATGGCGAGCGGCTGGTTGGCGAGGCGGCGAAGCGTCAGGCCGTCACCAACTCTCGCAACACGATTTACTCCATCAAGCGTTTCATGGGGCGCAAGTACGATGAAGTGCAGGAAGAAACCAAACGCATGCCCTACAAGGTGGTGAAAGCCGCCAACGGCGACTGCGCCGTGGAAGTGGAGGTCGAGGGCAAAGTCAAACAATTTTCGCCGCCGGAAATTTCCGCGATGATTCTGGCCAAGCTGAAGGCGGACGCCGAAACTCGGTTGGGCGAAAAGATCACGCAAACGGTCATCACCGTGCCCGCCTATTTCAACGACTCACAACGCCAGGCCACCAAGGACGCCGGACGGATTGCCGGACTGGAAGTGCTGCGCATCATCAATGAGCCGACCGCCGCCTCGCTCGCCTACGGCCTCGACAAGAAGAAGGATGAAAAGATCGCCGTTTACGATTTGGGCGGCGGCACGTTTGATATTTCCGTGTTGGAAATCGGCGATGGCGTGTTTGAGGTCAAGGCCACCAACGGCGACACACACCTGGGCGGTGACGATTGGGACAACAAGTTGATGGATTGGACCCTCGACGAGTTCAAGAAGGACACCGGCATGGATTTGCGCAAGCAGCCGGACGCCCTTCAGCGCATCAAAGAAGAAGCCGAGAAAGCCAAGATTGCGCTTTCGAGTTCCACCACTTACGACATCAACCTGCCGTTCATCACGGCGGATGCCAGCGGGCCGAAGCACATCCAGAAGACGCTCACGCGCGCCAAAATGGAGCAGCTCACTGACGATTTGTTCGAGCGCACCATTAAACCCGTGCAGGCTTGCTTGAAAGACGCCGGGTTCAGCGCCGACAAAATTGATGAACTGGTTTTGGTAGGCGGAATGACCCGCATGCCGCGCGTGGTGGAAACCGCGCACAAGCTGGTGAACAAAACTCCGCACCAGGGAGTGAATCCGGATGAAGTGGTCGCCATCGGCGCCGGCATCCAGGGGGGCGTGCTCAAGGGCGACGTGAAAGACGTGCTGCTCCTGGATGTGACCCCATTATCCCTCGGAATTGAAACCCTCGGCGGCGTGTTCACCCGGTTGATTGAGCGCAACACCACCATCCCGTCGCGCAAATCGGAAATTTTTTCCACCGCGAGCGACAACCAGCCGGGCGTGGAAATCCATGTCCTGCAGGGCGAACGCCAGTTCTCGAAGGACAACAAGACCATCGGCAAGTTTCATCTGACCGACATCCCGCCCGCGCCGCGCGGCATGCCACAGATCGAGGTGACGTTCGACATCGACGCCAACGGCATTTTGCATGTCGGCGCGAAAGACCTCGGCACGGGTAAGGAACAGAAAATCACCATCACGGCCAGCAGCGGCCTCTCGAAGGAAGAAGTCGAGAAGATGCGCAAGGACGCCGAGGCGCACGCCGAGGAAGACAAGATCAGGAAGGAAGAAGTCGAAACGCGCAACGAGGCAGATAATGCCGTCTATCGCACCGAGAAGATGCTCAAGGAAAGCGCGGACAAGCTTTCTGGCAGCGACAAGAACAAGATCGAAGACGCGGTCAAGGCCGTGAAAGACGCTCTGAAAGGCAGCGACGCGGCGGCGATCAAGTCGAGCAGCGAGAAGCTCAATGAGGTGTGGCAGTCCGTGAGCGCGGAGCTTTACAAGAAAGCCGCGGAACAAAACAAGGCCAGCGGCGCAACGGCGGGCGAAGCGTCCGGCGGCGGTTCCGGCAAGGCGGATGAGGCCAAGGACAGCAAGGATGAAGGGCCGATCATTGACGCCGAAGTGGTGGACGAGAAGAAGTGATCGGGGCGATTCGCCATTCGTGAAACAAGAAGAGTGAAGATTCGAAATGTTTTTCCTGTCGCTCGGGCGGCGGGAGTTACTTAAGCAGTTAACCAAACAACCAGACAGAATAAACTATGGCACTGAACATTAAACCCCTCGGCGACCGGATTCTCGTAGAACCGGTTGAAGAGAAGGAAACGAAAAAGGGCGGCATCATTATTCCCGATTCCGCCAAGGAAAAACCGCAGGAAGGCATTGTCCGCGTACTCGGCACGGGGAAAACGGACGATGACGGCAAGAAGATCGCCTTCGAAGTTAAAGTCGGCGATCGCGTGCTCGTCTCGAAATACGGCGGCACGGAAATCAAGCTCGACGGCAAGGAGTACAAGATTTTCAGCTCCGACGACCTCGTCGCGATTCTGAACTGATCAAAATCGGTAGGGTCAGCGCCCTGCACTGACCGGACGCCGTAGCACGGCGTTCCTACCAAACAAAATTAATCCACAAACTAGAAATTAAAAATTATGGCAGCAAAACAACTGTTGTTCGATGAAGCCGCGCGTCAGGCCATCCTGCGCGGGGTTTCCAAACTCACCAAGGCGGTTTCCGCCACGCTCGGACCGAAAGGCCGCAACGTCGTACTCGACAAGAAATTTGGCTCTCCCACCATCACCAAGGACGGAGTGACGGTTGCCAAGGAAATCGAGTTGGAAGATCCATACGAAAACATGGGCGCGCAGATGGTTCGCGAAGTCGCCAGCAAAACCAGCGACAACGCCGGCGATGGCACCACCACAGCCACCGTTCTCGCTGAAGCGATTTACCGCGAAGGTCTGAAGTTCGTCACCAGCGGCGCCAACCCGATCGGAATTCACCGTGGCATTCAAAAAGCGGTGGATGCCGCCGTGGCGCACTTGGACAAGATCTCCAAGAAGGTCAAGGACAAGGAAGAGATCAAGCAGGTCGCAACCGTTTCCGCCAACTGGGACACCACCATCGGCGACATCATCGCCGAGGCCATGGACAAGGTCGGCAAGGACGGCACCATCACCGTTGAGGAAGCCAAATCCATCGAAACCACGCTCGACGTGGTCGAAGGTATGCAGTTCGACAAAGGCTACCTGTCACCCTACTTCGTAACCAACGCCGAGGCGATGGAAGCCAAGCTGGATGACGCTTACATCCTGAACTTTGAAAAGAAGATCAGCTCGCTCAAGGACCTGCTGCCGATCCTGGAAAAGGTCGCAAAAGTCGGAAAGCCGCTGCTGATTATTGCGGAAGAAGTCGAAGGCGAAGCGCTCGCCACCTTGGTGGTGAATAAGTTGCGGGGCACGATCAACGTCTGCGCCGTCAAAGCTCCCGGATTCGGAGATCGCCGCAAAGCCATGTGCGAAGACATCGCCATCCTGACAGGCGGCAAGTTCATCAGCGAAGACCTCGGCATCAAGCTCGAGACCATCACGTTGGATGATCTCGGTCGCGCCAAGAGCATTGTGGTGGACAAGGAAAACACCACCATCGTTGAGGGTGCGGGCAAGTCCTCGGAAATCCAGGGTCGGGTGAATCAGATTCGCCGTCAGATTGAGGAAACCACGAGCGACTACGATCGCGAGAAACTGCAAGAACGCCTGGCCAAGCTGGCCGGAGGCGTGGCCGTCATCAATGTCGGCGCCGCCACCGAGTCGGAGATGAAGGAGAAGAAGGCGCGCGTCGAAGACGCCTTGCACGCAACCCGGGCCGCTGTCGAAGAAGGCATCGTGGCCGGGGGTGGCGTGGCGTTGGTGCGCTGCATTGCCGCGATCGACACCGCCAAGACCGCCAATGAAGACGAGCAGATCGGCGTTAGCATCATCAAGCGCGCCGTCGAAGCTCCGTTGCGGGCGCTCGCGGCCAATGCCGGTGAGGAAGGCAGCGTCATTGTCGAGCAGGTCAAGAAAGCGAAGGGCAATGAAGGTTACAATGTTGCCACCAGCCAGTACGCGGACCTCGTCAAGGCAGGCGTGGTGGACCCGAAGAAGGTCACCCGCAGTGCACTGCAACACGCCGCTTCCATCTCGGGCTTGCTCCTGACCACCGAATGCCTCATCACCGAGGTGCCGGAGAAGGAAAAACCTGCGGCTCCCGCCGGCCACGGTCCCGGCGGTATGGGCGGGATGGACTACTAAGTCGTTCCCCGCGTTGAATTCAGCCCGGCCAGATCACTGGCCGGGTTTTTTGTTTTTAATTCCGGCCGTTTTCCGTTCGCCACCCGTGCGGACGGCGTTGCGATTTCCGCCTGAAGCCGTTCAGGAATACGTCCCCCTTATGCACGCATTGTAAACACAAAGCACACACCAAAATGCAGAAATTTTTCGGTATGCGTCGGGCCTGAGTTTAATGGCACTCCTCTTCATGTTTCCTTTCTTGGTGCCTTGTTTGCCAACCGCCCGCTCATAAATGACGCAGGAGGAAGAGGGCCGCGCCAAGATGGCGAAAGCCTTGGAAGTTTTCGGCATGATCTTCATCGCGCACGATCAGCCGGCGAAAGTGAGACAGCCCAGTGAACAGTCGTTCGATTTTCCAGCGTCGGACATAACGGCGGAGATTTCTCCCATCCTGAGTAGGAAGGCGTCGGTTCGCTTTGTTCGGAGCGATCATTTCCGCGCCGGACTGCTGCATCAGTGTTGCCTCCATTGGGTCGCTGTCATACGCCTTGCCCACAAGCAAGCGCTTGGGCATAACAGCCACAAAACATTCTTTCCGATCCAAACCACCTGACGCCTGAAGCCGCTCAGCCAGCGCGGACAGCCACCTGCTCCAGCACGCTCGATCGAACCTAATTCTGGAAGCGCCAAAACACGGTTTGGTCCACGCCTTCGAAAGCTTTGCGCCGATCGCACCACGGTCCTCCACGTCCGCCGGCTCGTGCCGAATCTTCTGATAAGATGGCTTCGGCTGCTTTCCACTGCTCGTCCGTCAGATCCATCCATAACTACTTAAACATCAATCACAAAGGCACAAGCACTAAATCCAAATACTTATGAGATGGGTTCCAACAACGATCCTGATCTCCAAAAAGCCAAGCAAATGGAATTGGCGGCTCAACGCGCGCAGGCAAGCATACTCGTACGATTCTGAAGTACGCCTTGCCGGTAACGCGGGTACGGTTTTGGCTCCGTGTCGTCGTGCAGGTCAACTTGCTGACTGACGCTACGCCACCTAAACTTCACTCCGCCATGCCGCGCGAAACCAGCAAAGCTAAAGGTGCCCGTACCCGCCAGATCATTGCCGGGTTGCAACAGACGTATCCCGATGCGCATTGTGAGTTGAATTTTTCCAATCCGCTCGAATTACTCATCGCCACCATCCTCTCGGCGCAATGCACGGATAAACGGGTCAATCTGGTCACGCCGGCGCTGTTCAAAAAATATCGCACGGCGGCGGATTACGCGACTGCGCCGCGGCCCGAACTGGAGGTGCTGATTCAAACCACGGGGTTCTTTCGTAACAAGGCAAAAAACATCCAGGCGTGCTGTCGGGCCTTGGTGGAACAGCACGGCGGCGCCGTGCCGCGCACGATGGAGGAATTGCACGCGTTGCACGGCGTCGGACGCAAGACCGCGAATGTGGTGCTGGGCAACGCTTATCAGATCAACGCCGGCATCGTGGTGGATACGCACGTGGCGCGGGTGGCGCAACGGCTGGGGCTAACGCGCCAGACGGATGCGGAGAAGATCGAGCGCGAGTTGATCCCGCTGGTGCCGCCGGCGCAGTGGACGTTGTTCAGTCATTGGCTCATCTGGCATGGCCGCCGCCGCTGCTCCGCGCGCAAGCCAGATTGCGCTCACTGTGAAATCGCCGCACTTTGTCCCCACATCGGTGTGAAATGAACTGGTATTACATCAACTCGGGTCCGGGCGAAGCGGCGTTTAACATGGCGTTGGACGAGGCGTTGCTGGAAGCCGTCGGCGCGCTCGGTGCGCCGGTGTTGCGGAGCTACGGCTGGACGCAAGCCGCCGCCACGTTCGGTTACTTCCAGCACCACGCCGAGATTGAGCAATTGACGCCGCTGCGGCCGTTGATCCGTCGTCCGACGGGTGGCGGGTTGGTGCCGCACGCGACGGATTGGACGTACAGTCTCGCTTTTCCGCCACAGCACGAATGGCATCAATTGCTGGCTGAAGATAGTTATCGCGAGGTTCACGAATGGATTCAGTGCGCTTTCCGTCAGTTACAGGTCGCCACGGAGTTGGCGCCGTGTTGTCGGAAAACCACGCCGGGCCAATGTTTCATCGGGTATGAAAAATTCGATCTGCTCTGGCACGGCAAGAAGATTGCCGGGGCGGCGCAACGGCGGAACAAATTTGGCTTGCTGATTCAGGGTTCAGTACAACCGCCGGCGACCGGACTCACGCGATCCGCCTGGGAGGAGGCGATGCGAGTTGCGCCGCCGCGGAAGGTCGGTTGGGAGACGTTGCGCGTCAGCGGTCCGCTCCTGGCCCGCACGGAACAATTGGCTGCGGAAAAGTATTCACAGGCGGCATACAACCGGAAGCGGTGACGCGGCGGAATTACAGCGTTTAATTAAAGTTGTAGTCGTCGAAGCAGAGCGGGCGTAACCCAGTGGAGGCGGATTCCGAATGGAGGAATGGGGCTGTGTCCGCAAGGTTCTGGCCTGCGGCAGTCCTCTGCCGCTCTTCCGCCGCGGGCCGGTGACTCCAAAGCGGCAGAGGGCTGCCGCCGTCCAAGACGCTGTCGCGCGGATGCTCGTCCCGAACCCATGGCGGTCGTCAATTTGGCAACGGCGCTGGCTTGAAGTTAGGAGGTTCGCTGCCTCACCTCGGTGGCTATAGGAATACTTGAAACGCTTCAGAGCTGCGCAAAACCGGCGAGGGATTTGGATTTCAAGCGGTCTCGACGCCCTGGGTGGTGATCTTGTTGCGCGAGGCTTCCACCTTGACGTAATGCAAGACCACCGGGGCGAGGATCATGCCGGGGATGCCCATGAGTTTTTCGCCCAGGACAATTCCCACCAGGATCAGCCACATCGGATTTTTGATGCGGTCGCCGATGATTTTGCTGTTCAGGAAGTATTCGAACTTGTGAATCACCACCAGAAAGATGAGGGAGAAGAGCGCCATCTCCGGTCCATCGGGCATGGTGAAGGCGACGCCGATGATCAAAGTGTTGCTCAGCAGATTGCCGAGGATCGGCAGTAATCCGCAAAGGAAGGCGAGGATGATCAACACCGTGGCGTGAGGAAATCCGTTCCAGATCAGGAAGACCGCCGTCAACGCCATGTTGATGGCGGAGATGATGATTTGCGCGCCGATGACGCGCGCGAAGCTGGAATAAAAAGTGGTGAAGCGGAGGATCAGTTCCCGCGCCACGGTAGAGTACAAGTTGTCCTTCACCGCCTCGGGATCGTCCTCAACATTCCACCGTTCATTGACGAAAAAGCTCAACGCCGCCACCAGACCGATGATCAACAACGCCACCACCCAGATGACGTCGTGGGCGTACCGGCCGATGTTGGCGATGCTGTCATTGGCTTCCTTGAGCGCCATGGCTTTGAAGCTGGTGTAGTCGGTGAAGGGCAGTTCGAGGCCCTGCTTCTCGGCGAAGTTCACCACCGCCGGGATCGTCTCGTTCACAATCTTTGGCAGGGTGCGGTAGGCGCGTTTGGAAAAGACGACCAAGCCGTAACCGATCCCGACCGCGGCGATCAGGTAGAGCACCACGCCAAGCGTCTTGCTGCGATTGAGGCTGAACATGCGCAGCGCAAAATATCCGAACAACACCGAGAGCAACAAGGTGCCCACGTGCAACCAGGCGATCGCCACGAACAGCAACCCCATGATCAGATACGAACTCCGCGCGGCGTACGACAGCGCCCGCGTCTGCGGCTTCGCGCCCGGCTCGGGAGCCGGCGGCGCGGGCGGGACGTTGGGCGTTTCGGTTTCCATCCGGGTTAGCGTAAATGATCCAGCAACCAGTCGCGCAAGGCCGAAATTTTCAGGCGTTCCTGCCGGCCATCATCGCGGGAACGCAGCGTCACGGTGTCGCGGAACTCGGGATTGTCTCCCAACGTGTCGAAATCAATCGTCACGCAGTAAGGCGTGCCGGCTTCATCCTGCCGGGCGTAGCGTTTGCCGATGCTGCCGCTTTCATCGTAAAAGCAGTTCATGTCGTGGCGCAGGGATTGAAACACCGCGCGCGCCCGGGCGACAAGTTCCGGTTTGTTTTTCAACAGCGGCAGGACCGCTACCTTGATGGGTGCGACCCGCGGATGAAACTTCATGACGTAGATCGTCTCGCTCCGGCCTTTGGGGTCCGTCTTCACCGTTTCCGTGTAGGCGTTGGTGATAAGGGCGAGGATCAAGCGGTCCACGCCTGCCGAGGGTTCGATGACGTGCGGGATGTAATTTCCTTTCGTCAATCCATTCGCATCCTCGGCCGCTTGCTTGGCCGCGAGCTCATCCGCCACGCCCGTCTTGGTGAGATAACGCTTGCGATTTTCGTAATAACGCTGCCAGAGAGCGTCCTGCTTTTCCTTCGGCAACCGATTCCAGGCGTTGCGTAATTCCTCATCGAATACACTCATCGGTTTGCCGGAAAACCGCTGGTGCTGCGACAAATCGAAATCACTGCGCGCGGCGATGCCTTCAAGTTCCTCGCCTTTCAACTCGCCCTTTTCATTGCGCTTGCTGAACGGGAATTTGAACAGAATGTCCGTCGTGGCCCGCGCGTAATGCGCCAGCTCCTCCGACGTCTGCACGTGAAAACCAAGCGTATCGCGCGATAATCCGATGCCTTCGTAAAAACGCACGCGTTCCTCGACCCAGTATTGATGCCACGCCTGCCAGCCCCAATTCGGTTGCGGTTCGCCGGGATGCCCGGTGGTGGGCACCGTCGCCACGCTGCCGTGGATGGCTTCAATCGCCTCATCCGGCTTGATGAAAAATTCCAGTTCCATCTGCTCGAACTCGCGCGAACGGAAGGTGTAATTGCGCGGGGTCACCTCATTGCGGAACGCCTTGCCGATCTGCCCGATGCCAAACGGAATTTTTTGCCGCGACGTTTCAAGCACGTTCTTGAACTGCGCGAAAATCGCTTGCGCGGTTTCCGGGCGGAGATAGGCGATATTCTCATCCGATTCCACCGGCCCCGTATGCGTCTTGAACATCAGGTTGAAGGGTCGGGGGTCGGTCAGGTCGGCGGAATTGCAATTCGGACATTTCGCTCCGGGCGGAAAAAAGTATTTGCCGTTCGCATCTTTGCCAAGCGTGAGGCCTTGTTCTTCGCAGAGCTGATCCGCCCGGTTGAGCTTCTTGCATTGTTTGCAAGTGCTCATCGGATCGGCAAAGGTGGAAACGTGTCCGCTCGCTTCCCAAATCTTCGGCGACATGATGATGGTGGCCTCCAAGCCCGCAACGTCCTCGCGTTCCCGCATCATGGTGTTCCACCAGAGTTCCTTGACGTTGCGTTTGAGTTCCGCACCGAGCGGACCGTAATCCCAAAACCCGTTGATGCCGCCGTAAATTTCCGAGGATTGAAAGATGAATCCCCGGCGTTTGCAGAGCGACACGATTTTTTCCATGTGTAAATTTTCCTTCGCTTCGACCATAAGACAGCGGGCAGTGTTTGGCAGGACTTCGACGATGTCAAGGTGGGCGCAAACCCGGCAGTCCCCAAGGAGCGCGGCCGGCCCCCGGCCGCAGCGCGTCACAGTGGGAGAAGTCATGCGAACTTCCGGAGTCATCATCCGTTTCCCGCGCTGCGACTGGGGACCAGGCACGCTCCGCATTACGGTGATTGAAATCTGAGCCGCAGCCGGTTGTCTCGCTTGCGATTAAATGGCGGATGAAATCACAAAATTACGGCTGGCGGCGGACAATCCAACCGTCAGCGCGAAATGGCTGGAACGCGAGGAAGCCATTGCGCAGCGCGAACGCAAGTTCGTCCCCACAGCTTACTCGGGCACTTCCGGGGACGGATGTGCTTCCCGAGAATTGTGCCGCACCAAGACGAACTGAAGCCATTTCTCGTCAGGCTGCTCCAGATGTCGATGTATGTTGGGTGGCGTTGCGTTTGCGCTCAGCCAGATAGTCTTCCAGTGGACGGTATTGCCGCTACCAGCCGCTTCAGTCACGGTATTCGTTCGTAAGGCACGAATCCCAGCGCATGGACAAACACCGCAATGCCCAAGGTATTGAGGCCCAAGCCCACGACTGTGGTGCCTTCGTAAGCGTGTCCTACCCCACGATTATACTCGTGGGGATGCAGGATGCGATACAGGTCAAACCCGCGCAGGCGAGCGGGATTAAAATACCCATGCAGCCGGTCTTTGTTTTGTCATCTTCATTCCATCCGCTCTGTTGTCCGCCCCGGATTGTTCGATCCGAGGCGGACTGAGTTACGGTAGTCACGGACAAGACGAATCCCAACCGTCAAAAATGGAGAGCGCATCCCACCAAATCGGCCATAGATACGCCGTTTGCACAGGTGCCAGAAATGCGTTGTCTGTCAACATTGACCACATAACGGCCAAACCCAACAGAATCTAATTTTATTTCTGTCCGCCGCCGCTGATCCAGAGTTCGCGATGAGGTTGGTTGTCGTTGTTCCAGCGGCGGGCGGCGGCTTCGGTGAGTTCAATCCACTTGCCTTGTTTCTGCCACTCCACATGCCCGTCGCAAAAGACGATATTCGCGCCCTTGTTGTGGCGTGTACCGGGTGCGTAATAAGATTCGTCTGAAATCGGTGAAACGAAATCCAACCATCCTGATAGCCATCGCCAGCACTGTCGCCGAGGGCAATCATGTCGGCGGGATTTGCCACCTTTGAAGCTGGTAGTGCCGTTGATGGCTCAATCCCCAGCCCCCAACCGCCGACTGCTGCCACACCCCAACCGTTGTAGCCATAACTGAACTTTACATCGGTCCCGATGTTGTAAGGAAACGCATAGCCGCGACTGTTCCGGTTGGTCGGCCAAGCAAATTCCGGCGGCGTGGAGAGACACTTAAAGACTGCCGTATTGCCAGCGACCTGCGGCAGTAATTGCGCCATCCAGCCATACGTAACGAATTGATCCACATTCGGATCTCGATACTCTTGTGCAGGATAAAACCCTGTGTCGCTGCTATACAGACTCGCAGCGATACCGAGTTGGCGCAGATTGTTTTTGCAGGCTGTCGAGCGAGCGGCTTTCTTGCTGCGGGAAAGACTGGGCAAAAGCAGCGCGGCCAAGATGCCAATAATGGCGATTACTACGAGCAGCTCAACCAAGGTGAAAGCTTTGGTTTTCATTTTCAGAACTCACCTGAACTCAAGCTGCGCCACAAAAACCAAAAGCCAATCACGGTAACTAATGCCGTGAATACCCACCCCAAGTATCTCAAGAAAGTGCTGCCAATTTTCAAATAACAGCATTCACCAAAAAAACCAGATCGCCAAGGCGATGAGAACCCATCCCCATCCCACTGCTTCATCACCATGCGAAACGGAGTCCTTTTTCCCCATAACCAACCGCTGGTGAATTATTCCGGACAAGCCCTGCATGGTGATCAGGAATGTTGGGATGCAGATAAGCACCCATCCCAGCAAGGAGCCGAGCCAGCGCAAAATACGTCGCGACAAAGTAAGTGGGGCTTCTTCGTTGTGGATGAAAATGGTGTGTCATCCGGCTCTTTTTGGATGACTGTGTGTGTTTTCATGGTCATAGCGGAGTGGCCTTTTGGGCCACTCCGCTTTTTTTAATACTACTGACATTGACTGTCGTACCCGTCAAAATCCGACAACTGATTCCAATATATTAACGAAAAATTGCCGATGGAAAATCCATCGGCAAACTCGGCTGCAAAATTAGCTAACGATACATTTCGTGCTGCGTTGGCAAGCGAGAAGGTGGTTGCGGTACGGCATGTCGGACCGCAGTTCGCGCAGGACGGAGATTGAAATTTCGGTCCGCTCCTGTTACTCCGGAATCGGGACATGGCGGATGAAATCACAAAATTACGGCTGGCGGCGGACAATCCAACCGTCAGTGCGAAATGGCTGGAACGCGAGGAAGCCATTGCGCAGCGCGAACGCGAGTTCGGTCCCCACAGCTTGCTCGGACACTTTCGCGTCGGTTCGGTGCGGGCTTTGAATGCCGTGCCGCTGACGCGCGGCCTGGAGAATGAAATCATTTATGACGTGCCCGCCAAACTCGCGCAAGCGTTGGAGCGCAACGAGTTGGATGCCGCCTTGGTCAGCGTGGTCGCGGCGCTGTTCCACGATCGTTATGACATCCTTGATGGCGTCGCGGTGGCGTCGTTGGGCGAGGTCAAAAGCGTGTTCATGGCGCACCGGAAGCCACTGACGGAACTGCGCGAGGTTTTTTGCGATCCGGCATCGCTTTCCAGTGTCACCCTGCTGAAAGTGCTGCTGGCCGAGCGGGGGCTGCGACCGGTTTATCGGCCGTTGGAAAATTACGCCGCGGCTTCGGAAAAAGATTTTGTGCTGTTGATCGGCGATCCGGCCCTGGATTTTTATTTTGCCAATCAAGCCCGGCCGACCCACGAGATTTTCGATCTGGGCACCGAATGGTTGGCGTTGACCAATTTGCCCTTTGTCTATGCGGTGTGGGCGCTGCGGCGCGGCGTGCATACGCCGGAGTTGCGGCGGCAACTCCACGCGGCGCGGGACTTTGGTCTCGACACGCTGGATCACCTCATCAACAGCCGGCCGGAGTACACCCGGGATTTTCGGAAGGATTATCTGGGCTGGCACATTCACTATTATCTGGCGGCGGATGAGAAGCGCGGCCTCGCGAAATTCATCGAGTTGTTGCGCAAACACGATTTTGGTCCCATATACGAACCGCAGTTCATCTGGTAGAATGATTGTGTCATGAGAATTGCCATTGGCTCGGATCACGCCGGTTTTGCTTACAAGGAAAAGATCAAAGCGTTGCTGCTCAGTCTGGGGCACGAGGTCAAAGATTTTGGCACGAACAGTGAGACGCCGGTGGATTATCCGACTTTTATTCGGCCGACGGCGACCGCGGTGGCGCGCGGCGAATGTGAGCGGGGCATCGTGCTGGGCGGCTCCGGCAACGGCGAGGCGATCGTGGCCAACAAGGTGACTGGCGTCCGTTGCGCCCTTTGTTGGAGCTTAGATACCGCCCGCTGGGCGCGCGAACACAATGACACGAATGTGCTTTCGATTGGTGAACGCACCATTCCGTTGGAATTGGCGTTGCAAATTGTCCGGCTCTGGCTGGAAACTGAATTCGCGGGGGGACGACATATTGCCCGGGTGCAGGCCATCGAACCGTAAGCCGGACTCCTGCTCATTTTATCGCGATTGCGGTCTTGAATTCGCCGCTTTACTCCGTGTTTAATGCCGCCATGAGACGCGCCATTTTATTGGTTTCCATTTTCACCCTGTTGCTTCCTGCCCCCGCGCCTGCCGCCGCCGGTACCGGGGCCAGCTTCAAAGGTCCACTGGGATTGCAGCTTTACAGCCTGCGCGACTCGTTCAGCAAGGACGTTCCAGGCACACTGAAAAAAGTTCGCGATTTTGGTTTTCGCACCGTGGAACTGGCGGGCAATTACGGGAAGACTCCGGAAGAATTCAGCGCCCTACTCAAAGCGAATGACTTGAAGCCCGTGGCGGGACATTTCAGCTTCGAAACTTTCCGGGACAACCCCGAAGCCATCGCGAAGGAAGCGAAAACGCTGGGCCTGGAATGGGCGGGCACGGCTTGGGCGCCGCACTCGGGACAAGTCACCGAGGCTTGGGCGCACGAAACCGCCAAAATCTTCAATCACGCGGGCGAAGTGCTGGCGCGGCATGGCATCAAATTTTTCTATCACAACCACGGATACGAGTTTGTGCCGCTGGCGGACGGCACGGTGTTCGATGTGCTGGTGCGGGAAACCAAGCCGGGACTGGTTTATTTTGAAATGGACGTGATGTGGACGGTGTTTCCCGGACAGGACCCCGTCAAGTTGATGGAAAAATATCCCGATCGCTGGGGGCTGATGCACGTCAAGGATTTGAAAAAAGGCGTTCCCACCGGTTCGTTGACCGGCAGCACCGATGTCCGCAACGACGTGGTGTTGGGCACCGGTCAAACGGATTGGGCCGCGCTCCTCCGTGCCGCGCAAAAAGCCGGCGTGAAACATTACTTCATCGAAGACGAATCGCCCTCCGTGCTGGAACAAATTCCGCAAAGCTTGAAATTCCTGGAGAACGTGAAGTTCTAAGCGCCGCGCGGCGCTGAATTTCAGCGCGAGGCCGGTTGAGGAGCCATTCCCGATAGGCGTTCCAGACAGTGCTCCGTTTCGCGGCGCAGCGCCGCGCGCTCGTCCGGGCCGAGGCCCAGCGGATCAAAACGGTGCCGGTAATGCAGGCGTAACAATTCTTCCAACGGCGCCTGGAGCGCGAGCAATTCCGGTTGGCGCAAGGCGCGGCGAAGCCAGAACCGCAGCGGCTCCGCCTCTTCGCGCGGCACGCCACGCGCCGCCAACTGCTGTTCCAGCCGATAGAAATCAGAATCGGCGCCGGGCCAGTCCGGCGGCGGCATGGTCGCGGCAGAATGTGTCGCCCGCCGCCGCCCGCGTTGAAAGATGATTTGGTAGAGCAGCAACGCGAGCGCGGGCACCACTAACCAGATCAGATACTGTTGGAACTTGCTCTGCCCGTTGCGGATTTTGGAAAACTCGAAGGCGATCCGCGACCCCAGGTCCGACCACCACTGCAACGGCGAGAACGCTTGATGTTCGACTTCGATCCACGCCGCCGGCGTGGTGTCAAAATCCCGCCAGACTTTTTCCCGTTCATCCCACACCAGCGTCCAGGCGTGAGCGTCACTCATTCGCACCACGTAGCCGCTGCCTGATTTTTCGTGCAGCGCATAGCCGATGGCGTAGCGAGTGGGGATACCCAAACGCCGCAGCAACAAGGCGGTGGCGGTGGCAAAATACTCGCAGTGCCCGGCGCGCGTGGTCAAAAGGAATTGCGCCAGCGGGGTGTTGGTGAAACTCATCCCGCGTACCGGCGTCTGCCAGGTCTGGTACTTGAATTTCGTATCGAAGAATTGTGAAACAGCCGGCAGCACCGTCGCCAGCCGTTGATCGGGAAGTTGTAATTCGACGAGGATCGCATCCAAAGCGGGCTGCTCGATCAACGGCACTTCCAGATCCTCGTTGGTTCGTACGGTTGGCGGCACATCCCATCCCGGCGGTGGCGTGAATGGCGTGTTGGATTCGCTGTTCCAGCGTCGCGGCCTTCGGCCTCCCGCTGGATCTGAACCGTCATTGTTGAAGTGGTGCCAGCGACCGCCTTCGGCCAGCAGCCGCTGGGTTTCCGGGTTCTCCACGGTGCCGGTGCCTGGCGGCGAATCAATGGTTTTGCCCGGACCATAACGCGCTTCGAAAACCACCAATCCCGGGCCGAAGGCGCGCACGGACCCCGCGCTGTTTCGCATCAAATTGTAGGCGTGTAAATTTTCCAATCGCGCAGTCCCGGCCGGCAGCGGCAACAAGCCCACGGGCGAATCCTGCTCGTAACCATCCAGGTAACAGGCGATCTCCAGGGTTGCGCTCGGCGTCTTTTCCGGCAGCAAAGTCCAGTTCCCGGGATGTTCCACCGGCGCCTCTTCATACAGTTGTTGGAAGTCGTCCCGGGATGATCCAGCCAACCAGGTTTGCCGCCGATACAGGCGGTAGCTCGCTTCGCGCAAATACTGCGGTACGTGGGTCGGATCGTGGGGGGTGGTGCGGATGACGATCTTGCCGGAATTTTTGACGCGTCCCAACATTCCCAACGCCGTGCGACTTTGGTTGGCGTCTTCGTTGCGTCGTGTAAATCGCGCGAACCAATGCGGGTTGAGATTGGCAACGTATTGCTGCAACCGGCTCACGCTGCGTTGACCGAAATAGCTTCCGCCCGCCACCACCAGCAAGAGTCCGAGCCAGACCGCCCACCCAAAACGTCGCGACCGATGCGTCCATAACGCCCAGATCAGCAGCGTGCAGAACCCCCAGAAAAAGGAATGGTCATTGGCCGGATGAAAACTGGCCGCCAGCAGCGTGGCGCAAAAATAGGGGTATCCGACGTTCAACCCGCGATCTGCGGTCGGGTCCGGCTCGTGCCGCTTCCGCTTTTTCCAGCGCTTTTGCAAAATCAACGAGATGGTGGACAGGGGCACGGTTTCGCGCGTGCTGTACGTTTGCAACAGCAGAAACGGATAAAAGATCATGGGCAACCAACAGATCACGCTGATGATGGTGCGCGCCCCGGCAGTGGAGGCGGCTTGCGCAGTGCCGGGTGATTTGTCGCCTAACAAGAAACTGATGCTCGAGGAGCCGTCATGGGTGCTGAAAGCGTAAAGCAGCGCGCCAAACAACAACAATGCGCAGAAGGTCCAGATACGATTGAAGTCCTCATCGGAAAAATCCCAACGCACTTTGAAAACGCGCGCGCCTTCCAGGATGACGGCCAGCAACGCTCCCACCAGAAACAATCCGGACTGCCAACCCCAGAACAATAGGGCGGCACCCAATAGAAACGGCGGCGGTCTCATGTCAGTTCGGCGAGTTGTTCCTGCACCCGCCCCACGGTCAGGGCGCGCAAACATTCCGGTGCGGCGCGCATCGGCCCCGGTTCGAGCGGTGCGGTTTCCGTCGCCGTTCGGATGACGAACACCCAAACCGGGAGGTCCAGGGTTCGGAGTTTTTCAATGAATTGTTGTCGCACTTCGTCCCACGCCAGCAGAACGCAGATACAGCCACTGACCATCGGCGCGTGTCCCAGCACCAACTGCTCCAACTGCGTGAAGGTCGGCGTCCGGCACGGTTGCACCGCCGCCAGAATTTCCAACATCTGATCCGCGTGCGCCAAGCCGCGACCGGCGGTGAAACTATACGCTTCGGCACCGACGAACAGCAGGTCCAACAGGGATTCCTGCGTCAAAGCGGTGCAGGCGAACGAGGCCGCCACTGAGACGGCTTCCTCGAACACGTCGCTGTAAGGTCGCGGTGTTAACGTGTCGAGAATCAGCGCGTGCCGCACAAAAAATTCGTCCTCAAATTCCTTCACAATGGGGCGATCCACCTTTGCCCAGGTCCGCCAGTGGATGTGCCGCAATGGATCCCCCTGCTGATAGTCGCGTAACGCCACAAATTCCTCGCTTTGGCCAATGTGCGAAGCGAGCGTGACGCCGCCTTGCTGGTACTGCCGCGTGCCCGGCAAAGCCACAGGTGGAATTTCATAGCGGCGCGGCAACACCAGGATGGATTGGGGCAGCGCCTGTCGTTGCAAGGCGCGAAAAATTCCAAACGGATCGGGCCGCCCGAGGGTGAAGCCTTCAAAGCGGATCAAACCGCGCCGCAGCGGATGCAATACGAAACTCAACTCCTGTTCCTGCTGCGGGTCCGTGGGCGGCACTTCACACTCGCGGAGCGTGGCATACTTGAACGGCGAACGATAGCGCTGCCGATCGAACCGGAACGGGCGCACGTGTTTATCCTCATCCAATTTGTAGTCGCGCCACTCCGTGAAGGGCGGACGCGGGTCCGCCAAATCTTCAATCAACGTCAGCCCCACCTGCCGCCGCGCGGTGAGGTTCTTGATCCAGACCTGGTAGGTGAGCGGATGGCCCACCGTGGCCAGTTTGGGCAAGCGCCGTTCCACGACGAAATGCGGTCGAAACCCCCAGCGGCTGCCAAAGAGCAGCGCGCTGCCCACGACGATCGCCAATGGCATGAACGCTTGATAACCAACTGCGTTGTCCGAATCCGTCGAAGCGAACAGCGCCACCACCGTCGCCCCCAAAACGGCTTGGCCGACGATGGTGAACCGGCGTTTGATCCAGTAAGTGATCCGGGTGTACGCCCGGTAACCCACATACAAAACGCGCAGGAACAGGTTCATCATATTGCTGGCTGGGATTGCACCGTTAGTTTTCCATTGCCACAGTCGCGATTGCACACGCGCACCGTCTGCTTACAGTTTAACTGTCTAACCTTAGTTGCGTTGGCGGTCAACTGCCGGTACTTCACTGAATCGCACTCCGGCTGCAGCTACCCGGAGAATACTTCCTGAGGGAGAGATACGTTCCACCGTGTCCCGCCCTGAAACAGCCGAAACGCCGAGTGGGGCTTTCAAATAAAACCATAACTCAGGAACTTACAAAGCATTTCATTCCGTGCCTGTGATTTTGCGTATCTCACATGGTCCGCGGTTGATCCAATCCCGTTGGTTGAGGGGCTTTGTCGCTTGCCGAAATCGGGCGCAGGAGCGTATCGTCGCCCGCATGAATCTGGAAGATCATCTTGGCGATATCATTCGCAAGGGACGGATGATTGCCAACGTCTCGCGGCCTGCCGCCGCCCAGGCCGCTGGTTTGACTGAAGCCGAACTTTCCGATTTGGAAGAAACCGGAAATTTTTCGCGCCGTCCCAATTTCGCGGCACTCGGCCCGATCATCAAAATGGAGGCTCGAAAGCTTGAAACCATTGCCGCTGGTTGGTTGCCCCGTCCCCCGCAACTGGAACGCTGGCAACACTTGCGCATGTTTGTCTCGGAGGGCGAAGGTTTGACGGTGAATTGCTATTTGATGTGGGACGCGACCACCCGCGAAGCGGCGCTTTTCGACACGGGATTCGACGCCCAACCGATTCTTCAAACAGTGCAAAATGAACGGTTGAAACTGGAACACATTTTCATCACCCACTCCCATGAAGACCATGTCGCGGCACTGGGAGAAATCCGCGCGGCCAGGCCGTCCGTTCAAGTTCACAGCCATTCACGACACGCGCCACCGACCCAACGTCTGCAGGCTGGAGCGCGATTCGTGTTGGGCGCTTTGAAAATCTCGTTTCGAGAAACGCCCGGACACGCGGCGGACGGAGTGACTTACGTGGTAAGCGGTTGGCCCGGCACTGCGCCGGATGTGGCCGTGGTTGGCGACACGATTTTTGCGGGCTCAATGGGACGCGGTAACGACGGTTGGGAATTGGCGCGCAACAAAATTCGGGAAGAGATTCTATCATTGCCGCCAGCCACGTTGCTGTGTCCGGGACATGGCCCGCTGACTTCAGTGGCGGATGAGCGCGCCAACAACCCGTTCTTTTGATCTTTGCAAATTGACCTTCGGGATGGCGATGAGTAGCCTGTTATTCCCTGCAAGCAGGGTTTTATGCGACACACCATCTCAGTCCTCGTAGAAAATAAATTCGGCGTGCTGACCCGCGTGGCGGGCCTGTTCACGGGTCGTGGTTACAACATCCATTCCCTCAATGTCGCTCCGACGCATGATGCCACCGCGTCGTGCATGACCATCGTGACACATGGAGACGACGCCACCCTCGAACAGATCATCAAACAACTCAGCAAGTTGCCGGACGTACTCAAGGTTCAACATTTCGAAGACGGCGAATACGTGGACCGCGAGTTGGTGCTGGTAAAAGTGGCGGTGGATTCCAAACACCGCGCGGAGGTAATGCAGATCACGGATATCTTCCGCGCCAAGATCGTGGACGTGCAACCGAAAAATCTGACCATTGAAATCACCGGCGATGAGAACAAGATCGAAAAATTCATCAGCCTGATGGACAACTTCGGGATTGTGGCGCTGACCCGCACCGGCAAAGCCGCCATGCCCCGCGCCTAACCTTTCAAGGCCCGCGGAACTGATTGCGCAAAATTTTCAAATCAACGACGACAATTATTTTATGGCAAAAGTCTATACCGACAAAGACGCCGATCTCGGCGTGTTGAAAAATAAAACGCTCGCGGTGCTCGGCTTTGGTTCGCAAGGCCACGCCCACGCGCTCAACCTCAAAGACAGCGGCCTTAAGGTCATCATCGGCCTCTACGAAGGCAGCAAATCCATTCCCGTCGCAAAGGAGAAAGGCTTCAAGGTCTTCAGCACGGCGGAAGCGGTGAAGCGCGCCGATGTGATCATGGTCGCCCTGCCCGACACCAAGCAACCGGCCTGCTACGCGAAGGACATTGCGCCGAATTTAACCCCGGGTAAAACGCTCGTCTTTAGCCACGGCTTTTCCATTCATTTCAAAACCATTGTTCCACCGAAAAATGTTAATGTGATCATGGTGGCACCAAAAGGTCCGGGACACACGGTGCGGCGTCAATACACCGAAGGCAAAGGCGTGCCGTGTTTGATCGCGGTCTATCAGAACCCCGGCAAAACCGCCAAGAAGATCGCGCTGGCCTGGGCCAAGGGCATTGGCGGCACGCGTGCCGGCGTCATCGAAACCAACTTCAAGGAAGAAACTGAAACCGACCTGTTTGGCGAGCAAACTGTTCTGTGCGGCGGCATCAGCGCGCTGGTGCAGGCCGGATTTGAAACGCTGGTTGAAGCCGGCTATTCGCCCGAGATGGCGTATTTTGAATGTCTGCATGAATTGAAATTGATCGTGGATTTGATGAATGAATCCGGCATCAGCGGCATGCGCTTCTCAATCTCTGAAACCGCCAAGTGGGGCGATATCACCGTTGGCCCGAAGATCGTGGACGCAAGCGTAAAGAAGCGGATGAAAGCCGCGCTGCAGGATATTCAATCCGGCAAGTTTGCAAAAGCTTGGGTCAAGGAATACAAGGGCGGCTACAAGAAATACCGCGCGCTGCTCAAGAAGGGTGAAAACCATCCGATTGAAAAAGTCGGCACAAAACTCCGCAGTCTGATGCCGTGGATGGGCAAGAAGAACATCAAAGGCGCGCAAGCCGCCTATTGACAAATCAGCCTGATTATTCAGCCGTTATCGCTTCTGGCGGCAACGGCTTTTTTGTGCCGGCCTCATGAAAACGAACTGGCCTGCCCATGCCGGAGAGAATAGGCACGAACAGGCCAGCCGCAGCCGCCAGCGCCCCCGATGACGGCTTAAAGTCTTGGGGTGGTCATCGCTGAAAATGCCCGCCTGAGAAATCGCTTGAGCGAGAAGCGGACGCTCCTCGTGAGGGAACCAGTCAGGTAAATTTCCTCTCTCAAGCTGCCACGAAGTTTCATGGTCGCGGCAACTTACGGCGCAGAACGCCGGATGCAATTAGGCCATTCCGGATTCTCCACCCGGGCGTTTCCCGGTAAAAAGAAACCCCCTGCGGAATTCGTTTCCGAAGGGGGCGGGATTGCAAAGGGGGAACTCAGGGACGATCTATTTCTCCCAGCGGACGAATCCAAATGTTGCGGTAACGAACCAGATCGCCGTGGTCTTGCAACCCGATCGGGCCGCGAGAAGTTTTGGTTTCGTTGTAGCTGGTGAGTTCACGATGCTTGGTGGGGCCGAGATATTCGCGGTGATTTTGCAGCACGACTCCGTTGACGATAATGGTGACGGTGGCCTTCCGGATCAATTGCCCGGACGCATCCCAACGCGGGGCTTCAAAAATAATATCGTAACTCTGCCATTCCCCTGGCTTTTTACTGGGATTGGCCAATGGCGGAAATTGCCCGTACATCCCGCCCAGTTGTCCATCGGCATAAGTGGGATTTTGATAGCTGTCGAGCACTTGCGCTTCATATTGACCGATCAAAAAGATTCCGCTGTTCCCACGTCCCTGACTGTTGCCTTTGACAACAGCGGGTGAGGCGAATTCCAGGTGCAGTTGAAAATCTTCAAACTCTTGTTTGGTGCGGATCGAGCCCGCCGTCGGAGTGACTTCCATATAACCATCCTGTACCTTCCAGCCCGCCGCGCCACCGTGTTCGTTTTGCCATTGAGACAGATCCTTGCCATCAAACAATACCACCGCATCCGAAGGGGCGCCGGCGTTCAAGCTGAAACTCGCCGCTGGCGTAACCACCGCAGGATGCGGGCGATTCGAGTCGTGAACATGCCATTTCTGGCCGGGAATGATCGGCGTGTCGGTGTAGCCCGGTGACTCACCGGCGGGCGCGTTCAGGTTGGTAAGTATCATACTAATTCCAATCAGGAAAAGAGAATGGCAAATTCGGTTTCGCATGACGCAGTTTTCTTAAGCGGCGTCCAAATTGCAACAGACAAAATTGGCCACACGAACGACCGCTGAAACCACGCCGGCGCTCAGCGAACGCGATGGATCATCCACAGCGCCATCAGGGTGAAAGCGATATTTGGCAGCCATCCCGCAATCCAAGCCGGTAGATGACCCGCGGTGCCCGCCGCCTGGCTGATTTCCATCACCGCGAAGTACAGCAGACAAATACCGATGCTCCCGGCGACGCCGGCGAAAACATTGCGGCGTCCCGAAGCCGCCCCAAACGGCAGCGCAATCAGGACCACCACGAAACATTTCCACGGACTCGCGATCCGACTATGCAGCCGGGTATAAAGCCAGTTGCGGGTGGCGCTGGTAAGATCAGGATGCAACGCCAGATAACTGCGAATGTCTCCCAGAGGAATATCGGCATGATGACGCCGACGGGAACCCGCACGTTGATTGATTAAAACCTCGCTCCGGATTTCCTCGGGAGTTTCCTTGAGGTCGGGGCGGGCCAGAACCGGCTCCTGCAACGTCGGCACGGGACTCGCATCCACGCTGGGATCGGTGCGATACTCGCGCGCGTTAAAAAAGACCCACACCCCGTTACTGTAAACCGCCGAGCTGGCATAAAACCACGTGGGCGCGCCGCCGCGGCCCGAGCTGACGATGATCGGATTGAGCATGGTCAACGCTTCGGAATCGAATTCCTTGATTGCCCAATTATGACCGTCGCGCGCGTTCATGAAGCCCAAATTTTTGATCACCGCTTGGCTGGCGCCCATCGGGCCAGATGGTTTGCGGCGCGCTTGATTGATAAGGGCCTCCGCCCGTTCTTCGGCATCCGGCGCGAATTTTTCATTCACCACAAACAGGCCGATGCTGCCCAGCAGACCGACCAGCAAATATGGCGTGGCCAGACGCCACAAGCCGATTCCCGCCGCGCGCATGGCGGTGATTTCATTGTTGCGCGCGTGTTGCGTCAAAGCGTAAAGCAGGGCGAGCAGCAGGGCGACGGGCAGCACGACATCAAGGAATTCAGGCGAGCGGATCACATAATATAAAATCACATCCACAACCCCGGCCTGGGCTTCCTTGAATTTCTCAATGCGCTCGAAGAGATCGGAGGACGTCCAGAAGATGAAGAATCCGCCCAGACAATACGCCAAAGGCAGCAGCAATTCGCGCAGGAGATAGCGATCCAACAGACGCACCGGGTCAGGCTAAACTTTGCCGACGGCGGCCAGCAAGCTTGCGAAAACAAAAACGGCGACCGGGAATTGCCAATCGCCGTTGAAAATGTCCGTTGCTCAAGCGGCCACCAATTGATGCTTGACGATGGCTTCGTAGCCTTTGGATTCCAATTCCAAGGCGAGTTCCTTGCCCCCCGATTTCACGATGCAACCCTCCGCCATGACATGCACTTGATCGGGAATGATGTAGTTCAGCAGGCGTTGGTAGTGCGTGATGATCAACTGGGCTGAATCCGGGCGGCGGAGTTTGTTGACTCCGCTGGAGACCACCTTCAACGCGTCAATGTCCAACCCCGAATCGGTTTCATCCAGAATGGCCAGTTTGGGTTCGAGTACGGCCATCTGAAAAATCTCCGCGCGTTTCTTTTCGCCACCGGAGAAACCTTCATTCACCGAACGCTTTAATAAATCGTCCTTGAGCTCAAGCAGCTTCATCTTGGATCGCACCAGGGTGAGAAAATCCATCGCGTCCACCTCCGGCAATCCTTTGGCTTTGCGAATTTCATTATAGGCCGCGCGCAAAAAATAGGTGCTGTTCACCCCGGGAATTTCCACGGGATATTGGAAGGCCAGAAACAGTCCCGCGCGGGCGCGTTCCTCCGGATCCAGATCCAACAAATCTTCACCCAGATATTTCACCGTGCCTTCGGTCACTTCGTAGCCCTCTCGACCCGCCAGAATGGCAGCCAGCGTGCTCTTGCCGCTGCCGTTCAGTCCCATCAAGGCGTGAACTTCACCAGGATAAATGGTCAGGCTGAAGCCTTTTAGAATTTGCTTGTTCTCCACACCGGCGTGGAGGTTGTTGATTTCAAGAATAGGTTGCGTGCTCATGGAATAAATTCGTTGTCTTTTTTAGCCGGAACCGTTCCGGCCCTTGTCTCATGACAATCCAAAACTCAGCCGACACTCCCTTCCAAACTGACGCCGAGGAGCTTTTGCGCTTCCACGGCAAACTCCATCGGCAGCTCTTTGAATACTTCCTTGCAAAAGCCGTTCACGATCATGTTCACGGCGTCCTGCGTTTGAATGCCGCGTTGGTTGCAATAAAAAATCTGGTCTTCGCCGATCTTCGACGTGGTCGCCTCGTGTTCGACCGAGGCCGTGGAGTTTTTCACTTCAATGTACGGAAACGTGTGCGCCCCGCACTTTGAGCCGATCAACATCGAGTCGCATTGCGAAAAATTCCGCGCGTTGGCCGCACTCTTCTGGATTTTCACCAAGCCGCGATAGCTGTTCTGGCTGCGCCCGGCCGAGATGCCCTTGGAAACAATCGTACTCCGGGTGTTCTTGCCAATGTGAATCATCTTTGTCCCGGTGTCCGCCTGCTGATAGTTGTTGGTGACCGCCACGGAATAGAATTCCCCCTTCGAGTTGTCGCCCAGGAGCACACAGCTCGGATACTTCCAGGTAATCGCCGAACCCGTCTCGACCTGGGTCCAAGTGATGCGCGAGTTTTTGCCTTTGCACAAGCCGCGCTTGGTCACGAAATTGTAAATGCCGCCCACCCCGTTCTCGTCGCCCGGATACCAATTTTGCACCGTGCTGTATTTGATTTGCGCGTTGTCGAGCGCCACCAATTCCACGACCGCCGCGTGCAACTGGTTTTCATCGCGCATGGGCGCGGTGCATCCCTCCAGGTAACTGACCTGTCCGCCCTCATCGGCAATGATCAACGTGCGCTCAAACTGTCCCGACTTGGCGGCGTTGATGCGGAAGTAAGTCGAAAGCTCCATCGGACACCGCACGCCTTTCGGGATGTAACAAAATGAACCATCCGTAAAAACGGCGGAATTCAGCGCGGCGTAGAAATTGTCCGTATAGGGTACCACGGAACCGATGTATTTTCGGACCAGCTCCGAATGTTTTTGAATCGCCTCGCTCATCGAGCAAAAAATGATGCCCTTTTCCGCGAGTTGCTTCTGGTAGGTCGTGCCAACGCTGACGCTGTCAAATACCGCATCCACCGCCACCCCCGCGAGCTGCTCGCGTTCCCGCAACGGGATGCCGAGTTTCTCGTAAGTTTCGAGCAGCTTGGGATCAACCTCATCAAGACTCTTCGGCGCGTCTTTTTTCTGCTTCGGCGCCGAGTAATACGTGATGTCCTGGAAATCCGGTGTGGGAAATTTTACAAACTGCCACCGGGGCTCGGTCAGGGTGAGCCAATGCCGGTACGCCTTGAGCCGCCATTCCGTCATCCACTCCGGCTCCTTTTTCTTCGCTGAAATCAACCGGATGATGTCCTCATTCAATCCCGGCGGCGCGGACTCCGCCTCCACATCGGTGTAAAAACCGTATTTGTATTCCTGTTTGACCAGGCTCTCGATGGTTTCCGTTGCTGTGCTCATGCAAAATTATTTCTTCTTGGCGCAATCCGTGCAGACGCCGTGGACCGCGATTTCGTAATAGTCCACCCTGAATCCCTTGGGGCGCGGCACCGCCGTGGCCCCTTCGGTCAGAGCGACATCGAACACGGCGCCACATTGGTCGCAGTAATAGTGGCAGTGCTCCTCCATATTGGGACAGAACCGCGCCGCGCCGCGTTCCAATTGCACCTGGCGCACCAGCCGGCATGAAACCAGGGCGTCCAGACAATTGTAAACCGTGGCGTGGGAAATCTCCGGCATCGCTTTTTTGGCGCGGCTGTAAATTTCCTCCGCCGTCGGATGATCCCGCTTGGCGAGCAGCACGTCATAGACGCACCGCCGCTGCGGCGTGAAACGGAAGCCGCTCGTCGCCAGGCGCTCGCTCAAATCTGCTTGGTTCACGGGGTGTTTCATCCCTGCCTACTAAGACGGCCCAGTGTAGCCGCTCGCGCCGCGACGTCAATAATTAGAATTATTCTAAATCCAAGCCGCGTTGCCTCAGATTAAAAGACACCGGAGCGATTTCCGATGGAGCGAGCCTTCGCGGAACGTCGGACGGGCGAGCATTTCGGCGGAGCAGAGCCGGAGGTTGAAAAACGCCTCGGCCTTGGGTTGCACAGCAGGAAAGCAACCAAAAGCCTGTGAAAAGACAATACAAACTTTTGTTGCATATGCAACAAAAGTCTGTCGCAGAACAGGCACGGTACGAACGTGCGCAGTTGCCGGCTGGCGACCCGAGTAGTCACACTCGCTGCCGCCGCGCTGGTTGGCCCAAATAATTGGATGGTAGAAGCCGTTGGGATTTTCGCCATTGCGCAATTGACCCGCTCCACGCACCCTGCCAACGGCGCTGAACGCAATTAGCCGCCATCGGTTGAACATGAAAATTCCACAACTGCCCGCCACCAACCTGTGTCCGCACCCTTACTCCGGCCCCTCCCGGATCGAGGTGCTGACCCAACGCCAGCGTTATGTCCACCCCAGCATTTTCCACTACTATCGTGAGCCGCTCATGCTGGTGGAGGGACAAATGCAATACGTCTGGGACGATCAAGGCCGACGTTATCTCGATGGCTTGGGTGGCATCGTCACCGTGAGCGTGGGCCATTGTCATCCACACGTCGTGGCGGCTGGCAACCGCCAAAGCGAAATCCTGCAACACGCCACCACCATTTATCTGCACCCGAACCTGGGCGCGTTCGCCGAGAAACTGGCGTCCAAGTTGCCGGGCGACCTCAAGGTTTGTTACTTCGTCAATTCCGGCTCGGAAGCCAACGATCTCGCGCTGTTGATGGCGCGGGTTTACACCGGCAACTACGATGTCGTCGCCCTGCGCAACGCTTATCACGGCGGCAACGCTTCCGGCATGACCGCCACCGCGCACAGCACCTGGAAATACAACGTGCCGCACAGCTTCGGCGTGCATCACGCCATCGCGCCCTACCCGTACCGTGGGCCGTATGGCTACGACGACGCGAACGCCGGTCGCAAATATGCCGACGACGTCAAAGCGCTGATTGATTATGCCACGCCGGGAAAAGTCGCGGCGTTCATCGCCGAATCCATCCAGGGCGTCGGCGGCTTCGTGGAATTTCCACAGGGTTATCTCAAGCGCGCTTATGAACACATCCGCACGGCGGGCGGCGTTTGCATTGCTGACGAAGTGCAAACCGGTTTCGGACGGCTTGGCACGCATTTCTGGGGTTTTGAAACACAGAACGTCATCCCCGACATCGTGACCCTGGCCAAAGGCATCGGCAACGGCTGCCCACTCGGTGCGGTGGTGACGACGCCGCAGATTGCCGCGGCCTTGACCGGTAAAATTCACTTCAACACGTTCGGTGGTAATCCCGTCGCCAGTGCGATGGGCAAAGCTGTCCTTGAAGTCATCGAGAAAGAAAAACTTCAAGAGAACGCGCTCAAGCTGGGGACGCGCATCAAAAGCGGTTTGGAGCAATTGAAGGCAAAGCATCCACACATTGGCGATGTGCGCGGCAGCGGCCTGTTGCTGGGCATTGAGATTGTCAAAGATCGAAAGACCAAAGAGCCCGGCAAGGCTGAATGTGCGGCGGTTCACGAAGCCGCCCGTGAAATGGGCCTGCTCATTGGCAAAGGCGGTTTGTGGGGACAAACGATTCGATTCGCCCCGCCGATGTGCATCACCGCTGCGGATGCGGATTTTATCGTCGAGGTGTTCGATGCGGCGTTTGCGAAATTATGAAACCCGAGCACATAAATGCCGAAAGCCATTTCCAAGCGGGGACATGAGGGGATTGCTCATCGAAGCTTGACGCAGAAAAACGGACTGATACGGTCTCTCCCGTGAGTTTGAACAGCAGCAAACCAGAAGTGAAAGCGACCGACCAAGGCTCGTTCAGCTTTTACTTTTATTTTTGGCCCGGCCCAGGCTTGCTGCGATAGTCGAATTTTGAAACTAACAAATCGCCGCAGGTCGCTACGCCACCTGCGGTTTTTTTGTGGCGTCGTCCCGCAGTCAAACAGAAAGCAAAAACATGATTATTGTTCTTAAACCCGGCATTACCAAACGGACTGAAAACGCCGTCCTAAAGGGAATCCGCAAACTTGGCTACCGGCCCCACGTCATGCGCGGCGTCGCCCGCACGGTCATCGGCGCGATTGGCGACGAACTTTCGCACGCCAATCTGAACGCCCTCAGCGCGCAGTTTCCCAAGGCGGTTGAAAGTGTGATGCCGATCCAGAAGCGTTACAAGCTCGTCAGTCGCGAAGCGCATCCAACCAATTTCACCATCCGCGTCGGCAAACAGGTCATCGGCGGCAAGAAATTCCAAGTGATGGCCGGACCGTGCTCGGTGGAGAATGAGGCGCAATTGCTCAAAACGGCCGTGGCCGTGAAAAAGGCAGGCGCCACCATCCTGCGCGGCGGGGCGTTCAAACCGCGCACATCGCCCTATGAGTTCCAAGGCTTGGGCGAGAAGGGATTGAAACTGCTCGCCAAGGCACGCAAGGAAACGGGGCTGGCGGTCATCACCGAGCTGTTGTCGGAAAACCACGCCGATCTGGTGGCTGAATACGCGGACATTCTACAAATCGGCGCGCGCAACGCGCAGAACTTCCAATTGCTGATCGCCGCCGCGCGAACCGGCAAACCGGTGTTGCTCAAGCGCGGCCTTTCGATGAAAATTGAGGAATGGCTGCTCGCGGGCGAATACGTGCTCGCGAACGAAAATCCGAATCTGATGTTCTGCGAACGTGGCATCCGCACGTTCGAAACGTACACGCGCAACACGCTGGATCTAGCGGCCATTCCGATCGTGAAACACGAATCGCATTGTCCGGTCGTCATTGATCCCAGTCAGGGCGCGGGTCGGGCGGATTTGGTCGCCACCATGTGCAAGGGCGCGGTGGCGATGGGCGCGGACGCGTTGCTCATTGAGGTACATCCGAATCCCGCCCAAGCGTGGAGCGACAGCGCGCAACAACTGACGCTGGACGGCTTCGCCAAATTGATGCGTGAGCTGAAACCATTCATCGCGGCGGCGGGCCGCGAGTAGGTGTTCAGGCGGGTAAGTTCCTGGGCGGCAGAACGGATGCGTTGGAAGCTAACGGATCAAACCGGCTGGACTTCCACAAATTCGCGCCGCACTTCGCCGGCTTTGGCCGCGCAAAGAAAATAGCCCTTCTCCGGTGTGCCATCGTGATTGTTGCGACTGATGGCGCAACAACGGTTGGTGGTGAGTTCAATACGTCCCACGCGACGCGTGGTGTAACCGTGAAAATGCCCGTTGAAGACTCCGATCAAATTAAAATCGCGAAAGCGTTCCAGCAACGCCTCAGCATTCAATGGCCGCATCGGAACGAGGATGCCCAACGGAAAGTGCGTAAACAGGATGGTCGGTTTGGCAGGATCAAGCTTCGGCAAGTTTGTGTCCAGCCACGCGAACGTCTCCGGCTGAATCTGCGTGTCCTTATATTCCCGACCGTCGCAGGAATCCAGGGCAATGAACTGCCAGCCGCGATGCTCGAAATGGTAGTTCAGGCTGGCGGGAAACGCCTCTTCCCAGGTGGAGCGGTTTGTTTTGGAAAGGTAATCGTGGTTGCCGGGTACGGCGTAGTAAGGCAGCCCTGATCCGCGCAGGAGATCGCGCATCTGGCCGAACTCGGAGCGACTGGCGTGCTCGGTCAGATCGCCGACCACCAGGCAAAGCTCCGGGCGACTTTCCTGGGCGCGAATGTCGGCGAACACCCGTTCAAACCACGCCGGGCATTTCGGACTTTGAAAATGCGCGTCGTTGATGACAGCGAAACTGAAGTCGCCCGCGCTGCGTCTGCCAGCCCATCGCGCGCAACCGGGCCACAGCCCCAGCGCCAGCAAAGCGCCAGCACTGCGTCCCATCCATTCGCGGCGCGTCATTTGAGTTTGCGTTACTTTTGGCATGCGCCATGTTCTACCATGAATTCCTCCAAACACGAACCGGAATAATCACTTTTTTCCCGGAAAAATAATTTCAGTTCAAGTTTGGTAAAATCATAAGTCTGCGGCCACGGGAGAAACGTGATGGCCGCCAATTTTACAAAACCAGGACCCCGGGGCTTGCCCCCAGTGGAAAGTCCAGGGACAGGAGGTTGAACTCTGCTACGACCTGCGCATTCTGATGGAAAATTACAACGGTCTGTGTGCAGGACTGATCGATACTTTTTCTCACGTCCATAAATCAGCATGACGGTTCAAGCGCGCGGTTGAAAATTACCGCTGCTTGACTTGGCGGGGCTTCCTCTCGACTCTGCTGGCGGTCGCATGAGCACAGACAATGGCTTTCTTTTAATTTTCCGCAGCGCAAGTTGGTACCAGGACCTTTCACCCGAACAGATGCAACAGGTGGTCGAGAGCTGGGTGGCCTGGATGGACCGCTTGAAGGCAGAGGAAAAATGGCTCGGCGGCGACGCGGTCGAGCGTGAGGGGCGACTGGTGATGGGCAAGACCCGGGTGGTTTCGGAGGAGCCGTTCGCCGATGCCCGGGAAACTTTGGGCGGTTATTTGGTGCTGAAGGCGGACTCGCTGGAGGAAGCCGTGCTCGCGGCGCAACAATGTCCAGGACTCTCGTACGGTGTGGATGTGGAGGTGCGTCCCATTGCTTCCAAATATCCCCGCTTGGACGATGCGGTATCCCAGGAGTTGACGCGGCGGTGAGGAGGCGGGATTGCGGTTCTGCCGGAATCAAAATTGAAACTGTCTTGCAGCAAAAAATTTTTCTAGCCTGCCGATACTGGTGAATCGAGAAATGGCAACGAACGTCACGGAAACGGCCCCCGCCGGGCTGGCGGAGCATCTGTTCCGACGGGAGGCCGGAAAGCTGGTGACGGCGTTGACCAGGGTCTTTGGCCTGCACCGTCTCGAAGGGGCGGAAGCCGTGGTACAGGAGGCCCTGGTGCGCGCCTTGCGCATCTGGCCGTTTCACGGGATGCCGCGTTATCCGGCGGCCTGGTTGACGCAAACGACCAGAAACCTCGCGCTGGACATCATTCGACGGGAGGCGAACTTCGAACACAAACAACAACAACTGATCGCGTTCATGGCGCAATGGCCGGGGCGCGCGGCGGACAGTGCGCCGTTGCAGGAAGCGGACCTGCGCGAAACCCGCATCCGCCTGCTGTTCGCCTGCTGCCACCCGCAGCTCTCACCCGAAGCGCATGTGGCGTTGCTGCTGCGGGTGTTGTGCGGCTTCAGTGCGGCGGAAATTGCCGGCGCGTTCCTCATTGCAGAAAGCGCCATCCTGCAGCGGCTGGCGGAGGCGCGGCAAACCCTGCGGGAAAAACAGGTGGCGCTGGTGATTCCTGATGGCGCGGCTTTGTTTTCGCGACTCGAACAGGTTTTGCACAGTTTGTTTTTGCTCTTCAACGAGGGTTGCAAAGCCGCGAGCGGCGAAGTGCTGAGCCGCGCCCCGCTCTGCCAGGAAGCGATCCGGCTGGCTGAGTCGCTGGTGGAACATCCGGCGGGCGACCAGCCAAAAGCGCACGCGCTGCTGGCGTTGCTGTTGTTGAATGGTGCGCGGTTGCCGGCCCCGGCGGAGAGCGCGGGCAACTTGCTGCGGTTGCGCGAGCAGAACCGTTCGCAATGGGATCGGGGTCTGATCGCGCGCGGCCTGTATCACTTGGCGCGCGCGTCAGCGGGCGAGGTGTTGAGCGAATACCATTTGCAAGCAGGTATCGCGGCCATCCATTGTGCCGCGCCGAGTTACGCCGCGACCGATTGGGCGCAGATTCTGGATTTGTACGATCAACTTCTCGCCAGCGACGACTCACCGCAGGTGGCGCTGAACCGTGCGGTGGTTTTGGCGGAAGTTCGGGGGCCACAAGCTGGAATTGACGCCGTCCTGGCGATTCCCGATCTGCCCATGCTGAAATCGTATTACCTGCTGCACGCGGTTTTGGGCGAACTGGAGCTTCGACAAAATAACCCGCGCGCGGCGGCCACCTACTTTCACACCGCCGTACAGTTGGCGGAGTTGAAATCGGAACAGTTGTATTTAACACGTCAGTTACAAGCTTGTCTGGGACGATGAAACCGAAACGCAATCCATGGAAAGTTCAAGCGCGCGGCACGGCGGGCCTGGCCATCCTCAGCCTGGTTGTGACGCTGAAGGTGTCGGCCGCAAATGAGCCGGGCTTCGTGCAAAGCGAGTTCATTTACGAAACGGCACCGTTCCCGTCCTGTCACGCCTCGACCATTGTGGAAACGCCCTCGGGTTTGGTGGCGGCCTGGTTTGGCGGCACCGCCGAGAAAAATCCCGACGTGTGCATTTACGTTTCCCGCCACGAAGGCGGCGTTTGGACGCCCCCTCAGGAAGTGGCCAACGGCGCCGGGTTTGGTCCACAGCGCTGGCCAACGTGGAACCCAGTATTATTTCAACCGCACAAAGGTCCGCTCCTGCTCTTCTACAAGGCGGGGCCGAGTCCCAGCGAATGGTGGGGCATGTTGACTACGTCCACCAACGCTGGCAAAACGTGGAGTGCGCCGCGACGTTTGCCCGAGGGAATTTTGGGGCCGATCAAAAACAAGCCGGTACAATTGGCGAATGGCGACATTCTCGCGCCGACGAGCCGCGAGGGGAGCGACGGTTGGCGGGTTTATTTCGAGCGCTCAACCGATGGCGGACAAACCTGGACGGCCACTCCGTTCCTGAATGATGGGCGTCAACTGGCCGCCATTCAGCCCAGCATTTTGTTTCACGGTGGCGACGTGTTGCAGGCGCTCGGGCGCACGCGGCAGGGTCGGCTGTTTGACCTCTGGTCGCAGGACAACGGCAAGACGTGGGGGCCGATGACGTTGACCCTGTTGCCGAATCCCAACTCCGGCACGGATGCCGTGACGCTACAGGACGGTCGACAACTGCTCGTTTACAACCACCGCTCTGACCGGCAGCGCAATCGCTTGAATGTCGCCATATCGTCGGATGGCCGGGAATGGGCGGCGGCCTGCACCTTGGAAGAGGATCCGCAAGCGCCCACCGAGTATTCGTATCCGGCGGTGATTCAAGCCGCGGACGGTTTGATTCACATCACTTACACCTGGCAACGCAAACGGATCAAACATGTTGTGCTGAACCCAAACCGACTGGTCCTGCGTCCGTTTACCGACTCTGTCTGGCTCTGGGCAAAGTAGGCCGTTCCGATCTTTCGAATCGCGCCCCCCCCGGCGCAACCCTTTCGTTCACCCAGCCCGTCGGCACTCTGGAGTGACGACCCCCAACTTGGATCTGCGAACCCCATTGCGTGGGCAATGTGACAATCAAATCTCCAACAGCCAATCCAACGACGGAAGTTGCGGGCACAATCACAGTTCTGTTTCAAGGCGTTGTCGCGGCGGGCGTCAGATCGCGTCCCAGCGCGCTAATGGCTTGATGCAACAACCAGGCGGTGTCCGGACCGCATGAATTGACCTCGCCATACACACCTTTCGAGCCGTATAGGTGCGGCGGTTTAACGTCCCATTCACTCTTCGGAATGATGTAGCCCAATTCATCGTTGGCCAGACCGAAGATGAACTTGATGCGTCCGGGCATCAGTTCGCGCAGTGGCGGAACTTCCAATGGCGCAAGGTTGAAGTCTGCGCCTTCCGGATGCTCGATGCCGCCGTTGACAATCTCCGGATAAATTTCACCGGGCACACAAGCGATGCTGGCGTCGCCCACGGTCACCAACGCCACCTCGGTCCGCATTTTTTTCCAATGCGTGTAGCCCCGATCCAGCAGCCCCAAATAACTCGCCGCCAGAAACAGTTTGTTGTCCACGGGCAGTTCGAGAGTGCGCGCGCGAACGCCGATGGCGACCGTGGGAGTGGCGGACGAATTTGTCTGGGCGAGCCGCGGCAGAATGTGGGCGGCAAGACGATGTGCAACGGCCCGGGATTTTTCGTGTGAAGGCTCTTTGAAGTCCTGATCCAACCAGGGATCATGCACCGTCACGGTCGGATGCGTGGTCATCAATCCGCCCACCGCGCCATTGACGTAGAGATGAATCCCTCCGAGGCCGACGGCAAACGTCTGGCCGTTATGTGAAAAACCGTGTTCCAAGGTGTCGCGCAGAAAGCCGCAAAAATCCGCGGTTATCTCGGTGTTTTTGCTCCACGGCGTTTCCGGATGATTGGCCCAGCCCACGATCGTTCCAATCGTCGCACCCGTCGCCGGACTGGTGAAGTGCATCACGCGCACGTCCGGATCGAACACCACCGGTTTGCGCGTGTCGGCCACCAGACCCTCGGGAGACATCGGGATTTCATGAAAAGCAATCAGTGCTGGTTGCAACGCGGCGGTGGCCTCACCCAATGCTTGCGCCGCAGCGGCAATGACCTGTTGTCGGTAGTGATTATCCACACCCGTGCGGACCGGGTTCGGCCCCCACAACCCCATCAGGTCCGGCGTGGAATGATTGTGCATCGAAGCAACGATCGTGTAATCGAGCTTCCACTCGGAGCGACACGCGCGACGCACGGCGACGACATCGTCGTGAAAGAAACCGATCGCATCCAATCCCACCATGCCGAGGCGCGTGTGGCCGTCATCCAGCACGCAGGCGATTGCCCATAGATCGTCATGAATGGCCGTCGCCGCGCGGTTCTGACTGAACCCGGCCAGCCAGACCGGACGCTGGGGATCGCTCAGATCCGGATTGATTTTGACTCGACCGAATCCGACCCGCAACGGTTGCGGCGGCTGAGCAGCGCGGGCCGGATCAATTTTCAAATCCAGTTGATACCCTGGCGAGCGATCGCGAAAGGCGTAAATACCCCGCCACACCAGCGCGATCCCCAAGACCAGCAAGAGCACCGCACCCCAACGCAAACCTCGCCACAAAATTTTTTTCATGTTGACTCGTCCGTCCGCAATTTCGGGAACCACCTGATTTTGGCGACCCTGACGATGGGTGTCAAAACAAGAGGTCGGTCAAGATTGGTCTGTCCTTTGGTTTTATAAGATTTTGAGTTTGAGCTGGAAATGCGGAGCGGGTGGAGCGACCAGAGGAATGCCCGCCGCTACTGCGGTTTCGAGATCAACTATGGAAGCCAGATTCGCGAGTTCAAAGCGTGAACTCCACTCGCCGTCCGGCCAATCATCCATCCGACACGAAGACTATGCCTGCAAGATACGGTTGCCATTCCTTTCCAGCGCCTTCGCTGACACTGTGGCCGCGATAAGCGCAAGCGCTTCAGTCCGCTTCAATGCCGGAAACGGAAAGGATTTCCGGCCACCGTTCTAGCGTTCCCGACCCGGCTTGATATCGTGCTGGTTCGGCGGTTCGACGCCTTGCAAGTGGCGCACGAAGAAGTCCCGCATCCGCCGCTGATAGTATCCTCCGCCCGCGCCGTGATCGCCGTTCGGAATGACCAGCAGATCAAAGTCCTTCACGGCGCGAACCAGGGCATCCACAAAACGCAGGGTGGATTCCGGGGGAACATTCCGGTCAAGCTCGCCGACCACCAGAAACAGGTGGCCCTGGAGTTTCCCCGCGTGCTCGATGTTTGAACTTTCCGCGTACTGCGGCCCGACGGGATAGCCCATCCACTGCTCGTTCCACGAGGCCTTGTCCATGCGATTGTCGTGGCAGCCGGAGTTCGCCACCGCCGCGTCGTAAAATTCCGGATGAAACAACACCGCGCCCGCCGCGCTTTGACCGCCCGCCGATGTGCCATAGATGCCGACCCGCGTGATGTCGTACCAGGGATATTTGGCCGCCACCGCCTGGTGCCAGCGGATGCGATCGGGAAATCCCGCGTCCTTCAAGTTCTGCCAGCACACATCGTGAAACGCCTTCGAGCGATTCGCCGTGCCCATCCCGTCCACTTTCGCCACGACAAAGCCCGCGTCCGTCAACATCTCATGACGCGGCCCGCCAAAATTCTTCGGCACAAACGAACCATGCGGCCCGGCATAGATGTCCTCGATCACCGGATACTTTTTGTTCGGATCAAAATCGCGCGGACGATAGATCAATCCCCAGATGTCCGTCTGGCCATCGCGGCCCTTCGCGACAAAAACCTCCGGTGCTTGCCAGCCGGTGGCTTTCAGTTCCGTGATGTCGGCCTCCTCCAGCTTGCAAACCAGTTTGCCATCCGCCGCGCGACGAAGTTCATTGATCGGCGGCGCGTCCGGTCGCGAATAGGTATCAATGAGGTATTTCCGATCCGGCGAGAACTCGACGCGGTGATTCCCATTCCCCTCGGTCAACGCCACCAGCTCGCTGCCGTCAAAGTTCACGCGATAGTAGTGAATGAAATACGGATCCTGACCCGCGTTCCGGCCGCTGGCGGTGAACCAAATCTGTCGCGCCTCCTCGTCAATCCGCTCGATGCCGCGCACCACCCACTCGCCTTTCGTGATTTGTCGCATCGGAGCGCCGATCACCTGATCGGCCCGCTGGTCACCGGCCCCTCCTTCGGCACGGGTTGAACGGGATTTTGGCCCGCCATCCACCAGATACAAATGCCGCCAGCCGTCCCGTTCCGAAACGTAAAGGATCTCGTCGGTGTTGGTCAGGTAATTGACCAACTCGAGTCGCAACTCATCCGTGTGCGCCGTCCAGATGAACGTCCTGCTCCGTTCATCAATCAGATTCCGGACGTCACCCGTGCCCGGATCCACCTCGATCACCCGCAACCGTTGATGACCGCGGTCCACCTGCTCATAGCGGATGCGGCTGCCGTCGCGACTCCACTGCACGCGCGGCGTCTGCCACTCGGCTTCGAAGCGGTCCACCTTCGGTTTGATCTGCTTGCGGCTGGCCACGTCAAAGAGATTCAACTCGTGCCGGTTGAACTTGTCCCCCGGCAGGGCGTAGGGCCGGGATTCCAACGCCGCCCGCCCTCCGCCCGGGGGCGACGAGTGAATCAAATAAACCTCCTTGCGTTCGCCCGGCTCCACGCGCCACGCAAGCACCGTCCGGGAATCCGGCGACCACTCGGCGCGACGATACTCGTTGCTCGCGCTGCCGTCCGTGCTCAATTGAATCTCCCGCCCGTCCGCGCCGCGCAGGAAAACATTCTGCTCCCGGAGCACCACCGTCCAGCGGCCATCCGGCGAACGATCCGATGACGCGGAGCGGCCCCGGGCCAGCGTCGGGTGCTCCCGCGGCAATCGTGGCAGCGTGTCGGTGATCACGGCCACCTCCGGCCGGTCCGTCGCCTCGAACACCCCGCGCATCTCGCCGCGCGCATCCGTCACGAGCCAGACGTGCCCGCTGAATGTGTGTTGCACTTGGCGCCGGTGCGCGCCGATTTTGCCGTAACTCTGGCGCCCACCCGATTCATCCAGCCAGAACAACTCCACCTCCCGGTCCAACCGATTGTCGAACGTGATCTCCGTTTCCGGGCCGGTGCGCGCCGAGGGCCGCAGACGCGCTCCCGCCGGCAGCCCTTCTCCGGCGAACGCCGTGTCCGCCCCGGTGGCTTTCTGAAGCTGCCCGGTTTGCAAATTCAACTGCCAGCCCGGCGAACGGCCCAACAGCACCACGCTCGCCCCGTCGTCGCTGAATCTGAGTTCCTCAACCGGCAACTTCTCCGCACTCGCGCCCTTCCTGATCTGTTTCGCCACCGCTTCGTGATCGAACGCCCGTTCGCGTGTGCCGCGCGCCGCATCTACGAGGATGAACTCGCGCGCGCCGCCGCCGAGGTCGTTGCGATACCAGAACCTGGTGTTGTGAGCGAACCAGTGCGACGTCACGCGGGATTTGTACAGCCGACCTTCACTCTGTCTTTGCGATTGCGGTGGTGACGCATCCGGTGCGCCTGTGGTGGCTGGGGCCGGTTGGGCGGCCTGCGCGACAAAGGCAAGGAGTACGCCTGTGAGTTGCAGGCACCACGGAGTTCTACCGGTCTTCTTCATTTCGGATACAGCAATGAACCCACAGCCAGTGCATCGGTTCAAGACTGAAGCACAAGCTGCCGTTCAGCCCACTCACTCCCGCACTTGTCCCCACGCCGCGAATTTCCATCATGCCGGCGTACGGCGAATTTCCATCATTGATTCACATACTGGCGGCGAGCCGACCCGCGTCGTCGTCGTGGGCGGCCCCGACCTGGGGCACGGTCCGCTGCCCGAACGGCGTGAGCGCTTTCAGCGGGACTTCGACCACCGCCGCTCAACAATCGTGAATAAACCACGTACGGCTATGACGCGACGGAACACCATCTGGAAGTGGTGTCCGCCACACACACGCCGCTTTGACCGGATAGAGAATGGCGGCCTAGCAGCCTGTCGGACATAGCTCAAGACGCTGGGTAAGATCGTGGTGGTAGCACCCGGTGCGGTTGTGGAAAC
>JBDHQI010000064.1:0-6820 GCA_039806955.1 Verrucomicrobiota bacterium | reverse complement strand
CGTTTCCACAACCGCACCGGGTGCTACCACCACGATCTTACCCAGCGTCTTGAGCTATGTCCGACAGGCTGCTAGGACCGCCGTAAACTCAAGTCCCGCGCTGGAACCACATCAACCTAAACTCAAAACCTCATAAATCGGAAGGAACGCGTTTTTGAGTTTTTCGAGTTTCGGCTTCATTATTTGCGGCGGTTGTGGCCCGCCGCCACCCAGATCTTTCGCTCCACGTCTGATGCTGCACGAAGTAAAAGCCAAAAGCTGGAAGTCAGAATCATTCGCTGATGGCGCCGCCGGGCGCGGGATTTTTAAGAGGTGACCAGCCGATGCAAATAATCGAAGGCGTAAATTCCGCTGCTGTGACCATCAGCCCAGAAAAACTGAACCGCATATCCGCCAACCGGAGTGAACGCTTTCAGCTCAAAGGCCGTCGGTGGCAGCACGCGCGTGGGATTTTTATGGACGTTGCCCAGCACGTCTTTTTCGCCGTGGCAACCCGCGCAGGGGCAGCCGCGCCGCAGTTTTTCCAAAGTAACGAAGCTTTCCTCACCGGTTTCCCAACGGATGGCCAGCTCCTGGCCGATGTGCTGCAGGTCTAAAATTCGCATGAGGTCAGTATGGGGCAAACCGTTCGGCGGGCAATTGCTCATCCCCTCGGCACCTGCGCTGTGCTTGCGCTTCCCAGCGCACTCAGTGCGGACCAGGACTTTGGCGGGGCCAATTCCCGGAGATAAAGATTCTTGAACCAAACCGAGGTCCCACGCGCCTCCAATTCGATGGGGCCAAACGGCAACACGGATAGATCGCGTTGCCAGACGTTTTCCAGTGTGGCGCCGTTCACCACCAGTTGATCATTCAAAAATACATGCACTTTGTCGGCCACCATGATGATGCGAAACCGATTCCACTCACCGGGGGGGTTATCGGCCAGGAGCAGCGGCTGGTTGGCGTTGGTTCGATTATTGATCAATCCGCCGCTGCCACTTCCTTCCGAGCCGCCCGCCGCGCGCGTAAACGGATCACAAATTTCCACCTGGGGCGTGCCGCGCAGATACACCCCGCTGTTGCCACCCGGTTCAATTTTCCAATCGGCGACCAACTCGAAATTCACGTAATCTTTATCGGTGGATAAATTATCCGTATTGGTGCCGCGATAAACCAATGCGCCCGCTTCCACTTTCCAGTGGGCGCGCGCCTGCGCGTTGGCTTGCGCCTGCACGGCGGCCAAATCCGCCGGGGACAGCGCCGCGCGTTTGGGCGGCGCGCCAGCCGAACCCTTCCACCCGGTGAGATCCACGCCATTGAACAGTGGCAGGAAATCCTTGTGTTCCGTTTTTCGCGGCAGTTCCTGAATCTGAAAGTTGCGAAACTCCACGTAATCGCCATGGCCGAGCAAGGCAATGTGGCCGCGCTCACGAAACAATCCGGGGTGCCGCGCGATTTTGACCGGATCGTCAATCTCGTTCAGGTTCACGTCCAGGATCGTGACGCCATTGACGACGACCGTGATTTTCCGTCCGTCGGCGGTGATTTGCTCGCTGTTCCATTCTCCGACCGGTTTCAACGCGCCTTTTTCCGCCGCCACGACGCCGTAAATCGAGCCGTGATATTGCTCGGGACGCAATTGGCCCCGCTGGCCCGCCTCCGCGGCCACCTCGTCAAGAATCTGAATTTCCATCCCCAGCGTTGCGGTGTGCCCGCGCAACGGCGCACGAATCCCGATCCCATTGTTCGCTCCTGAATCGAGTTTGAACTCAAAGCGCAGAATGAAATTCTCGTATTCCTTTTCAGTGAATAATTTCCCTTTGCCGCCGGGCCGACAGTAGATGGAACCGTTGGTGACGCCGTAACTGGGTTCTTCCGGATTATCCATGATCCAGCCGGTTAAAGAGTGGCCATCAAACAGCGGATGAAAGCTGTGGTTGCTGCTGCTCTCCGGTCGCACTTGACGACACCCGGAAAGCGCCATCGCCACAACGATCAGCACCAAACCCGCGCTGCCACCGAGCAACATTCCGAAGTTCAATCGTCTTTTCATACGTCTTGTGAACCGGGACGGTTTCCGCGAGACTTCGAGAAAAATGCGAACCTGTCAAGCGATGCTTTCCGCCCGCCCGAGGATCCAGTCGCTGGTATTACCGCGCCGATTCGGGCTGATGGCCTGGTGCGGCGTCCTGCTGCTTGCGGGTGGTTGTCACTCGCCAAAGCGGGGAGCCGCCACGCCCCCTCAAGTGCCTGCCGCGCGCTGCGAATGGTCGAATGGCGGCATCATTCGTGGGGATCAAACCCGCCGCGCCATCGCCCTGGCGTTCACGGCGCACGAGTTTGCGGAGGGCGGCGATACCGTGCTGTCGGAATTGAAAAAACATCGGGCGCGCGCCTCTTTTTTTCTCACCGGCCAGTTCATTGCCAATCCAAACTTTCATCCCTGGCTCAAACGGATGGCCCGTGACGGACATTATTTCAGCGTCCATTCGGATCAACATCTGTTGCTCTGCTCGTGGGATCGGGAACGCCGGACGCTGGTTTCTCGTGATGAATTTCGCGCGGACATTGAAGCCAACTTCACCCGATATGAGGCGTTAAAACTTAAAGCCGGCCCCGGCCGTTTCTTCATCCCGGCTTATGAGCACTACAATCAACAAATCGCAACGTGGGCGCAGGAACTGGGTTGCATGATTATCAATTATACGCCCGGCACGCGTTCCAACGCGGATTACACGGGCGAGGCCGATAAGCATTTCGTTTCGACCCAAACCATTTTTGACAGCATCATCAAAAGAGAACAGACCGATCCGCATGGACTGAACGGATTCATTTTGCTGTTGCACCTCGGCAGTGGGCCGGGGCGCGCGGATAAATTTCATCCCCGCTTTGGTGAACTGCTCGACTATCTGGCCGGCCAAGGTTACAAATTTGTGCGTGTCGATGAATTGCTCGCACCGCAAAAATGACATGAAACACCTGTCGATCATTCTGATTCTGAGCCTGGCATCGGCATCGGCGCCGGCGGAAGAGATTTATATCCGGGCGAATCAAGTCGGTTATTTTGCCGGCGCGCCCAAGCTGGCCGTGGCCTTCTCCCGCGCGCCGCTGCCGGCGGATTTCACCGTGGTCGGGACGAGTAATCAGATCTGGTTTCGCGGCAAAACCAGGCCCATCACCAACGCGACATGGGGACAATTTTCAAACCATGTGGAGCTGGACTTCTCTAAGTTTTCGACCCCGGGCCAGTTTGTATTGAAGCTCGGCTCGGCTCAATCTCTGCCGGTACGGATTGGCGCCGAGCCGGATTATGAGGCGGTGGCGCAATTGCTGGAATTCATGCGCCAGCAACGCTGCGGGTTCAATCCATGGCTGAACACGAATTGTCATCAGGCCGACGGGCGCACGGTGTACGGACCGTTGACCAACGGCACGCCGATTGACGCCACCGGCGGCTGGCATGACGCGGGCGATTTGTTGCAATACTTGCTCACGTCCGCCAACGCCACCGCGCAAATGCTCCTCGCGTATGAACTCAGTCCGAAACATCGGTATGCCGAGAGCCCCCAAGCCCGGGATGCGCGCCGGCACGGGGTCCCTGTGGTTCACGTTGATGCGCGCGGGCGGCCCGGCACGAACGGCGTTCCGGACCTGCTCGACGAAGCGCGCTGGGGTTTGGAGTGGATGTTGAAACTGCATCCGGCGCCCGACCAGCTTTATCACCAAATTGCCGATGACCGCGATCACGCGGGCTGGCGGTTGCCGCAGAATGAAACGGTGGATTACGGCTGGGGCAAGGGCGGCGCGCGCCCGGTTTATTTTGCCGACGGCAAACCGCAGGGTTTGAAGAGTTATCAAAGCGCCTCGACTGGTATCGCCAATCTTGCCGGGCGGTACGCGGCGGCGATGGCGCTCGCGTATCGCATTTGGCGGGAGGATTCGCGATATCAGGACAAAGATTTTGCCGCACGTTGTCTCCGGGCCGGTTTGGAAGTCTATGAACTTGGTCGCGCCCAGGAAGGTGTGCAACAAGGCAATTCCTACGGGGCGCCGTATCGTTATGAAGAAACCACCTGGGCCGACGACATGGAATGGGGTGCGGCGGAGCTGTATCGCGCGACGAAGCAAAAGCGGTTTCTTGATGACGCAAAGCGTTACGCAAAACTGGCCGCCGATGAAGGTTGGATGGGCAAGGAGCAGACTGGGCATTATCAGTATTATCCGTTCATGAACGCCGGCCACTTCCGGCTCTACGACTTGGTGGGCGCGGAGTTTCAGAAGTGGCTCGCGGGTTATTATCGTGCCGGCATCGAACGCTGCGTTGCCGCCGGGGAGAAAAATCCTTATCGCGTCGGGGTGCCGTTCATCTGGTGCTCGAACAATCTGCTCACGGCGCTCGTGACGCAATGCCTGATGTATGAACGCATGACCGGTGATCGGCGGTACCGCCAGTTTGCCACCAAACAATACGACTGGTTGCTGGGGCGCAACCCGTGGGGCACGACCATGTTCACCGAGATCGGCAGTGTATTTCCCACCGACGTGCATTTGATGACGGTGCAAATTCTCAAACGTCCGGTGCGCGGGGGATTGGTGGATGGTCCCGTGTATGAACGCATTTTCACATCGCTCAAGGGGGTCAGCATCACGCAGCCCGATCCATTGGCAGCGTTTCAAGGTGAAGCGGTTTACCACAATGACGTCCATGATTATTCCACCAACGAACCCACGATGGACGGCACCGCCTCGGCCCTCTTAATGTTTGCGTTGTTGAATCTATATCCATGAAAATTATTGTTCCCCTCCTCCTCAGCGGCTTGCTGGCCGGCTTTCCAGGCTCAGCCGTGCGCGCCGCTGACGCAACCGCTCTAAAGCTCACCCCGATTTTCAACGGCACGAACCTCGCCGGCTGGCGGGCGCCGCAGCCCAATCCCTTCTGGACGGTGAAGGACGGGGTTCTGATCGGGACGAACGATGAACAATTACGCGGGAATGTCATTTATACCGAGTCGCATTACACCAATTTCGTTTTGGAACTGGAAGCGCGTTGGTCGGGCGACATTGACAGCGGGATCATGCTGCGCGCGCCGGAGCTGCAGGTCCAGTTTGGCGTCTCACGCAGCTTGAAGGTGGATATGACGGGCGCATTTTATCTCTCCAGGTCGCCGGCCAATACCAAGGGTGGTTATCCGGAAGCGGGACACACCAAGGGACTGACGACGGTTTTCAAACCCAAGGATTGGAATCACTTTCGGATCGAGGCGCGCGGCGATACTTTCACCGTCTGGTGCAACGGGCAGCGGATCAGCCAGTACACCGATCCGCGCTATCCAGGGGGTGCGCCGCTCGGGTTGCAAGTGCATCCCGGCCTGAAAATGAAAATCGAATTCCGCCACCTCTACGCCGCCGAATTGGATTGAAGGCTCAGGATCCGGTGCCGCAATGATCCGCTCGCTTTCTGAGGCCGATCTGGCGTGGCAATTACCGCTGTTGTTTGGTGTTGGCCTGGTTTCGGGCTTTGTGGATGCGATTGCGGGTGGCGGCGGATTAATCACGCTGCCGACGCTGCTCGCCTTGGGCGGCGATCCTCAAGTGGCGCTTGGCACGAACAAATTGCAGGCTGTGTTCGGCGCGGCCAGTGCTACCTGGCATTACGCAAAAGCCGGCACCGTGGATGTGTGGGATTGCTGGCGTGGCGGGCTGATCACCTTCAGCGGCGCCATCGTTGGATCACTGGTCGTGCGGCAAATCGGAGCGGACCTGCTCAAGGCCATCATCCCGCTGCTCCTGGTCGCCGTCGCCGTTTATTCCTTGCGCAATCTCAATCTGGGCGCGCGGGAAATACCGGCGCGTTTGCCACGCCCGTATTTTGACCTGATTTTCGGTCTGCTGCTGGGAGGTTACGATGGCTTTTTTGGCCCGGGCACGGGAACTTTTTGGACCATGGCCTTTGTGCTGGTCATGGGATTTAACTTGGCGCGCGCCACCGCTTATACGAAGGCCATGAACCTCGCCAGTAATGTCGGCTCGATGCTGATTTTTCTATGGGCCGGGAAAGTCAACTATCTTGCCGGAGGCACCATGGGTTTCGGCCAACTCATTGGCGCGCAGGTTGGCAGTCGGATGGTGGTGCAGCGAGGCGCCAAGTTCATTCGTCCGATTTTTATCACCGTGGTATTGGGGCTGACCATAAAACTGCTCTATGACGCGTGCAAAAATTAGGCTCGTTGCGATGAGCAACGAGCCTTGTGAACGCGCCCGTGGTTTACAGCGGCCTTGGCTATGAGAACGCGTGGGGTGGAATGAGGCGGCTTCGCGCGGCACGCATCTGCAGCCGATGCCAACCAACCTCCGGCGCCATTATTTTTGCGCAAATCCCTTGGTAATTTCGATACGGTAACCCGCCTGCTCTTTGGTGACGCTCGCGGTGAAGCCATTCTGTTTGCTCCAGTCCTTGACCAGATTAAGTCGCGCCTCGCTGGGCGTTGACACAACTGACTGACCTTCAGACACCATGCTTTTGACCACTTCCAACCATTTTTGGTTGGCAGCTTTGGTTTCTTCACCAAAGGCTACTCCGGAAGTCATTAAGCAACTGACCATCAATACTTTGAACCACTTCTTCATTTTTACTCCTTGTGTTGAACTTTGCGCCACAATTACGCGGCAAAACCGGACCGCAGCTTGTATGCCAACGATTACTCCGGATTTGAATTCCGTAAATTTTCGATAGCTCAACGCTTGACTCCCCATTTGCATTAGCTAGAATCTGACCGCTTATTGGACAGACTTACAGTTCCTGTTTTTAACCTCGAAATGAAATATACTATGAAATTAA
>JBDHQI010000041.1:0-37144 GCA_039806955.1 Verrucomicrobiota bacterium | reverse complement strand
ACGATTTTCCATGACGGGGTCGGACATTGGCGGAGCGACCAACCCCAATTTGCGTTATCTACATACTCCCGAGAAAATCACTCCTATTTTCTGATATGAAAGCGTCAATTGAAAACCTCAACTCACGCCTCTCGCTTGTTTTGGCTGGCATAACTGTTTTGGGATCGTACAGCACCATGGCAGACTTCACTTGTACTCAATGTTCCTGCGTTGAGCTGGATGGTGCGATCGTCATCAGCGGCAGGGCGAGGGCGAAGCTGACCACGACGAGCCAGCGGCACAACTGGGAGCGGTTTGGTTGAGTTGTCATGCGGAGGGGAGGTTTTGATCGCGGTGATACCAGTCAATGTTGCGGGTGACAAAGAACACGGCGGCCAGGGCTAGGAACAAGCCCGCCGTGCCAAACAGCAGGGCGTAGTCCTGAAGTTGCAGCGCGACGAACAGGAAGCCATAGATGGCGGCCAGCAGACCGACGACGATGAATGTGCGGAGGCCACTCTTCAGCACCTTGGCGCAATAGAACCAGATCAGAGCGATCGTCAGGGCAGCCACGATGAGGTAGGACAGGCTGAAGTTGATGAACTCCGAGAGCGAGAGCAGCCCCAGGTAGAACAAACACAGGGCCGCGCCGACGAGGGCGTATTGAAACGGATGAACCCGCAGCCCGGACACCATCTCGAACAGAAAAAACGCCGTGAAAACCAGCACGAAGAAGAGAATTCCATACTTGATTGCCCGCTCGACGTTGCGATAGACATCAATCCCGGCGAGGAAGCGGACGCCGAAGAGCGAGTGGGCGGCTGAATTCGCGTTCAAGCTGGTGGATTCCTCGGCGTCAATCCATTGCTGCGCATAATCTCGACCATAGTAGGTCAGCTTCCAGTTGGCGGTAAAACCGCCCGGCGTGACGTTGCGTTCGGACGGGAGAAACGCGCCACAGAAACTTGGGTCGGGCCAGGGCGAGGTGAGCGTGACGGAATTCTGTTCACCGACCGGCGCAAAGTGGATGCCGCCGCGTAGCCGCAGACGAGAAATTGGATCCGCCAGAGCAGGCCGCGGATGCCGGGCCGGGGATTGCCGGACGTCAGGATGCGATCGCGCTGGAATGCAACAGGCCCGGCCTCATCGCGGAGGATCAACTCATACAGGGCGGCGAGCGGGCCGTCCGGCGAGTAGTGCCGGAGCATCCGATAGTAGGCGGTGCTGACCAGTTCGATCAGGGTGAGCACCTGCAGTTCGAAGCGGACGCCGAGCATCCGCCGGCACAGACAGAATGCGGTGAAACTCCAGTGCGACGTGATGATACAACCGTTGAATCGTTTGACCGCGCAGCCAAGAAGCAATCGGGCGTGTTCGGCCTCTTCCTTGAACCAAAGGTCAACGATGGTTCGCATTTCTGTTGTACTGCTGCGAAATCCCTCGGCGTCGTAAGCAATCAACGAAGCCGGCCCGCCGCCATCGCCTAGCCGGAATTCTTCAATCGAGCGCAGCAGGAAAGGAAGGATGTGACCCGGGATGTTGACGGGTGCGTCCCAATCCGGCTCGGGCCGGTTTTGGCGGTTGCGCTGGAAGTGTTCAATCCATTTTGTGAAGTTCATGGCATGGCTCCTGGGTTTTGGTTTGAAACTGGCGGGCCAGCGATTGCAGGCCGTGTTCGACGCCGGCGATGATGGCGTCCGGTGTGGAGGTCCCGGCGGTGAGGCCGACGATGTCCTCGCGTCGAAACCAGGCGGGCTGAAGGTCGGCCGCCGTTTGCACGTGATGCACGCGCGGGCAATGCCGGGCGCAGGCGGCAGCCAGTTCCCGCGTATTGTTGCTGTTCGCGCCGCCGATGACGACGATCACATCGCAGCGTTGCGCGAGTTCCAGCGCGGCGTGCTGGCGTTGCTTGGTGGGCTGGCAGACCGTGTCCACGAAACGCACTTCCGACTGTGGGAACTGGAGGCGAATCATTTGCACCAGTTCCCGGACGCGTTCGATGGGCTGCGTGGTTTGGGCCATCACACCAAAGCGACGGTGATTGGAGAGTTTTAGAACGTCTTCCGGAGTCAAAACGACGTCATAGTCGTCCAAATCCCCCGTCAGGCCGCGCACCTCCACGTGGTCGCGCTTGCCAACAATGATCGGGTGAAAACCATCAGCGACCAATTTCGCCAACGCGCGATGCGCAACATGAACCAGCGGGCAGGTGGCTTCCAATACGCTCAAGCCGCGCCCGCGCGTCTGGCTTAAAGTGCGTTCGGATGTGCCGTGGGCGGTGATCATTACCGTTTGAGTCCGGACGTTATCGGGTTGTTGCTCAATGCGGACGCCTCGGGTGCGCAATTCCGCGAGCACGGTTTCGTTGTGGACGAGGTCGCCAAGGATGGTCAGCGGTTCCTGTTTGGCGGTGGCGAGCGCAAGTGCGATGGCGTCGCGAACGCCGAAACACATGCCCAGATGTTCTGCACGAATGATCTTCATACGACTTGAAAGGAAGTAACACCAACTGCACGTGATGGCCGGTGGAATGACCGCAAGCCCCTCACCCGGCCTGACCGATTGTCATTCGCATGGGATTGAGCTTTGTATTACAAAGTGTGAGACTATGGTTGTTCATAAACGTTCAAAGGATTGTTACTTACTCTTGGTTTGCTGAAGGATTTGTTCCAGCAGGTCTATGTAGCCCGCGAAGGCTTTCTTGCCGGCGGCGGTTAATGAGCAGGTAGTCAGCGGACGATTGTTTGCGTAGGACTTGCTGACCGCGATGTAGCCGGCTTCCTGCAACGTGCGGATGTGGGTCGTGACATTGCCATCGGTCATGTTCAACGCGTCGCGCAACTCGGTGAACGCGAGTTCGGGCGCGGCGGCAAGCATGGACATGATTGCCAGCCGGCCTTTCTCGTGGATCACACGATCGAGCTGTAGAAAGGGTTCGGGGTTCACGATTCATTCCCGCGCTTTTCGGTGAAGTAGAGATAGATGCCGTAGGCCAGTTGCAGGAGGCCGAACAATAGCCCCATAAGCCAGTGGCAGGTCTGCCAGTTGGCGTCGGGGTAATCCTGACGATGGGTAGCCACAGCCCAGAAAAGAACTCCAAAGCCCCCTGCGATGAAAAACCAACCCAGCCAGCGCAATCCGCGTGACGTGAAAAACCCTGCCGCATGAAGTGCGCAGCCATAGAGCACGGCCCAGATTGCTGCCAAGGCAACTAAAGCGCCATGGTCTTCCGCCATTCCGGTTGGTGGATCAGCAGCTTGGGATTGTGAACAAATGACGAGAAACCAGATTCCAACCAGCAGACCCGCCGTCAAGCAGGGCAGGAGTGCTGTTGCTACACGGCGAGTAGGTGGAGACCAGAACACTTCAGCGCTTTTAAGGGCCTGACGCCGGATCAGCAGGAGTGCTCCGGTCAACCCCACCAACGCCACGCCGAGCCAGTAGCTGATGAACTTTGGCTCGGACTCAATGCGCAGAAATACCCCGACCAAGGCGGCGATGATTCCCGTCGCTCCCGCGAAAGCCATCACTGGCGACAGTGCCCGGCGATACAGCGCCGAACGTTCCATCAGTGTGCGGATGGTTTGAAGATTCTCAGCCGCCTGGTTCGTTTCCATGCCAGCCACTTTGCATTACAAAGTTAGAAAGTCAAGTGTGGAAAAAGGCAAGGTAATGGACGAGAGCGATGGTCAGAGAAATGATTGTCAGGGGAATGGGATTCATTAAAGCTCGCTGAACGCGGAGCGCGGGCTTTAACCCTAACCCGGCGTAGCCGGAACCAAGAGTTTCTGGTAAATCGAGTGGCATGTCTGAACCGACACCTGCTCCTGCCGACACGCCTCAACTTGAACTGCTGACGCGATGTTACGCCGACCACATCATTGGCCCCTTGGGTTGTTGGGATCGCGTCATCCTCACCGGCACGCTCACGGATGTGTGTTACGCGGGGGCGGTGGAAGGGTGGCGGCGCCGGGATAACATCCGGTGCTTCGATCTGAAGGTGTTCGCCGAACCGTTGCGCGATGCGGTGCGCGATCACGCGATCCTCACGGCGCGGGCCGCCGGTTTGAACACCGAACACCTTGAGCGTAAAAGTTTCCGCAAGGAAGACCGTGTGGCCGAGGTGCTGCAACAGCGTGGTGAGGCGCCGGGGCTGGTACACGTCTTCTCGGCGATGGAAGCCTGTCAGGCCTTCAAACCCTGGCATGACAAAACCACCGGCCGGACCGGCCTGCGCCCCACCGCCGGCAAATGTCTGCACTACTACTTCTATTTCCTGCATCCGCGGCTGGGGCTGGTTTACGTGCGCGTGCCCACCTGGCTGCCCTTCCGGTTGCAAATTTATTTCAACGGCCACAACTGGCTGGCCAGCCGCTTGCGCCGCGCCGGACTGAAGTTTCAAAGGCAAGACAACGCACTGGTCGAGTGTACCGATTGGAAAAAAGCCCAGGCGCTGGCGGATGATTTTTCCCTCGATCAACTCAAGCGCGATCTGGACGGCCCGGCTCGCCATTGCGTGCCGGCGTTGCTGGAACGGTTCCGCGGCGGCTATCACTGGAGCCTGATGCAGGTGGAGTATTCGTTGGACCTGGTGTGGCGCTCGGTCGAGAAACTCGCGCCCGTTTATGAAGAGTTGAGCCGGCAAGCGATCTTCACCGTCAAAGTAACGGAAGTCGCCAAGTTCCCGGGCAAACGCTTTCCGCAGAACACCGACACCGCGCTGGGCAGCGACTTTCACACGTGCATTGAGGGCACGCGCATCAAACCCTTTCCGGGACCGTCCTCGCTCAAGCTCTACGACAAGCGCGGGCGGGTGCTGCGCCTGGAATGCACGGCCAACGACGTGACCTTTTTTTTTCGCACCACTGCAAGGTGGAACATCGGGACGGACCGCCGACCTACGAAGTGGCGCCGCTCAAGAAAAGCATTTTCAGCCGGCGCGACCTGCGCCAGTTGATGCACGCGGCCAGCGCGCGATATCTGGGGTGGTTGAGCTGGCTGGAAGACCGTTCGTCGGGCAAAGTGGACCTGGACAAATTGAGCCGCCCGGCCAAAGACAGTGCGGCGCGGAGTTGGCGCGGGTTCAACCTGTTTCTGAGCGCGGACCTGCATGGCATTCTGGCGGTGCTGGCGGGCGAACATCACATCAACGGCCTGAGCAGCTGGCGACTGCAGCGGCTTCTGCCACACGCTGGACGCGCAGCCAGATCGGGCGACTGCTGTGGAGATTACGTTTGCATGGGCTGATCAAGAAAGTGGGCAAGACCTACAAATATTACGCGACAAGCTTCGGTCAACGTGTCTTGCTGGCGGGCTTGAAGCTCAAAGAACACTTGCTGCTGCCGACGTTGTCCGCGGCTTGAAAATGTTGCGCACTTTGCGCGACATTTTTTCATAAAGGGACTAATGCCTTTAGGAAATTGAGTGTTCACGGAATCAAGCGAGTTGAAATTCCAGCGGACCTTCGAGTGATCGGTTGCGCCGCAGGCGCGGTATCTTTGTAGAAAGACCAGCCCAACAAATATCCAGCCTCGTCAGGGGCAGCATAGCTGGGAATCAACTGTCAATTGGCTTGAAGACGTAACGCTGATCGTATTCCACCTCGAACTTGTCCAGCAACGCAGTGTATTCGTCGAGAAACGATTTCTTCGCATGGTGCTTCTGCTGGCTCTCGATGTAACCAATCACCACGCCGAGTTGAGAACGTGAATAGGAGAACGTACCGAATCCTTCCTGCCACGAAAACCGGCCCATCACCCATCGCTTCTCGTTGATGAAACGTGACGAGTTCGCCTTGATGTCGCGCACCAGTTCGGAGAGTGCGGCATCAGGTCGCAGGCCAACGAGCAGATGCAAATGGTCTGGCATATTGTTTATCGCAATCAATTTGTGTCTCTGCGCGGAGGCGATGCCCGCAATGTATTTCTGAAGCTCGTCGTTGTGTTCGGGAGCGATGAGGCTTTGGCGACCCTCAACAGCGAACACAACTTGAATGTAGATTTGAGTAGGTATTGGCCATGCGCGGAAGATGCCGCTCCTGCCGGAGCTTTGAAATCTCAATCGCATTGGTTCTACAAACATGCCGCATCTGCGGCGCTACAAGCGGCATTCAGTCAATTCCAGAGGTGGTCGGTGAGGGTGTATTTCTCCGGGACTTCGGCGTCGCGGATGGATTCGAGCTTCGGCCCTTCGCGCGGGAATTCCGGGAACTCGAAAGGGCGGCGGTCGCGGAAGCCAATGCGCTCCAAGCTCTCCCTCTTCCGCCAACTCTGCCCTTTCATTCCCACGCACTTGGTAGCGCAATGGGCCCGCTCGACCGGAGTCGAGGAAAAGTCGCGCTCCTTCAAACCCTGGAGTCAGGTGGTCTGCAACTTTCCGAAGCGGAACGCAAGCAGGTGCGCGCGATAGAGATTCCGCATCAATTTCTCCGTGACCTGGGACGGCTGGCGGCGGATTTCTTCTGTGTGATCGAACCGCAGCGGGCTTTATCGCGAGCATTAAGTTTGGTGGGCTTGCAAACGGTCGTTAAATTTTTGCAAGCCACCGAAAGCAGGCTGACCTTTATCCAAGCACAATGCGGGAGTGAAATCAGTTCACTTGGGATTTTCTAATCGGCGCTCGCGCTGCAATTTTGCTTACGGGCTGGTGCTGACTATTGGCTTAACGCTTACGACCAGCCTGGCAGCGCGGGGCGAGGTTTACGAACTCACGGTGGTTCCCGCTGAAAGTCTTTTGGAAATGGCCCCGAGTCATTTCGATGGGTTCGAGTTTGTTCCTGCTGAGCCGCAAGCCACAAACAGTCTGCGGGCGCGCTTGACGGGCACGGTTCGGTTGGAGGTTACGAACAACACCGCGCAATTGCTGGCAGGGACGGAACTCAGTGCCGAGAACAGCGGTGACTGGTATCCCGGCGTGTTCACGTACAATCCGAACAGCCCACGCTCGTTCAACACCAATACCGATCCGGCCAACTTTGGCTACATTTATACCAATGTGTTTTCCTCGGGACAGACCGATATTTCTGTCGCGATCCGCAACATGCGCTTCAGTCTCGCTCATGCCGAGGCCGTGGAATTTATCGGCTCGTCATTTGTCAGCGCTGGCGCAGTGGCGCAATACACCGCCGGCACCGCCGACTTGGACATGGGCAATCCGCCGCAGTCCGTTTTGACCTATTTTCCCACCGGGATAACGGTGGGCGAAACTAACATCGCCCAGCTCGTGGAAGCAGGTGGCAGCGTCACCCTGACGTTGCCAGTTCATTTTGTGATCACCTTGGTGGGTCCGGTCCTGACTCAAACCGAACACACCGCCGTGATCGTGGCGCGTTCGGGTATGATTCCACAGCCGGAGCTGGCGATTGCGCTGATCACTGGCGGTATCGAATTAAGCTGGCCGCAGGCCAGCACCGGTTTTGGTTTGACCACCAGCACAAATCTTTCCGCCACTGTTTGGAGTCCGGTAGCCGCGACACCCGTAGTTGAATCCGGTCGCTGGCGGGTAACGGTTGCTCCGGTAGCAGACCAACATTACTTCCGCCTCGAACACCCCTGAGCTTTCTTTGCAATCCGTAAATCAAACCTAATAAGAAATTCAAGACGTATGAAAAATCAATCAGCACCAGTTAAATCCATGAAACCCTCGAACCTCATGCAGATCGCCTTGGCCACGATGGCGACCTTGGCGATGGCTCCGTTGGCAGAAGCACAAACCATTTCATTGAACTCAATGATGAATGGGAACAGCTTCATTTCCGAAGACGCGGTTACCGGTTCATTCGCTCGCATCAACGCCGGAAGCGGTTCGCTTGGTTCGGTGGGAGCCAACACCGGTGATGCGGATGGGACTTACAACATCCTCAACGTGTCCAACCCAAATCCGGGCAGTCCGTGGGGCGATCCAATTGACATCTTTCCCCGCGAAGCCAACTTTCAAGTCGGCTCGCTCACTTACAATGGCGTGGGAGCGACCGGCATCGGGATCGAGACCTTCGCAATCACTGCTTACAACTTGAGCGCCTTTTGGAGTGCGGACCCTAACCGCCTCAATTCTGCGCCCGACGCTGCTCCGACTGTGATCAGTGACATTTCTGATTATGGACTCGGCCAATGGTTCTTCAATGCTGCCGGCGGCATTTCCTTCGGGGCACTGGATGCTTCCGACACGGTGACGTTTACCGATGGCACGCTCACTTCGATCAATCTCGCGATCCCTACGTCGTTCACGATTGACGCGTACGGCATCGCATGGAATGGAACGTTTTCCATTTCGGGGGCGAACCTCTCCTATCAAATCAACGACACCGCCACCACGTTCTTCGGCCCTTCCACGCTAATCGCTGATTTAGCCGGCACGGTCAATGCCGTCACTGTCGTCCCCGAGCCGAGCGCTTTTGCGTTGGCTGGCCTCGGCGCGATCACCATGTTGTTCCGCCGCAATCGCCGGAGTTAATCCCGCTTGAAGTCCGTTTCATCCATTGCAACTCAGCGAAGCCGTCCGGCAACGGGCGGCTTCACGCTGATTGAATTGCTCGTCGTCATCGCCATCATCGCGATCCTGGCGGCAATGTTGTTACCGGCATTGACTCGTGCCAAGCAGTCTGCCTACGCCGTCGCGTGTCGTTCCAATCAAAAACAACTTGCCCTGGCGGCGTTGATGTTTGCCGATGACCGCAATGGCGAAATGTTGGCCGCGTCCCATTGGGATGCGGGCCTCAACGCGAATCGCGAGTGGTGCTTTGCCTACGTGCCGACGTCCATTGACGACGCACTCAAGAACGGTTTACTCGGCCCTTATATCGCCAACGTGAACAAAGTCATCCAATGCCCGGCAGTGCGGTTGGATGAGAGGGTTCTGCAAGGCTTGAACACGCAGGGTCGCCCGAATGTGAGCTACGGTTACAACAGTTTTTATCTGAGCGAAAAAATCATCATCGCCGTCGGGCACTGGCGCGGTTTTCCCATCACGTCGGTCAAGAAGCCGACCGAGACGATCACATTCTCAGACAGTGGTGGATTGGTCAAAGGACTACTTTATCCAACCACGGACATCCTTGGGCCAAAGTGGATCACGTCGAGTGGCAAGCCTGAACCCAGCATTCATGATCGGCATGGCGCGCGGGCTATCGTGGCGTGGCTTGATGGTCACGTATCCGCCGAGCGGACCGCTCCCTATGAGCGCCTTCCGATGCCGGGCGGCAACCATCTGGGTTATCTCGACCCCAACCAAGATCAAGTGCGCGATGACGACTGGTTCGACCGGGAGTAAACCTTCCCTCCGCTCACGCTGGACAAAGAAATTCTGGTCGCTACATCGTTGGCTGGGGTTGTTGTTCGCACTGCCATTATTGCTTGTCAGTCTCACCGGCGCGTTGCTCGTGCGTTACGATTGGATCGAACGCGGCTTTGACCAAACAGTTTTCCGCACCACGATTGCAACCAACGCTGCGCCGCTGAAAGACGTCATTCTGCAACTGGCGCAAAACCACACCAATGCGCAGGTGCGTTTTCTGGAATGTCCCGGCGACCCGAAACGCAATCTGGTATTTTCCGTTCATGGTCCCGGCATCCGTCACGCAGTCATCACTGATGCAGTCACGGGGGCAACGCTGCTGGAACGCAATGAACTCACCGGCCCGCGCCGCTGGTTGCTGCGGTTTCATGAAACATTACTCGCGGGAAAGGTCGGTGAACTGATCGTCGCCCTCAGTTCGCTCGTACTGCTGGGCTTGAGTTTGTCTGGCTTGTGGATTTATCGCGGCGCATTGAAGGGACTATTTCGTTTGCCCCGATTACGCAGACGCAGCCTCCGAGTCTTAGCCGGCGAATGGCATCGGTGGGCGGGCATTACCTCGCTGGTGTTCCTGTTGATCTGGGCGCTCACGGGCGCGTGGCTGACTTTGCCCGCCTTGCTAGGATTATTTTCGGCGGAGCGGCCCGATCCGTCGCCCCAACCGGCTTACGATTGGAACAATGCTCCCGCTATCGAACCGATCCTCGCCCACGCGCGCGAAAACTTTTCCCCGGCCAGTCTCGATTTCATGAGCTTCCCGCGCCGCCCCGAAGAAGACTTCACACTGACGCTGATTGATCACGAGCGCTGGTTTTGGAATAAGTTCATCGAAGTCACCTATGACGGGCGCACGGACGAGTTCAAAAAATCCCAGACCAGCGCCGACGCCGATTGGCTGATGAAACTAAACATGATGGCCGCAGTGCTACACTTCGGCCATCTCGGAGGTGCGCTGATGAAATGGCTGTGGTTGATTTTTGGTTTTGCACCATTGGTGCTGGCAGTTACCGGCGCACTAATTTGGTGGCGTAGGAGCCAGAGTTCTCGACCTGCGAAATAGCCCACTGCACCAACCACAGGCAATATCACAAATTATGTGAGGCACACCACCAGTTCGCGCGCGGGCCGGGGCAGCAGCGCGCCGCCGCCGGTGGCGAGCGTACCGCCCGAAAAATCGGCTGCGACTTGGCATCGCCTCAGGTCTGGAAAAAGCAGCGGTTGGTCCTTACAGTCTGTCGCCGCAGCAACAATGGGGTGCGGTTTCATTTGGCTCAATTGATTCAAGCCCTTGGACGCACCACCGCCACTTCAGTTGATCCGCCTATGATTTTTTTGGGGTAGCCGTTCATTTCCCCGCCGCGTTAGCGGTGAATCAAACGTCCGCACAAATTCCTTTCGACGTTCCCGTCATTGGTCATTAACTTTCCCACTGCATGTCTGCCACCGCGCAACTCACTCCCATGATGGCGCAGTATCGCCGCATCAAAGGCGAACTGCCCCGGGACGCGTTGTTGCTGTTTCGGCTCGGCGATTTCTACGAGATGTTTTTTGAGGACGCCAAGACCGGCGCGCAGTTGTTGAATCTGGCGCTCACCTCCCGGCACGGCGTTCCCATGTGTGGCCTGCCCTACCACGCAGCCAATAATTACATCGGACGGCTGCTCAAGGCGGGCCACAAAGTCGCCATCTGCGAACAGACAGAAGAACCTAAACCCGGCAAACTGGTGAACCGTCAGGTCACGCAAATTCTTTCGCCCGGCACCCATTTCGACGAACGCATGCTCATCGCCGAACGGAATAATTTTCTGGCTGCGGTAACGCCACGCGGCGTGAACTTTGGCCTGGCGGTGATTGATCTGACCACCGGCGATTTCCTGGCCACGGAACTGGAATCTGAAACCGCACTGCTCGGCGAACTGGAACGGCTGCGCCCGGCGGAAATCGTGCATCCGCTGGAGGCTGCGACGCTGCGCGATCAGCTCTGCGGAGTGTCGGCGCGGCGCAGCGGTGTCAGCGCGAAGCCATCGGCGCACGGTGCCGACGCTGAGGCAACCCCACCGCCGTTCGGCGGCGGCGCGGCCCCGGCACGGCCCTGGACGGTCAGCGCTTACGACGATTGGACCTTCGCACCGGAAACGGCAGAATTCACCGTGCGCGATCATTTCAAAGTTGCCGCGCTGGACGGTTTCGGTCTGAAAAATCATCCGGCGGCCATCGGCGCAGCGGGTGGCGCACTGCATTATTTGATCCACAACCTGCGGCGTGATGTGCGACACCTCACGCGGATTTCGTTTTATCAACGCGCGGATTATCTCGTGCTGGACCAGCTCACACTCCGGCATCTGGAAATCCTCGAACCGCTGCAGCGCGACGCGCCCAGCCAGTCCTGTCTTTACGGCGCATTGAACAAAACCATCACCCCCATGGGCGCGCGCCGGCTCCGCAACTGGCTCTCGCAACCCCTGGCGACCGCGGCGTCCATCTGGCAGCGGCAGGAAACCGTCGCGCGGTTCATCGAAAACGCGCCTGGCATTGAGGCGTTCCGCGCGCAACTGGGCCACGTCCGCGATCTCGAACGCACCGTGGGCCGGCTCAGCACCGGCAGCGGCAACGCGCGCGATCTCGTGGTGTTGCGCCAGGCGCTGGAACAAATTCCGGCGCTGAAACAAACGCTCGCTACGTTTGCGGTGCGGCGTGAAGACCGATTGAAACTTTCCGAGACGGAGACCGGCGGCACTACTCCGGCGGGCTTGTTGGAACACCTCGCGGCACAGTTAAGTGAATCTCCAGAGCTGGCCGAGCTGATCCGCCGCGCCATCGTGGAGGAACCACCGCTCGCGCTGAAAGAAGGCGGCATGATTCGGGATGGATTCAGCGCCGAGTTGGACGAACTGCGCCAGGCCCAGCGCAGCGGCAAGGATTGGCTCGCCAAGCTACAACAGGACGAAAGCGAGCACACGGGCATCACTTCGCTCAAGGTGCGATTCAATTCCGTTTTCGGTTATTTTATCGAGGTCACCAAATCCAATCTCGACAAGGTTCCGCCGCACTACCTCCGCAAGCAGACCATCGCCAACGGGGAGCGCTTCATCACGCCAGAGTTGAAGGAGATGGAAGGTAAAATCCTCGGTGCCGAAGAGCGCGGCGTCAAATTGGAATACGAACTATTCCAACACCTGCGCGAGAGCGTGCTCCAGCAATTAGGCACGATTCAGCAAACCGCCGGCGCGCTGGCCCAATTGGACGTGCTCGCGGCCTTCGCGGAAATTGCGCGGTTGCACGATTATTGCCGCCCTGAAATCAGCGACCACGGCCGCCTGGAAATCACCGAGGGCCGGCATCCGGTGCTGGAGCAAAGCTGGATGGAAGAGCGGTTCGTGCCAAACGACACGGCCTTGGCCACGGCCGATGCGCCCACGCCGGACGGAACCTCCGCCCGTGCGCCGACGGCGCCAGCCCGCGAAAACCCAAATCCGGAAATTCCACAGATCGCCCTGATCACCGGGCCCAACATGGCGGGCAAATCCACTTACATCCGGCAGGTGGCATTGCTCACGCTGCTGGCACACACGGGGAGTTTCATTCCTGCCAAAGCCGCGCGCATTGACTTGGTGGATCGCATTTTCACCCGCATCGGCGCCAACGACGACCTCGCGCGCGGCCAATCCACGTTCATGGTGGAAATGAGCGAGACGGCCAACATTCTCAACCACGCCACCTCGCGCAGCCTGGTCATCCTCGATGAGATTGGCCGCGGCACCAGCACCTTCGACGGCCTGTCGCTGGCCTGGAGCATCGTCGAGCATCTGCACAATCAAATCGGCGCCAAAACCCTCTTCGCCACGCATTATCACGAGTTGACGGAACTGGCGCAGCGGTTGCCGCGTTTGAAAAATTTCAATGTCGCCGTGCGCGAGTGGCACGATGCGATTGTGTTCCTGCGCAAAATTGTCGCGGGCGGAACGGATAAGAGTTACGGCATTCAGGTCGCACGACTAGCCGGCGTGCCCCGGCCAGTGGTGGAACGCGCAAAAGAAATTCTCGCCAATCTTGAAGCCTCCGAACTGACCCCCGAAGGCAGCGTGCGCAGTGTCCGGCGGCAACATGACCGCGACAAACTCAAGCAATTAACACCCCCGCCCCAGTTGGATTTGTTTGCTTGACGCGCTCCCCAACACGCGGACATAAACGTGAAAATCGGGCCGGGCGGCGGCTGGTGCAACGCGGTCAAACCGTTTTTTCATCCCGCATCTTTTCAAGAAAAGATATTGGTTTGGCGACGCGGCAGTTTTATGCTCCCGTCCGTTCGAGCGAATGAAACTGGTACCGGACTCTGCGTCCGAAATAATCGAGGTCAGCGGACGAGCTTGGCGCTTTGTCGAAGCATTCGTGCGCGAGCCGTTGAAGGTTGGGGCCATCTGGCCCAGTTCCGGGCATTTATCGCAGGCAATCGTTGCCGCCTGTCATTTTGACTCGGACGACACCGTGGTCGAATTGGGTCCGGGTACGGGCAGCTTCACCCAATTGTTATTGCAACGCCTTGGCGCCGAGGGCCGGCTCGTGGCGTTGGAATTAAGTGAAACGAACGTGAAAGTCTTGCGTCGCCGCTTTCCGCGCAGTGAAATTATTTTCGATTCCGCCGAATACCTGCGCAAATACGTCCCGACCCACAGCGCGCGCTGCGTGGTCAGTGGTCTGGCTTGGAGCAACATGTCTCCGTCCCATCAACAGCGCATCCTGGATGCGCTCTACGATGTGCTTGCACCCGGCGGCGAATTCGTCGGCTTCGCCTACAGCGCGTTTCGCTATTATCCGACCACGGTGTGCTTCCGCCGCCTGCTCCGCAAACAGTTCGCCACTTTTGAAACCATCCCCACCATCTGGCGAAATTTGCCTCCCGCTTACGTATATCGGTGCCGTAAACTGGGTTAAGTATGAAACTGATGGGTATTGGCGATGAGGCGGGCGCGAGCTTGATCACGCAACTTGAAGCCACGCAAGAACTGGGTTGGAAATTCATTGAATTGCGCACCGTGGAAGTCGCGGGGCATCCCAAGGCCAACTTGCACGATCTCTCGGCCGCCGCATTCGATGCGGCGGCGCAATTGATCGAGCCATCCGGCATTCAGGTGTATTGCTTCGGCTCCACCGTGATGAACTGGGCGAAGCAATTGACAGATCCATTCGAGCTCACCCTCGCCGAGGTACAGCGCTGCATTCCGCGCATGCAACGCCTGGGCGCCAAGTTCGTTCGCATCATGAGCTTCAAACCGGCGGATACGGATTATCGCATTCCTACCGAGGTCTTTCGCCGGGTTAAAGACGTGACGAACCGCTTCCTGGATGCGGGCCTGCAACCGGTGCATGAAAACTGCATGAACTACGGCGGCATGAGCTGGCAGCACACGCTTGAACTGCTCGATCAATGTCCCGGACTGAAACTCGTCTTTGACACCGCCAACCCGGTGTTCAATCCTGATCGCAGCCGTCCGCAACCCTGGCCGCGCCAGGACGCCTGGGAATTCTGGACGCACGTCCGCGATCACGTCGTTCACATCCACATCAAGGATGCGAGCTACGATCCCGCAACCAACACCGAGACCTACCATTGGCCGGGAGCAGGCCAGGGTTACGTCCGGGAAATTTTGGCAGATGCCCACCAACGCGGTTATGTCGGCGGCCTGAGCATTGAACCGCACATGGTCACGGTATTTCACGATCCGCAAGCCACCGCGAACGCGCCCGCAGATGCCGCGCGAAAAAACTTTGTCGCGTATGGGCAACGACTACAAGCGCTGCGGCCCTGACTCCCTCGCGTCAACATGACCACTCCGTTGCTGCAGACTCACTTTGCCGTCGCGGTCAGCGCGCTTTCCGGAGTGCTGGCCGCCAGCGGAAAACGGGTGGACCTGTTCGGCGTGCTCGTGCTTGGTTTGGTGACCGCACTGGGCGGCGGCACGATTCGCGATTTGATTTTGGACCGCCCGGTATTCTGGCTTTCCAGCACGGAATACGTACTGAACGCGGCCAGCACTTCCACCCTGGCCTTCTTTGTGATCCGCTTCGCCAATGTTCCTCAACTGGGGTTGGTGGTGGCCGACGCGTTTGGCCTGGCGCTCTTCACCATTCTGGGCGCGGCGCTTGCCCTGCAAGCTGAGACCGGCGCCACCAACGCGGTTGTGCTGGGCGTCATTACCGGTGTTGCCGGCGGAATTTTGCGAGATGTGTTGGTGGGCGAAATCCCGCTCGTGATGCGCGCGGGCATCTACCTTTACGCCACCGCCTCCGTCGTGGGCGCGACGGCGTACGTCATCTTGGAGGCTTACTACAGTGCCAACCATTTGAATCGCGCCATTGGCATCAGCACCACACTGGCCATTCGATTGCTTTCCATTCGCTGGAAAGTGTCACTGCCCGAATTTCCCAAATAAATTGCGCAGCGCACTTTGGCAGACCGGCAACAACCGATCGTGGCAGTTGCCTTCCCACCACCAGTAGAAACATTGGCCTTTGGCAATTTATTCACGACGCTCTGCGGGATTGCCTGCGCCAGACGGAGGGAAAGGAGATGCCCTGACGGCCGCAATTATCAGCAGCCCCATCGGCATGGACTGATTGGTTCGCCGCCAATGAGGGTCTCCAACCAATTTTTAGCGGCGGGGAAAATCACATCACGGTTGCGCGACCCAAGCCATCCCATCCGCGCCACGTCCGACGTCTATAAGCCGGGACACTTTCCAGTTGGTGGTATCGAGCACGGCGACTTGACGACTGGCATCACACGAAACGTAAGCTTCGCCGCCATCCGGTCGCACGACCAGCATTTGCGGCGCATGCGGCACCGCCACGGTGTGGGTCACTTGCAGGGTGGCTAAATCCAGGCGCACCACTTGGTTGGCGCGCGGCAAGATAACCAGCAAACCGCGACCGTCCGGCGTGGTCGCCATGCTGTAACCGATGTTGGGCAGCTTGACCCATTGCTGTAACGATTCGGACGCGGTGTCAATCAACGCCAAACGCGGTTGAGATTGATCGGCGGTAAAGACCCAACGATCGTCGCGCGTGACGCAAACCCGCTGGGCGCCGCCCCCCACGGTAATGATTTTGCGCAACTCGCGCTTTTCCAGGTCCAGGACTGAAACCGTGCCCGGTCCGACATTGCTGGTATAACCGCGCCGGCCATCGTGGGAAATGGCAAGCATGTGCGATTCCGGTTGCCCCGTGGGAATCGTGCCGATGATTTTCAAAGCGCCGGGGTCCACCACCGTCACGGCATTCAGCAGTTCGGTGGTGATGTAGAGCAAACCGTCCTTCGGACCAATCTGCGGACAATGCGGGCGCACGCCCTGGCCGAAGTCGAGTGTTTGGACAATTTCGCGACGCTCCAGGTCTATGACGCGCAGCAATTGACCGTCCGAACCAGGATGCCCCACTCCGGAATTTCCGTAAATCGGCACGTAGGCAAGCCGGCCATCCGGCGAGGCGATGACTTCGTGTCCGGTCACGTCTTTTTCATCCACGGTGGCGATTTGTTTTCCCGCCGCTACGTCAACGAGGCTCAGAGTGTGATCGCCTTTATTGCAAATGAGCAATTGGCCGGATGCCGCATTTGTCGTCGCTTGAAGGCTGGTCCATGCACCACCGATCAGGAGAGCGGAACACCACCAGATTGTCGCGCGGCGGAAAAATAAATTCTTGGCAAGCATGATGCAGAAACGATTTCGGCTCGGCGCGATGATGTCAACGTCCGTTTTATCATCCGTCAGGTTACAGCGAAAAGAACGGCGGATTTCGTTGGCCCGGCGGAATGCCGAAAAAACAAAAAGCGCGAAGCCGGGTCGCCTCGCGCTTTGAAAAAAACTGGTTGAAACTCAATGGCCGCCGCAGCCGCAGCCCCCCCCCCCCCCCCCCCCCCCCCGCCATTGCCGCAACCACAGCCGCCGCCCCCGTTGCCACAGCCACAACCGCCCCCGCCCCCGCAACATTGCGCGAAATCGTCCTCGGTGGGCAGGCGCAACAATTCCAAGGTTTTGGTGATGTGCTGCGTGATTGTGTCACGCAGTTCGTGCAACGCCTGTTGCGCGTCCAAAAAGCTGCGCGTTACGGGATTGCTCAACACTTCTTCGCGTTGCCGCTCGAATTCGCCGATCTCCTCGCCGCTCAACGGCAGGGCGCGATGTTGTTTTTCACGTAATTCCTGCCCTTTGGTCATCAGGCTTTCGTATTGGTTGCGAGAGACATCACTCGCCAGAAACGAATCAATGCTCTGACGGATGGTCGTAATGTTGGGTTGCGCCAGAATGGTGGTGCAAAGCTCGCGCGTTTTTTCCAGGACGAGGTTCTGTTCGGACTCGGTTATCATAATTTTAGGGGCCGGAAAACACCTTCCGGCGGACGACATTGTGTATTAGAGCACAGGCGGCCCGAGGTGGCAAATCAACTTTTTGATCACGCCGTTTCCACCGATCCGCCTCAACGCACCAGTTCGAACGCAAAGCCTTTCAGGTATTCCGTTTCGGGAATCATGGGGATGATCGGATGATCCAAGCCCTGTGCGTAGGTGGCAATGCGGCGCAAAATATGGCGCGTGTCATAGGCTGCGGATAGGATGACATCTTGAAACATGGCCGCCGGCACATGGTGCGAGCAGCAGAAGGTCGCCAACACTCCGCCCGGTCGGAGCAGCTTGAGCGCCCGCAGGTGAATTTCCTTGTAACCCCGCAACGCATCGCCCACCGAGGCGCGATTGCGCGTGAAGGATGGCGGGTCGAGTACAATTAAATCGTACCGCGGAATCACGCGCTCATGCGGTTGCACGGTGGTTCGGGCTTTCAACCAGTCGAACACGTTGACGGTTTCGGCGGTTACCTGTTTCGATAAGCCGTTCAATTCCGCGTTGCGTTGCGCGGCCTGGACGGCGGCTTCGCTTTGGTCCAGCAAGTGAACCTGCTTCGCGCCCGCGCGCGCGGCGTGGAGTCCGAATCCGCCCAGGAAACTGAAGCAATCCAGCACCTCCGCTCCGGCGGCGAATTCGCTGATGGCCTGGTAGTTGGCTTGTTGATCCAGGTACATTCCGGTCTTGTGACCGCCGAGCAGGTCCGTCTCAAATTTCAATCCGTTCAACTGGATGACGGTGGAGACTTTATCGGTCGGCACCGGCTGCGCCGCCCAGATCACGCCATTGGCTTCGGACAACCCTTCAAATTTCCGCGACGCCACATCGCTGCGCTCCAAAATAATTTCAGGCGCGAGCAATTTGCGTACAGCCGACACGATCTTTTCCTTCTGGCGTTCCATGCCGAGCGCGGAAATTTGCAGCACCACTGCGGCTTCGTACTTATCCACGATCAGGCCGGATAAGAAGTCGCTTTCCGCATTTACCACACGATAGGAAGTGGCACCGGGCAACTGCCGTTGGCGCAACGCCAGTGCGGCGGCGATGCGCTCGTCGAAAAATTGCTGATCCAGTTGGATGCGCTCCGGGGCGAGGACGCGCACGCTGATTTTGGATTTGGAATTGTAACACCCCACGCCGAGCAAACGCTGCCGATGATCTTTCACCTGCACCAATTCGCCATCGGTCGGCGGCGCGGTCTGGCGCAGGACGGAACTGCGGTAAACCCACGGATGTCCGGCGACGATGCGATCCGCTTCGCCCGGTTTGAGGATGAGTGTTGGCAAGGTGGCAGGCATAATTTTGTAAACAGTTGGGCGACTTTGCGCCGGTTTGCGATCTGATCTTGGATCAAGCATGAGCGCCCCAAGAATCCAGCCGGTGCATAAAGCCAGAGGGACGGACAAAAAGCGAGCGTTTTAGCGAAACGGGCTGACGGACGTCCCGCTTGCCCTGTGGTTGGAAGCGAGTTAAAGCGACGCCGATTCGCCTCAATAACTGCTCGCGCGGTCGGGCGGGAGTGTTTCATACTCGCGTCCGGCTATGAAACTGTTCGATCTCACTGGGGAAGTTGCCGTGGTCATCGGCGGAACGGGCGTGCTGGGTGGCGCTTTGGCGGAAGGATTCGCCAAGGCGGGAGCGAAAGTCGCCGTCCTGGGCCGAAACGAAGCGCGCGGCAAGACGCGCGTCGCCACCATCCAAGCCCACGGTGGAACGGCGGCGTTTTTCGCGGTGGACGCGGTGTCGCGTTGCGGCCTGGCCGAAGCGCATGAACAACTCGAGGCCCAGCTCGGCGCGCCGACGATTCTGCTCAACGCGGCCGGTGGCAATGATCCCAAAGTCACTGTCACCCCGGAGCATCCGTTTGAATCCATTCAACTGACCGATTGGCAGGCCAGCTTTGATTTGAATCTGGCAGGCGGAGTGTTGTTGCCCTGTCAGGAATTTGGCCCCGCGATGTGCCGGCGGGGCCAGGGCAGCATCATCAACATCGCCAGCGTGTCGGCGCATCTGCCGCTGTCGCGCGTCGCGGCATATTCCGCAGCCAAAGCGGCAGTAATTAGCCTGACCAAATTTCTGGCGCGTGAATGGGCGACGCAAGGTGTGCGGGTCAATTCCATTACGCCCGGATTCTTCCCCGCCGAACAAAACCGCCGGCTGCTGTTCAACGCTGACGGCTCGCCCACTGCGCGCACCCAGGCCATTTGGGGGCACACGCCCATGCACCGCTTTGGTGAAGCGCATGAGTTGGTCGGCGCCGCCATTTTTCTGGCGAGCCATGCCGCGAGCAGTTTCGTGACGGGCGCGGATATTTGTGTGGACGGCGGTTTCCTGGGCCAGACGATTTGATCACGCTGCGCCGCAGTTCACAGCAGAGTATTTCAGGGGAGAGACGCATCCACCGCATCCCCAAACTACAGCGGAAGCAACTAACGAGCGGACTGGATCGGGTGAACCGCGAAAGGCGTAAACTACGCAAAAATAAGGAAATAAAACTCTTTGAATTTCTGAGTTTTGGCTTGGTTTGAAAATCCACTCCGTGTTTCGGCTGTGATTTAGTCAGGGACACGGTGGAACGTGTCCCTTCCTGAGGAAGTATCAGAATTGGATGTCGTCCGCGAGAACGCAAACGATCGCCGTCGAGGACGGCGGCGCGCATCTGGATCCGGGGGAAACGGCTAACCTGCCGACCGGCGCAGCCTGGTGCTTGCGATGATTGAACTTGAATCAACTCACGCACATGCAAACAATGGGCTGAATCATTTCAGCCCGAGGTCGGGCGACTGCGAAATGGGTTCGAGACGTTGGGTCGCCTGCGGGTTTTTCATTGATGACTAAAAACACGGCAACATGGATTTTGAGCGCAGTGATGGCGGGGAGCGCGATGACCTTCGCGAGCCAGGCCCAAATTTCCGGCCCCGCGGTCGTGCAACTGCGCGAAACCGAGTTCACGTATTTCCTCGACAACAACCAATTGCAGGTGCGCATCGAAAAAGCGTCCGGCGAAGTGGCCTCGATCCGTTACCAGGGGCGTGAAATACTGCTGCCCCCGCACCCGGGTCGTGCTGCGGGGGCCAGTTGGTTCAACGCCGGGCCGACGCTTGGCGGCCCGCTCAAATCGGCGAACGTGACGATTTCGCCGCAAAGCAACCAGGGCAAACGCGCCGAGGTGGCGATTCGCTTTTACAATGCGCCCGGCGCTCCCACCACTCCGCTGGACGTGGAGTTGCGTTACGCGTTGGGTCAGGGCGAAAACTCCTTGTATACCTACGCCATCTGGACGCACAAAACCAACGCGCCCGCCTTCAGCGTTTCGGAAGCGGGGTTCGCCGCGCGATTAAACCCGGAAGTGTTCGATTACCTCACGATCAACGCCAAGCGTCGGCGGCAGATGCCCACTGGTGACGATTGGGATGTTGGGACACCGTTGAATCCCATGGAAGCGCGACGGCTGACCACGGGACTTCATCAGGGGGAGGTGGAATATAAATACGATTACGCCGCGCCCCTTTACGAGCTGCCCGCCTATGGCTGGTCCAGCACGAAACATCAAATCGGTCTGTGGTTCATCAATCCGAGTTTTGAATATCTGGCGGGCGGCCCGACAAAAGTGGAGTTGACCGGTTATCTCGATACCCGGCCTGGCGGCACGCCCACCCTGATGAATTTATGGCTCGGTAATCATTACGGGGGCAGTTCGCTCGTAGTGGGCGAAAATGAGAATTGGACCAAAATCATCGGGCCATTTGTCATCTATTGTAACAGCGGTTCAACGCCCGAAGTGACGTGGCTGGATGCACTGCATCGCGCCCGATTTGAAGTGGGCAGTTGGCCTTACGACTGGGTGACCAACACCGTTTATCCAGCCGACGAAAAACGCAGCATGATCAGCGGGCAAATCCAGGTCAAAGACCCACTCGATCCGCAATTGCAGATCAGCAATCTGTGGGTCGGTCTGACCGCTCCGGATTATGCGCTGCCGCAACTAAAAAGTCCGGCGACGGAAGCGGATTCCCCCAACGAGTCCGCAACGGAAATTTCAACGATCACCGCTCCGACACTGCGCGGCGGTTTTCCCAACGAGGTGGATTGGCAACGTGACGGAAAGTTTTATCAATTTTGGATTCCCGCCAACCCCAACGGAAAGTTTGCCATCCCCAACGTCCGCCCCGGACAGTACCGGTTGCGCGCCATTGCGGACGGAGTCATCGGTGAATTCGTTTACTCGAACGTCGTCGTAACCACGAGCCAATCCACAAATCTGGGCATCCAAACGTGGACGCCGCAACGCTACGGCCGCACGCTGTGGCAGATTGGCGTGCCCGACCGCACCGCGCGCGAATTCCGGCACGGCGACCATTATTGGCAATGGGGTCTTTACCTCGATTACCCCAAGGAGTTTACCAATGACGTGGATTACATCATCGGCCGCAGCGATTGGCGGAAGGATTGGAACTACGTCCAGCCACCGCGCATTCTAACCACCAACCTGCCGCCCGTCAGTGATGAGAGCGAACCCACGGTGGATCTGGCGCAATACATTCGCGTGAGCAGTCGTGAAGTCGAACCGACCACCTGGACCATTCGCTTCGGCTTGTCGCAGTCCCCCCAGGGCAAAGCGACGTTGCGTCTCGCCTTTTGCGGCACGAGTTCGGGCTGCCGCGTGGAAGCTTCCGTCAACGAAGAGTCCATTGGCGACACGGGCCTGTTGCCTTCCACGGGGACGATGCAACGCAATGGCATCCGCGCCTTCTGGGTGGAACGCCCGCTCACCTTCGACGCCAGCTTGCTACAAACCGGAGTGAACGTGATTCAGTTGAAGTCGCACGCCACCAGTTGGACTCAGGGCGTGATATATGACGTCGTCCGACTGGAACTGGACGAACCGGTTGCGGGACATTGAAAATAAAGCTGTCGGAATAACGGAACGGGCCGGCGGCAAAAGGAGAAATGGAAACCGTGCTGGCTCGTGGGCGGTTTTCCCATTGAGAGAAAACTCCACCTGTGCCGCGAAGGCGGGATCGGGTTATGGCGGAAAAATTTCGAGTGGATTCCGGCCGTAAATTTCCACGTCCGCAATCCGAGCGATGGTATCCAGTCCGGGATGGTCAATGAGGATGCGAGCGAATTGCGCGGTAACGAGCGGGAACTCGATATCGGTGACGTTCACCGTGTTGCTGACGCAGGTGTCCACCGTGGTCCAATGCTGGCCGTCCGCGCTGACTTGGAAACGGTAGTCGCGCGTATTCAAGCTCTGGCTCATCCCGGTGTCGCCCGCGTGACGGATGACGTAACGGCTGAGGTTGTAACGCGCGCCGAAATTGAAAGTCAGCGAACGGATGCCAGAAGCGGCAGAAGTCCAGATGGTGTACGACGTTCCATCGCGGGCCAGGTTCGCATCGCTGTTACCGTCGTTTCCAACCACGGTGGTCTGCGTGGCCATCGCGAGATTGAAAGGCAGATCATTGGCCTGGTTGAACAGGTTGAAGTAATGATCGGCCCGGACGAACTCAAGTTTCCCCGGATACCGCGCGTTTAACTCGTTGCACAGCGCAACGATCCGGTTTGGCTTCAGTTCGCCCCAGATGTTGACTTGGGCCGAGAGAAAAAGCGGAGTGCCGCCGTTCCACGCGTTGATCGGCTTGACGAGCGTGTCGCGGAGCGCCGCGTAGGTGCTGGCGTAGGCAGTAAGCAACCGATCAAAGCGCAGCCGGTCATTTTCAATACTGGGAGCAACCGTTGCCGAACCGGAGAACCGTTGCACCGTGGCGCCGTATAGATTGCGTCCATGCTTCTCGTACGCCGCGCGATTCATCGTCGTAGCGTCGTCCCACACAGTCAACACTCGAAGACCGGCGCGTTGCATATACGTTTCGGTGAGGCGCGTGTAAGCCGCCGCAGCCGTCGGGTCAGTGAGATAAACGCCGGTCGGCGCGCCGTTTTCATTCAACGTGTTCACCGGCATGATGTAGCCCATGCCGGATGGCCCGGCGACGAAGCAGTCCTGGGGGGTGGCGGTGGTGTAATAGTAGTTCAACAACGCCGGACCGAGGTCAACCATCCCGGGCGCAATGGTCCAGTTCAGAGGATAGATGCCGCGACTGGAAGCGCTTTGATCCCAAATTTTTCGCAGGGCGCGCTGCACGTATTGCGCGTTGTCGCCGTCGCTAAGAAACAGGCAGAGGTAGATTTTATTTTTCAGCGCGGGTCGGATGGGAACAGCGGGAACGCGGAGCCGATGATCGGTACCGCCATAAACGCTGCCGCTGATGTAAAAATCGGAGGGAATCGTGCCGATCCCGTAGCCCGTGGCCGTAACGATCCCGGAGCGCTCCGTGGTGTACCATCCCAGCACGATGGCTTCTCCCGGCGTCATGTCGGCGAGAAATTTTTGGAGCACCGCCCGCTCGGAATGACGCGTCGTGGAAAGCCAGACCACGGCGCCGCCGGTGGCCGTCGCGAGATCCCGGGTGTGATGCAAATCACCATTATCACTGGGTTTGGCGCTGACGATCAGCCGGTGGTTGCACTGCGGCCAATAGGTGTCGTAGAGGTGATTGTAAATGTCCACCGCCGTGGTATGGGGCAGGCCGGTCAAATCCACCACCATCGGAAGCCGAATTCCCTGATGGGTAAGCGCGGCGTGGAGGGCGGGCGTGACCGGAATGGCGTTGCTCAGCCCGGCCACCGTGCTGGCGAGATTACGATAATGAACGCTGAGCGCCGGATCGTAGAGTACCACGCCGACAATTTGGTTCGTATATTTGGCGATCAAGTTGTAGCGGATCGCGTGGTCGTAAAGAATCCGATTGGTGAAGCCCACAAGCGCCGTATCCGCCCATGTGTAAGTTCCCTCGTCCGCGCGGCGATCAAGAAGGTAAATGCGCGGTTTGGTTTTATTGACCAACCCTTGCAATGCCGAAAAAGTGATCGCTTCATCCGGACTGAGGTCTTGGACTAAAATCGTGTCGAGCGGAGCGGCCGGTATCGCAAACGTCGGCAGCGCCTGACCGCTGGGCCACGAGATGCCGGAAACGATGTTGGAAACCTGAGGATAGGAAGCGTAGCGATTCGTTCCGGCGACCGCGCGGACCGACAGCGCGAACGTCGCCACCAATATTACGATTCCGAACCGGAGTCCGGACCACCGGCCGCACCGATAAAATAATCGCCAATCGAAATACATGGAGGTCCGCCTAAAATGCTGAATGACGACAGGCATCATAATTCCGAACGCAGCCGGGTCCACCGCTCCATTGCCTCCACAGACAGAAATCGAAAAGCGTTATTTCTTTGCCGGATCGGTGCGCGCCGATGAGAACTAAAATCGGGTAATTACGCCAAGCGGAAGACCAGTCGCCCTGCCGCTTCCAGACTTACGAGTTGGGCCTTAGACCGCGCACTTTGAGTCAACTCAGCCCTTCTCAATACAAGCGTAAGCGTTGTGATTGTGAATGCTTTCCTGGTTCTCCGCCTCGACACGATACCAAGCAATGTCGGAGTGCGCCTTTAGCTTGACGACAATATTCCGCACCAAGTCCTCGACAAAAACCGGATTCTCGTATGCGCGCTCCGTCACCGCTTTTTCGTCCACGCGCTTGAGCAGCGTGTAGAGTTCGGAGCTGGCCGAACTTTCAATCATGCTGATGATGTCCTCAATCCACACCGGCTTCTTGAAACGAACCTGCACCGTGACTTCGCCGCGTTGATTATGCGCGCCATACTTGGCAATCGCCTTCGAGCACGGGCACAACGTGGTGACGTTGGCCTTCACCGTCAGCACAAAATCAATATCGTCCCCCGTCGCGGTCGCATCGAATCGCGCCACGTAGTCCATCAAACTTTCCTTGCCCGACGCCGGCGCGCGTTTGGACAAAAAATACGGAAATTCCAGCTCAATCCGCGACGTGGTGGCGTGCAGTTTTTCCTGCAACGCGAACAAAATCTCCGCAATGTTTGCCACGTAAATGATATCGCCATGCGCGTTCAACACCTCGACGAACCGGCTCATGTGCGTGCCCTTGAATTCTTTGGGCAGGTCCACAAACAGCCCAATGGTCGCAACCGTGTTCTGGACGGCGCGCGCTTTGTCCCGCACCTGGATGGGAAAACGCAGGCGGCGCACGCCCACCTTGTCAATGCGCAGTTGGCGGTGATCTCGCTCGCTTTGTTTGTCCGTTAATGGAATCCGTTTTCCGGATTTGGTTTTGTTGGTTCGTCCCATGCTCCAGATTAGCAAGCGCTGCGGCTTTTGCAAAAAGCAATTCACCCGCCGCGCTGTTCAAGACGTTGCGCTCCAGTTCATGCGCTGGCCCCAGCGCCGCAGGAGCGGAATCTTTGTAGAACGACACGCTCAAGAAACCGCAAGCCCTGGCAGAGCGGCATGTTTCGCTCCAGACGGCCCTGGTTCATTATGGTTGGACGGTATTCTACAAATATGCCGCGCCTGACGGCGCTCGATTTTGGGATAACTGTTTGCGACCGAACTCGTCAAAAGACAAATGCCTTCGAGGAGTCCGGAATAAGAACCAGATTTAAGCAGCTCTTTTAGAATAGAGAGCTTTACCAGCTCATAGCTGCTTGTCGGAAAGAAATAAATCACCCGTTTGCCGGTCAATCAAAAGACGGAAATCGCTGTTCGGCGCGTTAGAATAAATCCAAACTTGATACTGGTCTATGGGCTTTGGAACGAATCAGGCGGGTCGTCGTTGCGACCATGAAGCGACCTTTTGCAATTCTTGCTCATCTGTAACTTCCACCATTGGGTTCATTGTCAACAAACGGCGTTGAAGGTCTTCGTGTTTTTGCACCTGGAGATAGTATTCATATTCGTAAGTGAAGTGTGGCGAGCGCCAAAACCAAGAGTGAACAACGGTGATGTCACTTGGCTTGGCAACGCGAAACACCCGCTTCCAGTTACGTGCGTCGTCCTTCCAAGTACCAGACTCATGACAGCCAGCTAAAAGAAGCGCCGTAAGAAGAGTGAAAATCGTCAAAATCTTTGCGCGATTCATCGGTTTTGATTTCGCGCCCCCATTAAATTTTGCATTCCATGTTTCGCGTCATCAGAGGCGTAAAATTTTAACTTCGTTGTTCAGCGCCTTGACCGGTTCTGACTCTACGCCTTTCAAACTTTTTTCCAACCGCTTTTCCGCGCACACTTCCGCCTTTTTAATTTTACCCTTTTGCTTTTTAATTCCGGCGATGATTACGCGCTATTCCCGCCCCGAAATGCGGGCCATCTGGACCGACGAAAATAAACTCAAGCTCTGGCTACAGATCGAACTGCTCGCCAGCGAAGCCCTCGTCAAGGAAGGTATCGTGCCCGCGAAGGATTTTCAGAAGATCAAAACCGGTTGCGATAAATGGTTCGCCGACCTGCCTGGCCTCGTCGCCCGACAGAAAGAATTGGAGAAGACGCTTAATCACGATGTCATCGGCTTCACCACCGCCGTCGCCGAGGCCATCAACGACAACGCCAGCCGCTGGTTTCACTTCGGCCTCACGAGCAGCGACGTGGGCGACACTTGTTACGCCGTGCAGATGCAGCAGAGCGCGGACCTTCTCATTGCCGATGTGAAGAAGCTGTTGCCCGTCATCGCCCGCCGGGCGCGCGAACACAAATTCACGCCGTGCATCGGTCGCAGCCACGGCATCCACGCCGAACCGACCACTTTCGGCCTGAAGCTCGCGTTGATGTATGACGAATTCAAACGCGCCCAGCGTCGCTTGGAAAGCGTGCGCGAAGTCGTCGGAGTGGGCAAAATTTCCGGTGCCGTCGGCACCAGCGCGCATTTGTCGCCGCGCGTCGAGGCTTACGTTTGCAAAAGACTCGGCATCAAATCCGCGCCCCTCGCCACGCAAGTCGTGCAGCGCGACATTCACGCGGAATTTCAGAATACCCTCGCTCTCGTCGGCGCGAGCATCGAGCGGTGGGCCGTCGAGTTCCGCCATTTGCAGCGCACCGAAGTGCTCGAAGCCGAGGAGCCGTTCACCAAGGGGCAGAAAGGTTCGAGTGCCATGCCGCACAAGCGCAACCCCATCACTTGGGAACGTCTCACCGGGCTGGCGCGCGTGTTGCGCGGCAATGCCGTCGCCGCGCTGGAGAACGTCGCCCTCTGGCACGAACGCGACATCAGCCACAGCAGCGTCGAGCGCATCATTTTCCCGGACAGTTGCACGCTGCTGGATTACATGTTCGGCTTGCTCACGCGCCTGATGGACGGCTTGAACGTGTATCCCGAAAACATGAAGAAGAACCTCGGTCTGTCACTCGGCATGTGGAACAGCCAGACCGTGCTGTTGGCGCTCATCCGCAAAGGTTTGACGCGCGAAGCCGCCTACAAGCTCGTGCAGGACGCCGCGATGAAAACGTGGGAAGTCAAACACGCCGGGCGCGATGACGCGAATTTTCTGGAAGTGCTCAAAGCCACGCCGGACGTAGCGCGGCATTTCAAGAAAGGCGAACTGGAGAAACTCTGTTCGTTGGAGTTTCATTTCAAAGAGGTAAATAATAGGTTTAAGAAACTGGGGCTGCAAGCCTTGTCGGCAGACAAGGCGAATCAAACCAGTACACCGCTGTAAAATTGCCTGTCCAGACAGACGATCATTACCCGAAGATCACGCTGCCCGCGCCAATGCGGTCTCGCCTGATCATCAGTCTGCCGACGTCCAATCCCTGGGTGATTGGCAGGGCGCAAACGATATGCTCTGCGTGGACCAGGACGCGTCGGCGCACTGAAGTTAATGGTCTGGGCGACCGCACTGGAACAATGCCGCCTTGATGAGGCTTAAATTCGAGCCGCCGCCACAGTGCGCCGGAGACAGTGCAACAAACCGGCCAGATTCACCGCGATTAAATCACTTTGAAGGAGAAAGAACACTGGCGGGTAAACCCAGCTTTTTACGCAATGGCCTCCACCCGCTCTGGTCACAGACCCGTGGCCGGCTGCGCCTCCAGGCAAACACCACCATTTGAACGAACTTTCGATTGGATTCTGCACGATATTACCCAAGAAAAAGATTTGGGATCACGACCGCTTGAGGATAATCTGACGACATGAAGGCCCATAACGTATCGCGTCGAGGTTTCACGTTGATCGAACTGCTGGTCGTGATCGCCATCATTGCCATTCTGGCAGCGATGTTGTTGCCCGCCCTTTCCAAGGCCAAAGAAAAAGCCACGGGAATCAGCTGTCTCAACAACCTCAAGCAGCTTCAACTCTGTTGGGTAATGTACGCGCAGGACAACAACGACAAACTTGTGCCCAATGGCGATGGCGCGGCGTACACGGGCTGGATTGGCGGCCAATTTATTGCCAACCCGCTGGACGGCACTAATGCGAATCTCCTCAAGCCGCCTTCCGGGCTTTTGTGGAATTACAATCAGTCCCTCGGCATTTACAAATGTCCTGCGGATAAAACTCAGGTGAAGATCGGCAACACGGTGCTTGGACCGCGAGTGCGCAGCATGTCGCTGAATGGCAACATGAACGGCAATAGTTGGTACACTGAGCAGATCAAGAACACCTATTTTACGTTCCGAAAAATGTCTGAGATCATCCGACCTTCACCCTCGCAAGCGTTCGTTTTTCTCGATGAAAGTCCCAGCACCCTTGATGACGGTTATTTTCTGGTGGTTTTCAACACCATCATTTGGGGCAATGATCCTGGTAACTTCCACAACGGCGCATGTGGTCTCTCTTTTGCCGATGGACACAGCGAAATTCATAAGTGGCAGGATCCGGATACCTTGGCGAAGGTCAAGCCGCCCAGTCCCAAAGGGCCGCGCGATGTGCCGTGGTTGCAAGTGCGTGCTTCCGCCCCCATCAATCCAGCTACGCCTTTCCCATAGCCCGCACCGCACCGCACCGCACCGCTACGCTCAACAATCTGTCCTGAAGACGGTTGTAAATGTCTTGAATCGAGCCAACCAGAAATCAGTCTGAGTTTATTCCAAGGCCGCCAGAAGCTCCACCCGGACGCCGCCCGGTTACTCACAGCCACCCAACGCGCACAACCACCGCGACGTTCGAGAGCAAAATAGGAGTGTGGTTGGTGTTGAACCTGCTAATTTTGCGGCATTCGTCGCCAGCTTCATTCCGGTGAAGCGGGTGACGCCGAGTTTTACGATGCCAGACACAGCGCATATTTTATTGGTGGAGAGTCGCGCCACGATCGCGACGAAATTGGGGAAGTCACTCGATTCGCCAAATTTGAAACTTATTCACGCCCCCACCACAGAGGAAGCGCTGCTACGGCTGAATGACAATCGCACCAACGCCGTTTTACTGGACCCGGACCTACCGGGCCTCCACGGCTCGGAATTCTTACGCCAACTGAAAGAGGTGCCGCACACTCGAAACATTCCGGTCCTAGTCGTCAGTGAGCGCAACCCCGCGGCGGCGAACCCGGCGGCGACGCCGCTCGAAAATAGTGGTTTGCTCGTGCAACCGCTGGCGGGCACGGAGTTGCAGACGCGCGTCACCGCAGTGGTGCAACATCGGCGGCAGTGGCTGGAATTGCAACGGCGCTGCCGGACGCTGGAATCAGAACGTGACGCGGCGATGCTGAACCTGCGCAACAAATCGGATTTTCTCGCCAATATGAGCCATGAAATTCGCACGCCGATGAACGGCGTCATCGCCATGGCGAGTTTGTTGCAGGAAACCCGGCTTGAACCCGAGCAGCGCAGTTATGTAGATACGATCTACGCCAGTGCTGAATCCCTGCTCCGAATCATCAACGACATCCTGGATTTTTCAAAAATCGAGGCCGGCAAAATGGAACTGGAACACCAGCCCTTAAGCGTTTCGGGCTGTATCGAAGCTGCGCTGGATTTACTCGGCCCCAAAGCCGGGGAAAAGAATCTGGACCTGATCTATGAAATCGCTGATGACATCCCGCATCATATCTATGGCGACGTCACCCGACTGCGTCAGGTACTCGTCAATCTGATCGGCAACGCGGTCAAGTTCACGCCGCGTGGCGAGATCGGAGTTGAAGTCAAGCACTACGGGCTGCGGCCCAAACCTGGCACGGAATCCGGTTTTCTGCATTTTCGAATTCGCGACACGGGCATTGGCATTGCGCCGGACCGCTTGGATGGTCTGTTCAGTCCGTTCATGCAAGCGGACGCCTCCACCGCCCGCCATTTCGGCGGCACCGGTCTGGGACTGTCCATCTGCCGCCGCCTCGTCGAACTGATGGGAGGACGCATGTGGGCGGAAAGCGCGCCGGGAATTGGTTCAATTTTTCAATTCACCCTGCCGTATCAAGTCGCTCCAGCCACCAAGGCCGCACTGTGGGATCAACCACACCCGCAACTGTGCGGATTGAAAGTACTCGTCGTGGATGACAGCGCCACGAATTGCCGAATTCTGGCGCGCCAAACCAGCCGGTGGGGGCTGGCGGCCCAAACGACTACGCGCGGCGAGCAAGCCCTGGCTTGGTTGCGGGCCGGAGAAAAATTTGACCTGGTCTTGTTGGATCAACAAATGCCCGAACCCGACGGCCTCGCCCTGGCGAAGGCCATCCGCCGCCTTTCCGACGGCGCAAAATTGCCGCTCGTTTTGCTCGCTTCAATGACCGAACGGGCAGACGATCGGGATGCCCGCGCCATCGGATTTGCCGCCACCGTCACCAAACCGCTCAAGCCATCACAATTGATTGAGGTGTTGGTACGCGTGGTCTCGCATCGCGCTCCAGCGCCGAAGTCAACCACCGCCATCCGGAAATTAGATCCGGCGCTTGCGCAGCGGCTGCCACTGCGCATCTTGTTGTGCGATGATAATTTGATTAACCAAAAGGTCGCCACGCGGTTACTGGGGCAAATGGGTTACACGCCGAAAATCGCCGGCAACGGTCGCGAAACGTTGCGCGCGTTGGAGGAAAATCCTTACGACCTGATCTTCATGGACGTGATGATGCCCGAAATGGACGGCCTCGAGGCTACGCGGCAAATCCGCGCGCGCCAGCAGGACCGCGCCACCTACCCGCATTACAAATCGCCGCTTATTATTATCGCCATGACCGCGAGCGCCATGGCCGGAGACCGCGATAAATGCCTGGCCGCCGGCATGGATGATTATCTGGCCAAGCCGGTTCGCCCGGAAGAAGTGCGCACCCTGATTGAACGCTGGGGCACGAAAGCGGCGCTTGATTCACAAGCGACCACCAACGATTCTTCAGCCGCTACTTTGACCCTGCTCACACAAACCCAAGCGCCTATGAACGAGTTGCCCGCTGTTGATCTGGACCGGTTGAACGAATTCTCCGATGGAGATCCGAACAATCTGGCGGAACTGGCCACGCTGTATCTCAACCAAACGACAAAACAGCTGGAAGAGTTGCGGGTCGCGATTCAAGCGAATGATCCCGCCGCCGTCCGCCGCCTGGCGCACAGTTGCTCGGGGGCCAGCGCCACCTGCGGCATGAAACGCATCGTCCCCCTGCTCAGCACGCTGGAACAGCAGGGTGAAGCCGGACACCTTACCCAAGCCACAGCGCTGTTTGCGCAGGTGCAAACTGAGTTCGAATTGATCCGCACCATTCTCAATCCATACTTGCAAGCCACCCCGACTCCCCATTCGCCCGCATGAAAAAGATTCTGATGATTGAAGACGACCAAATCGTCGCCAATACCTACCACAGCAAACTGGCGGTCAAGGGCTTGACCGTGGAGACCGTGACAACGGCGGAAGCCGGATTGGAGCGGTTGAAAACATTTTCTCCAGACGTGCTCGTGCTGGATTTGATTCTGCCCGGAATGAGCGGATTGGAATTGCTCAAACAACTCCGGGCCACCCCGCAGTATCAAAAGCTGCCCATCATCATTTTCTCCAATACTTATCTAAGCAGTCTGGTTCAGTCCGCCTGGAAAGCGGGCGCTACCAAGTGCCTGTCCAAGGCCAACTGCTCGCCTCAGGATGTCATTGAGTCCATCCGGACGACCTTGGGTTTGGACGTGGACCTTGCCAAGGCAACGCTTCCGGAGCCGAAACCCAAACTGGCTTCCGCCGCCAAGCCCGCCAAGTCCGAGTCTATTTTCGTCAAGGAAATGCGCAACTCGTTCACCCAATCGTTCCCGGAAACCCTGGCCAAACTCCGACACGCCATCACCGCGCTGGCCAAATCCCCCCCGCCGGCCAAGCGTGCCGAGCACACCCAGGAAATCTATTATCATCTGCACGCGCTGATGGGCGTGACGCATCTGGCCGACCTGGGCACGTTTGCGCGTTTGATCGAAGCCCTCGAAGCCCTGGTAATGGAATTGCACGAGAAACCGGAAACCATCACCGTATCCACGCTGCGCACGCTCGCTGCGGCCATTGATTTTCTGCCCGTACTTTACGAGCAGCCCGGCGCGGAAAAAGCAAACGCCGTGGCGCGCGCCAAAATCCTGGTCGTGGATGATGAACCGATTTCGCGGCGGGCCGTGACCCACGCGCTGGAAAGCGCGAAATTGAAATCCGTGGGTGTGGATGACCCGAAGGCCGCGCTCCAATTGTTGAGTGATACCGCCTACGACCTGGTCTTCCTGGATGTAAACATGCCGGAAATGAACGGTCACGAATTATGCGCCCGGCTGCGCGCGCTGCCGCGTCATAAAAAGACGCCTGTCATTTTTGTCACCGGACTGAATGATTTTCAAAATCGCGCCAACTCCACAATGAGCGGCGGCAATGATTTCATCGCGAAACCGTTCCCGTTCCTCGAACTCGCCGTCAAATCACTCGTTCACCTTCTGCGCGCCAAACACTCGCCAGCGCTCACCCCAGCCGGCTGACGCGCCAACGCCGCGAAAGAAAATCCCTGTTCCAACCGGCGTACAAGCCGGTTTTCCCGCCGCTTCATGATGCGCCGCGCCGCTGGAGTTTGATCGTCTTCACCGCACAGGTGTAAAACTCCATGCACAATGTAGCGGACGATTTCCGCCGGCCACGAAGTTTGAAATACCTCCGCCTGGACCACGGCATCCTCGACGCAAACCAGCAATTCGCCGCATAGACGCGAGGAATGCGACGCGACTGTTCTGCGAATACGGCGCGATTCAAGGTAATCGAAGGTGATGACATCCGTACTGCCTTCGTGCTGTAGAAATTGCTCATTCACCTGCGCCATCCGGCGCGCCGATACCAAGACAATGCTCAATTCGACCTCCGTAAATTGCAGTTGTTCCGTCAGCAGGGAGCGGACGATTTCCCGCAACCGCCGCACGTTGACGGCGCGGGCGCGTTGCCGGTTTTGGAGGCTGAGTTCGAGCTTCACGAAGCGGAGGGTTTTTCACGCCGCGTCTCGTAAGCCGCGATGATGCGCTGCACTAGCGCGTGGCGCACCACGTCGCGCTTGCTGAACTCAATCATCGCAATCCCTTCCACCCCGGCGAGAATTCGATGCGCCTCAAGCAAACCGGATTGCCGGTGCGGCGGCAGATCAATCTGCGTCTCGTCACCCGTGACCACCGCCTTGGCCCCGTAACCCAATCGCGTGAGAAACATCAGCATCTGCTCGGCGGTGGCGTTCTGCGCTTCATCCAGAATGATAAAAGCATTGTTCAAAGTGCGACCGCGCATGTAAGCCAGCGGCGCGATCTCGATCGTATTCCGCTCCGTGTGCTTCTGGATTTCCTCGGGCGGCATCATGTCCTGCAACGCATCCAGCAGCGGTCGCAAATACGGCATGATTTTTTCGTTCAAATCACCGGGTAAAAACCCCAACGCCTCACCCGCTTCGACGGCCGGGCGCGTTAGAACGATCCGGGAAACCTTCCCCTCCCGCAACGCCGCCAACGCCATCGCCACCGCCAAATAAGTCTTCCCCGTGCCCGCCGGCCCAATGCCAAACGTCACATCGTGATTCCGTATCGCTTCCAGATATTTCTTCTGGCCAACCGTCTTGGCCGTCACGCCCGGACGGCGTTCATGCGTCTGCACCCGTTCGTTCATCAAATCACGCAGCATCGCCGCGCCGTCATGCCGCACCACATTCAGCGCGTGAGCGAATTCCCGATTCCGCACCACGCCCCCCGCTTTGAGCGAAGTTTCCAGCGACATGAATAACTGCCGCGCGCGTTCCACGGCATCCGCGGCGCCTTCCAGTTTGATCCAACCATCGCGCACCGTGGCTTTGACGCCGAGTTGCGCCTCGAGCGCATCCAGATTACGCGGCTCGTTGTTGTAGAGTTGCTGCGCGACGCGCGCGTTATCGAAGTGCAAAATTTCCGAAGCCATGAAATGAAAATTTATTGTGCCAGCGCCCGACGCAGTTGATTCGCCAAATCCGTCAACGCCTGCGGCACAACGCCGACGCCGGCAATGACCGGCATAAAATTGGTGTCGCCGTCCCAGCGCGGCACAATGTGGATATGGACGTGCTCGATGATCCCCGCCCCCGCCACCTTGCCAAGATTGATGCCGACGTTGAACCCATTCGGCCGCATCTCGCGCTTGAGCGTTGCGATGCACCGCCGCACGAGTTTCCACAAATCCGACACTTCGTCATCCGTCAAACCTTCCAGATCGGGCGATTGTTTGTAAGGCACAACCATTAAATGCCCACCCACATAGGGATAGCGATTCAACAACGCATAACAGGTGCGATCCCGTGCGATGACGAGATTGCCTGCATCGTCGCTGGATTGTGCGATGGTCACGAACAAGCTCTCATCGAGCTTCGGCTTGGGCGCAAGGATGTATTCAATCCGCCACGGCGCGTGGAGTGAGTCCATGCGAGCAGATTAGAAACGAGCAGCGGGAAAGTCAAAAAGACGTATTGCTTCAATGGCAACCGCTCCCCCTGCCCTGAAGCGGAAAGCTCCGATTCGTCTTGGCGCGTTAGCACCACACTGGCGAAGGACTTGCGGCATGCAATCATATTGCTTGCGTAAACCAATCAACGAGAACCAGCTCCTGGCGTTTTCGCGCAGACGGGCATAGGCATTTTAATTTTCTTCACAGGCGCCAACTCCCGCCGCATCCTCCAAACGCATAACGACAACCGGCAACCCAATTAATCGCATCCACAATATGTCTGATCCCTTTCTCCAAGCCGCCATTGATGAAGCGAAAAAAAGCCCGGCGACCGGGGGGATTCCCATCGGCTCGGTGCTGGTTCACGGCGGAAAGATCGTCGGACGCGGGCATAATCAACGGCAGCAACAGGGCAGCGTGATTCGCCACGCGGAAATGGATTGCCTGGAAAATGCCGGACGGCAAAACGCCGCGTTTTATGCACGTTGCACGCTTTACACCACGTTCTCCCCCTGCCCCATGTGTAGCGGCGCGGTATTGCTCTACAAAATTCCACGGGTGGTGATTGGCGAAAATCAAAACTTCCAAGGCGCGGAGGCCAGTCTGCTCGCTCAAGGAGTGACGCTGGATATCCGCAACGACCCGACGTGCGTCAAATTGATGGCGGACTTCATCAGGAGCACACCAACCGCCGCCGCGCACCCTTTCACAGAAGAAACTTGAGCGCTTGCAAAGTGCGGGCGTTGTGGTGAAGTGAGTGCGAACCGGAAGGGAAGCTGTAGCCCGGCCTGCCACTGGTGTTCACCTTGAACCCGTTCAGGAGCGTGGTCCCGTGTGCGCCGACCCGATCACTGGTGGCGGGCGTGATCCTTGAAGGACGCGACCCGACCCCGATTACGAGATTGCACACTTGCATTTCGACCATGCGGCCCGCCTCCGGTTCCACAACTTAATCCGCGCCTTGGCCGCGTGGGATTTTTTTCAAGCCACCCATGACCGGCCTTTTTGTGTTACCCGCAACGCCGCGCTCCCAAAACAAACCCTGCAAAATCCCCAATAAAACCAGGCCCCGCTCTCACTCTTGTTTCTTAAGAGGTCTCACGGTGAATTTGTAGCTGACTGCAATTTGGCAAGGCGCAAATCATCCAAACGGCAAACGCCACTCTTGCATGTGCTCGTCGGACTCCTGCCGGGAATCGTGCTCAACAACTCGTTGGCACGAACCATGTCACTACCACTGCTGGGAAAACTCTCGCGATAGACCTTCACCGGAACAAGCCATCTGTTACGAGCCTCGCGCGTCTTCTCATCCAACCAAATTACTTCGTCCCATGACGCTAAGGTCTGCACTTGTATGTTCAAGATGTTCTCCATGCCACGAATCACCGCGTTGGTGTCACCGAGTCGCATCTCGGCAAGCCACTCGGCTGTCTGTGCAGCGTTAGCTGCCATGTCAACTTCCGGCTTGGCGTATGCCATCATACCAAAAGCACGACTCGCCAAACGAGCGCCGACGTATCCGCCAACAATCATGCCAACAGCCAGCGTCCCCACTAGCAAACCAATGAAGGTGAGTTTTTTCATAAAGCGTAGTGAGACCTAACGTTTGAGCTCAGGCCGCGGCCCGTCAGGGCCGTCGTGCCTGCAGCGAATTGTTGAACTGAGCCGCTGCGCGGCAGGCGGGTGGCGGTGATGATTTCATTTTGAGCTTTTTGGCCGGAAGGTACCG
>JBDHQI010000009.1:0-140013 GCA_039806955.1 Verrucomicrobiota bacterium | reverse complement strand
AAGCAGCGGTGCGGGGTGTCTTCATTGGGCTCAATTAAATCAAGCCTTCGGACGCTCCCACCGCGGTTTCGTTCAAGCCTTTTGTGAAAAATTTGGGCTAACGCCAAACGCTGCGGTCAATGCCGAGTTTGGAATCGAATGACGCTGGAAACCTTAATCACACGTCCGATAGACTGGAAACCTTCATCGGAGAGCCGCTATCTGTTTTACACTGTCATGGATGGCGAAAGGTTTGAGTTGCGGTTGAACGACTTTCCCGAAGAGCCACTTTGCACTTTAATTGGGCAGGGACGAGGAATCGATCTGGAGGAGTTTGGAGAACATTGGACAATGCCTTGGCATAGGCAATCTCAACAATAACCCCCGAAGCGATCCCGTGCTGTCACGCTGCTTGCGAACGAAAGGCCAGGCAGTGCGCCAGCACGCGACCGCTTCGCCCCAGGGAGAAGTGCGTCTGCCCGTGGCGTCGTTCGTCGCGCTGTCCGGGAGAGCCGAGATGCTTTGAAGTTGGAATGTCTCTCCCGACCCTCGCGCCACGCCGCCAAGTTTTACACCCACGTCAACATCCAGAAGTTGATTGAAGATCAGCGACTGACGCTCCCGGTCGAGCTGCCGCAGGCGGAAGCAAAACTTGAGAAAAAGCGGCCCAGCCAGTAAGGTAGCTCGTATGAAATACATGGATCGAATCACCTTCAATCCCAAGCAATGCGGTGGACGCCCCTGCATCCGGGGCATGCGCATTCGCGTCAAGGACGTACTCGATCTGTTGGCCGCCAGGGTTCCCGAAGCGGAAATTCTGGCCGACTATCCCGACCTTCAGCCGGAGGACATCCAAGCCTCCGTTGAATACGCGGCGGCCCAACTCGATCACCCAGTTCTGGTGGCCACCCGGTGAAGTTCCTCGTTGACGCCCAACTGCCGCCCGCGCTGGCCCTCTGGCTGCGCGAGGCCGGAAGGCCGTGCGGGAAGTGGGCTTGCGCGAAGCCGAGGACGTTGACATCTGGAATCACGCGCTGAAAACCGGCGCGGTCCTCATCACCAAAGACGAAGACTTTCCCGCGCGCGCAACAGACAGACACCAGTCCGGTGATCGTCTGGCTGCGCATCGGCAATGCGACCAATCAAATGTTGCGTCAATGGTTCATGCCGCACCTTCCGCAAATCCTCACCTGGATTGAGCAGGAGGTTCGGGTGCTGGAAATCCGCTAAGCGCCTCCCGCTTTCTTCCCCTTAGCCGCTCTTGTAAGCCACCGTGCTTTGTAGAGTAGTTCGGATACGAATTCTCATTAACAATCGGCATAATTGACCTCGCGCGGCCAGTTTGAGACGGGATGAGAAGTGCGGAAGGGTGAAAGAAACATTGCACCGGTTCGAGCCGACATCGTAGCATCATCACATGGTTCAGTCAGCAGTGGAACCTTCCATCAGCGCCGCGGCGGGAGCCGAATGTGAATTTTATCTGAAAGCGTTCCGGTTCATGCTGCTCTCGCGGGTATTGGACGAAAAATTCGCGAGTCTCTATCGCGCGGGTAAGATCATGGGGGGAGTCTTCCTCGGACGCGGGCAGGAGGCGTTGAGTGTCTCCATTGGCGTTCATTTGCGCCCCGGCGATATTTTTGCGCCATTGATTCGAGACCTGGCCGGGCGATTGGCGTTTAACGAACCGATCCTGGATGCCGCCCGAACTTATTTTGGTTCCGCGTTAGGGCCGATGCGTGGTCGGGACGGTAACGTGCATCGCGGGCGTCCGCAGAGCGGATTGCTGGCGATGATCAGTCACTTGGGCGCAATGATCTCGGTGGTGAACGGCGGGTTGTTCGCGCGCCGTCTGCGGGGCGTCAAAGGCACGGTCGGCGTGGCCTCCTGTGGCGAGGGAGCCACCTCCACCGGATCTTTCCATGAGGCCTTAAACCAGGCGGCGGTGGAGAAATTACCGCTGGTCATGGTGGTGGCCAACAACCAGTTTGCTTATTCCACTCCGACTCAACGGCAATTTGCGTGCAACTCACTGCTGGACCGGGCGACGGGGTACGGGGTGGCGGGTTACGAAGTGGACGGTACCGATCTCGAGGCCTGTTTGAGAGTGGTAGGCCAAGCCATCGCCAGGGCTCGAGCGGATCAAGGCCCGCAACTGGTGCTTGCCCCGTTGCTGCGTTTATGCGGTCACGGTGAACATGACGACGCGCATTATATCGGTGCGGAATTGAAGGCGTCCGACTTGGGCCGGGACTGTCTCAAACTGGCGGAGAAGTTTGTACTCCAACAAGGCTGGGCGGATGCCGCACAGTTGGAACAGTGGCGGGTGGAGGCGGCGCAACAAGTCGAGACCGCCGTGGTTACCGCCCAGCGCGAACCCGGTCCTGATCCCTTCAGCGCCAATTATTGGTCCGCCTTGTCGAGTCAATATCTGGTGGAGGGTGGCGTAACCGAACGATGAGCATCACCTATTTGGAAGCCATTCGGGAGGCCCAGGCGCGCGCGCTGGCGGACGATCCGCGCGTGTTCATTTATGGACAGGACGTCGGCGCGTTTGGGGGCGCGTTCAAGGCGACCAAAGGACTGGCGCAACAATTTCCCGGTCGCGTTCTGGATTCGCCCATCAGCGAAGACGCCATGGCCGGGTTGGCGATCGGCGCGGCATTGGAAGGGATGCGGCCCATTTTGGAGATGCAGTTTGCCGACTTTTCCACCATCGCGTTTAATCAGATCGTCAATCAGGCCGCCACCATGTTTTGGCGGACCAATGTTTCCTGCCCATTGACGGTGCGACTGCCGTGCGGTGGCACGATGGGTAGCGGCCCCTTTCACAGTCAGATGTTGGAGACCATCTATTCGCATTATCCCGGATTGGTGGTGTTGACTCCGGCCACGGTGGAGGATGCTTATAGCATGTTGCTCGAGGCGGTGGCCATTGATGATCCCGTCATCTTTTGTGAGCATAAACTGCTTTACTATCATCTCAAGGCGGACGCGTTGCCCACGGAAGCGTTGCCTGCCAACAAAGCTCGCATTGCGCGGGCCGGCCGTGATCTAACGCTGGTCACCTACAGCGCCATGGTGCATGAATCGCTGGCGGCGACCGATGAGTTGCGCGGCGAAGGCTGGGAGGTGGAAGTGGTGGATTTGCGCGCGGTGAAGCCGCTGGATACCGATACCGTCATGGCCAGTGTTGCGCGCACCGGCCGGCTGTTGTGCGTGGGAGAAGCCTTTCCCTGGGGTGGGGTGACGGCGGAGGTGGTGTCACGCGTGGTTTGCGAAGGATTCGATTTGCTTGACGCGCCGCCGCGCCGGCTTAACGCCAAGGACACGCCGATACCGTATCATCCCAATCTCTGGTCAGCGCATCGTCCGACCGCGCGCACGATCGCCATGGCGGCGCGTAAAGTTTTGCAAAGCTAATGAAGGAAACACGTATTCATCCCGGGCGCCTTGGCGGCCAGTATCCCGGACTGCGTTCTGCGGGCGCTTATGAGTTGGAATTCGCCGCAAGTTGGAAGTCTGAAACTGGAGAAGATTAAATGCCGCAAGTGCCCATCATCATGCCGCAGCTCGGTGAATCCATCGCCGAAGCCACCATCGTGAGTTATCTGGTCAAGCCCGGTGATCCGGTCGAAGCCGATCAAGATGTCATCGAGGTTGAGACAAACAAAGCGAGCATGAACGTCGTCGCGCCGGTGCGCGGCACGGTCGTTAATTTCCAAGTGCAATTGGGGCAGAGCTACGCGGTGGGCGCGGTGTTGGGACAAATTGAAGCCACCCGGGAGGATGCGGCCAAGTCGGGCTTGGATACGGCGCAACTGACCAGCGCCAGCGCTGAACTGCCGCCGGGCCATGTGGAGGAAACGCAGACATCATCCGCCCGGGTGGAGCCAACCATTCGCGGCTTGCCGGTGCCGGCGCATGCTGCGGGCGCCGGTTACATTTCGCCGCGGCTCAAGGCGCGGATGCACGAACTCGGTTTACACGCGGCGGATTTGTCCGGCGTGGCGGGCAGCGGCGCGGCAGGCCGCGTGACGGTGGAGGACTTTGAAAAATACATCGCCAGTCTGGATCAACACCAGATCACGCCCGCGTCCTCGATGCGCGTGGCGGTGGCGGACGCGATGCGGCGCAGTTGGACGCGACCGCTCGCGACGGTGGGGATGCCGGTGAACATGGACCCGTTGCTGGTGCATCGTAAAGCGCAGAGCAAGAAGCCCGGGCCGACGCTCTACGGCTTGCGGGCGTTGGCGATGGCGCTGGCAGAGAATAGCGCGCCGGCGGGACGACTGGTCGGCAACAAGATTGTGCATCCGTCGGCGATTGACGTGGGCTTTGCGGTGGAAGCTGAGGACGGTGTGTTGGTGCCGGTAATTCGCAACGCCGATAAAAAGAAATTGGCGGAACTGGTTGCCCAGTATGATGAATTGGTCGAACAGGCTCGCGCTCGGAAATTGCCTGCCGGGGCGACGGGTGGTTCGATCGCGACCATCACGAATTACGGCACGTTTGGTCTGACGATTGGCACGCCGATTCCGTTGCCAGAGCAGACGTTGTTGTTGGGCATGGGCGCGGGGCGCAAATCCATGCGTTGGGATGACAAGAAGGAAACCTTCGTGCCCGTGACCGAGGCGCACCTGACGTTGAGCTTTGATCATCGCGTGTTGGATGGCGGCGCGGCGGGCCGGCTTTTGGCACGGGTGACTCACCTGATGATGCATCCGGACGAGCTTTGATTACGAACCTCAAGGAGCCGGTGAATTGCGAATTACAAGCCCAAGCCGCGCAGCTGGGACTCGGGGGCATTCAACGCCATATTTTTCTTTGCGCCGATCCGACAATTCCCAATTGTTGCGCCCGGGAGTCAGGGGTGGCGGCGTGGGAATTTCTCAAGCGGCGACTCAAGGAACTTGGGTTGGTTGGGCCGCAACCGCTGGTTTTTCGCACCAAGGCCAACTGTCTGCGTGTCTGTCAGCGCGGGCCGATCGCGGTCGTTTATCCGGAAGGCGTGTGGTATCACTCCTGTTCGCCCGAAAATTTGGAGCGCATTATTCAGGAACATCTGATCGGCGGGAAGCCGGTGAAGGATTTTATTTTTGCCCGCAATGATCTCGGTTCGGCCCCGGTCGGTTGATTTTCAAAAATTTCAGTTGCACGATTGCCAAGGGCGTTTATATTTCTGTTGTGACAGAAATAACTGAATAATAGAAAGGAAATCATCGTGAACTGGATCATTGTCGCCTACCTCGCCAATCTGACCATCAGCCTCGCGCTCACCGTCTGGGTCGCCCGCACCTTGCATAAAAACGGGCGCATCTTCCTCGTGGATAGTTTTCTGGGGAACGAAAAACTGGCCGATTCAGTGAATCATCTGCTCGTCGTCGGGTTTTATCTGATCAACGTCGGCTATGTGGCGCTGGCGTTGAAATACGGAGTGACGGCGGCGACGGCGCAGGAATATCTGGAGGTGTTAAGCACCAAGGTCGGATTGGTGCTGCTGGTGCTGGGCTTCATGCACTTCTTCAATCTTTATGTCTTCACCCGGATGCGGAAGCGCGGTTTGGCTCATCGGCAATTCATGGAAACACCGCCGGTGTTGCCGTCGGCGGTGAAAATGACGCCCGTGCGCTGAAGTCGCCGTGGCGGGGATTCAAGCAAGGCGATGTGCCGTCACCTTGCTTTTCAAAGCGCGGCTTTCCAGCGTCCGATGGCGGCGCGGATTTGTGCGGCGGCATTTAATTCCGGCTTCACAAATTTCGGCGTGAACCACGGAAAGGTGCCGATCAAATCCGGCGTGACGAGAATCTGCCCGTCGCAATCCGGCCCCGAGCCGATGCCGATGGTGGCGAAGGGAAATTTTTCCGTGATCCCTTTGGCGACAACGGGAAGGACCAGTTCCAACACCACGGCAAACGCGCCCGCGTCGGCCAGCGCCGCCGCGTCATCAAGCAATTTGGCGCGCCCGGCATCATCGCGGCCTTTGATGCGATACTTGCCGCCTTCTTCGAGCAGGTGTTGCGGCAACATGCCGAGGTGGCCGACGAAGGGGATGCCCGCGCCGAGGATGGCTTTGATTTGCGGCAGAATTTCCCGGCCCCCCTCGGCTTTCACAAACTCCGCTCCGGCGGCGACGAGTTTTTGCGCGTTGGCCAATGCCTGTTCCGGCGTGTCGTAAGCGTGGAAGGGCAGGTCGGCGCCGATCAAGGCGTTGGGTTTGGCCCGCGTGGCGGCGCGGGTGTGGTGCAGCATTTCCTCCAGCGTGACGTGCGTGGTGTCGGGATAACCCAGCACCACCATGCCGAGGGAATCGCCCACGAGCAGGAAGGGAACTCCACATTCGTCGAGCAACTTCGCCGTCGGAAAATCATACGCGGTGAGCGCGGCGATTTTTTCGTGGCGATTTTTCATCGCGCGAATGGAATCAGTTGTGATTTTTGGGGAACTCATTTTAACCACGGATGAACACAGATGAACACGGATTCAGACACTAAATCTATGTGGCTCTGGTTTCGACAATCAGCTTGCGAACTTTATTCCAATGTCTGCCATACATCCAGCCGTGTCTTAACTTGAACAGCCATTTCAATCTTGCCGTCCTTCCGATTCTGGGCGTGATGCTTCTTTTTAACCACTCCGAATCGAAACCGATCCATTCACCGGCGATTCCGGTGAAATTTATCCGGCATACAGGACAAACCTCCCCAATCAGAATTTCCTCGATTTCTGCTTCGGTGAATTGCGTTGCCGCCAGTCGTTTGGCAATGCGTTCATAATCTTGCGCATCTAGTTTGGTATCGAGGAAAAACTCGGAGAGTGACTCCCAAACCGGTAATCGTTCTTTAATTTGCGCTTCAGATGCTTTCATCCATGCTGAAACTTTTCAGTAATTTCCTCCGCACTGATCATGGCCCAGCCGTTAATTTGATGCCGATTTTACAGGATATTTCCCACGCCTTCGCCTCAACAGAACGTCGAATCGTCCAAACGCCTTCAACCCAGAATTTGCGACCGCTTTTATGGCGCAAACCTAGACGATAATTCCTGGTGTCGCTGTCTTGACTCGGGGTGTATTCGTAGAAAATTTCAACAAATTCGCTCAACGGCCAAACCCGTTCGGACAAATTCTTTTTGCCGAACAACAAGGCGCGTTCTCGAAGAACTCCATTTGACGGTTCGATGACCGGCCACCACAAAACACCAACACTGACCAATTCCAAAGGCAGACAGATTGCCGTCAGCCAATACCAGGCAACGTGAAAATACAGTCCCAAACACAGGCACACGCCGATGAGTAGTTGCAGCGGCACAGAGTTTTTTCTCAAGGCGCTCGACGCATTGATACGTTTGAGATGGCGTTGTTTTATCCGGGTTCATCTGTGGTTGAAACTCGCCAACAATTCCTCCGGACTGGCGGTGGCGGTGCCGACTTTACCAACCACGATTCCCGCCGCGTGATTGGCAAGAATGGCCGCTTCCAGGGGCAAAGCGCCAGTTGCGATGGCCAGCGTGAACGTGGCAATGACCGTGTCGCCCGCGCCGGACACATCGAAAACTTCCTGCGCGACGGTCGGGATGTGAATTGGTGGGTGACTGCGTTGACACAGCAACATACCGAGTTCGCCGAGCGTGATGAGCAGCACGGCTGGACGCAGCTCGCGCAACAACGTCGCTGCCGCTTGCAGTAAATTTTTATCGGTAAGCGGATCATTGCCGCGAGTGGCATCGGCCAGGTTGGCCAGTTCGAAAGCCTCGCGCCGGTTCGGCGTGAGCAACGAAAGATCATTCAGCTGGAGTTGATGAATCGGTTTCGGATCGAGACTCAGCCACAGACCGTGCGCGCGACACAACGGCTTGAGTTCGTTCAGCAAACTTTGGGTGACGACGCCCTTGCCGTAATCACCGACGATGACCGCGTCGGTTTTGGGCAATTGCGTTTTGATATTGGCGAGCAACTTTTTGGTCAGTGCCGAGGAAAGTTCGTCGCGGGACTCGCGGTCAATGCGGACGACTTGTTGGGTTTGGGCGACGATGCGGGTTTTGAGGCCGGTCTGCCGGATGGAACTGGTGACCAGGCCGCGACAACCGATGCGTTGGGAACGCAACAGTTCCCGCAGCGAATCCGCAGCGGCATCGGCGCCGACCGCGCCGAGCAATTCCGTGTGAGTGCCCAAGGCGGTGAGATTGCGGGCGACGTTGGCCGCGCCGCCGGGCATGAAACTCTCGCTCTGAAAATCCACGATGGGCACGGGCGCTTCGGGGGAGATGCGCGCCACGCTGCCCCAGATGAATTGATCCAGCATGACATCGCCGACGACGAGGACGCGCGCTTTGGCGGCAGCGGACAGAATTTGCTTCGCACGGGCGGCGGATAATTTTTGCGGGTTCATTTTGTCAGGTGCGGGGGATGAATGATTTCACAACCAAGACAACAAAGAAAACAACCGCCGGCAGAAAAGTGATCAGCGCCGAGAAAATTATGCCGAGGGTAAAAGTGATTTCCCCAAAATGTCGCGCGCGTTCCTTCCAGACGAGCTTGGCGATGAGTTCAAAAAGCCAGCTGCTCGTGTAGCAAACATTGGCCGTCACGCCGTAGAAGATTATGCCTAGAAGCGCAAAAATCGGCGGGTCGGGAAGCCCAATCGCTTCGCCGAAGTTTCTTTCGAAATAAAAAGCAATGCAAGCCGTGAGAAGGCAGGTCAAAAGACCGACCGCTCCCACGATCAAGTTGTAAGCGGCGCGGCGCTTCTCCCACCATGAGATGATTTGCCACGGCGTTTCCAAACTTTCCGTCCTTTGGAACAAGGCTGGAATTTTTGATTTTTGAGCCAGCACGCTCATTTATTTAGCCACAGATGAAACACAGATTTTGAAGAGGACGGGTCGAGAAAGCAGCTTCTCCCCGCCGTCCTGCAAGTCATGGCCGCATTGCTGGCGGCTTGCCGGATTAAAATTAAATTAACGAAGTGCAAAGTTTGTTCCAGTTTTTTATCTGTGTTTCATCTGTGAAAATCTGTGGCTTGGTTTCAATCCAAAAACGCCGTCAACGGACTGGTGGCGCTGGCGGTTTCCGTTTGTGCGCCTAGGCCGGATTCAAACGCGGCGCGTCCGGCTTCGACGGCCATTTTGAACGCGACCGCCATTTTGTTCGGTTCATTCGCGACGGCAATCGCGGTGTTCACCAGCACGGCGTCCGCGCCCAGTTCCATCGCCTCTGCCGCGTGGCTCGGTGCGCCCAGCCCGGCGTCCACGACGACGGGAACGGTGGCCTGCTCGATGATGATGCGGATTTGGTCGCGGGTTTGGATGCCGCGATTCGAGCCGATGGGCGAGCCGAGCGGCATCACGGTGGCGCAGCCGACTTCCTGCAAGCGCTTTGCCAGCACCGGATCGGCGTTGATATAGGGCAACACCGTGAAGCCGTCTTGCACCAGAATTTCCGCGGCTTTGAAAGTTTCAATCGGATCGGGCAGCAGATAGCGCGGGTCGGGATGGATTTCGAGTTTCACCCATTTCGGCAGGCCGGCGGCGACGGCGAGTTTGGCAAGGCGCACGGCTTCGGCGGCATTCATCGCGCCGCTGGTGTTGGGAAGCAACAGATATTGGTTTGGATCAATAAATTCGAGGATATTGGCAAACGGGTCTTTGCGACCGGACAAGTCCGCGCGGCGCAAAGCCACGGTCACCATTTCCGCGCCGCTGGCCGCCAACGCGTCGCGCATCGCCTCCGGAGCGGAAAATTTTCCCGTCCCAAGAATCAGGCGCGATCGGAAGGTTCGGTCAGCAATAACGAGCGGTCGGTTCGGCAACGACATACGCCTCAATCTGTGCGGATTGCGGCGGTTTGTCGAGCCGTGAGCACTTTCAGAAATGGAAATCGAACGCGATGGAAACGCTGTGTGATTCCGTCCGTCCCAATTGCAACCGATCCGAGAGAACCCCCAAAACCACGTCGGCGGACAGGCTGGCTTTCTCACCGTGGAAGTAGTGGTATTCCAGGCTGAGTCCCATGCGGTCATTGAGGGCAAACCGCAAACCGGCGAACGCTTGATAGGCGAAGACCGCGTCGGCGGAGGTGCCGTCGAAAATCGTGCCGCCAATCATGACATTATCACCGGTGAGAATGGTGCTGGAGATGCCGAAACCCGCGCCAACGTACGGACTGAAATGATACGTGTCCGGCAGATGCAGCCGCGCGTTCAGGAAGAATGGAACATTGGCCAGCGTGCCATCAGCCCGGGTCGCGCCGGTGACGGAATCAATGCGGTAGGAGTTCAGTCCCACTTCTGCCTCGGCATCGAGCCAGTCGGTCAAGCCATAGCCACCGCACAGGCCGCCGCGCAGGCCAGGGTCCAATTTGATTTTGCTGCCCGGCGCGATGGGTTGGCCGAAAAACTCGCGCAACTGAACGTCCCGCGCCTTGCTGCCGCCCAGATCCGCTCGGAGATAAAACTGATTTTGTTCGGCGGAGCCGGCTGGAGGAAAACAGATGAGCGTTGCCAGCGCGGCCACGGCGACCATTGAACGAGCTATTTTCATAAATCTTTTTTCGAGGTTGGACGCGAGCGATCGCAATTTGTTCGGAAGACTTTGAGTCCAAACTGAATTGGCCCGAAGCAGGGGTACAGTCGGCGCGCGGCCGTTGCGTGCGGTTGCGAAATGGCTTGTCAGCGGCGGGCTGGATTCTCTAGCCTGCGTATCCCTTGAGCGCACCCATAGCTCAATTGGATAGAGCGGCTGACTACGGATCAGCAGGTTTGAGGTTCAACTCCTCATGGGTGCGCCAATAAAATCAAGGGTTCCCCCCATTTTCGCCCGGACCTATAATGGCTTGTACCCGGTTCAACAAGCAACCTGGTTATGGCACGACTCAAAAAGTGGCTGGAGAACGGGCGCTCTACCGGGATGCGCGCAGCGGGACATTTTTCGTCCGGGTATATTACCAAGGTGCCGACACGTTGCGGTCCTTGGAGACGACCTGCCTCAAGCAGGCACTGGAACGCCTGGATGCGCGCCGGGCCGCCAAAGCGGCGGCGCATCTGGGGTTGACGCTGGAGTGGTTGCACCAAAAAGGGCTTCTAAAGAAAAAGATCACCTCGCGTGGGATGCGGGCATTTTATGTTCTGGTGTGCCGTTCGCACGGAGTCAACGATCCGCAAATTGCCTGGGAAATCAATCATGTTGGCGGCGTGGTCACCTTGGAAAGTGTTTATGGGGGTGTGCCGCCGCACTGGCTTCAAGGTCAGGGATCGAAACTGGAATGGCGGCCCAAAGGCAAACCCGCTTGGAGTCAGCTAGGCAGGCGTTGCTCAGGTCATAAAGGCGCCGCCGTGGTTGCAGCGTCTCACAAGCCCGCGGTATCACGGGGGCGGCCCCGGGGGACTGGGACTATTTTCAGGCGGAGAGGTGGTGGTTGACAGATGGTAGCGTTTTGCTACCTTAAGAGCATGAGTCAACCGGTTAAGGTTTCTGACACCTTGGTTCTCGACGCCCGACTCACGGCCGAAGTCGCTGAACGGTCGATTGCGGGACAAATTGAGTTCTGGGCCAGATTGGGGCGCGCCATCGAGCCGCTTTTGCGCGGGGATCAGGCCTTGGCGTTGCGCCGGGCCGGGGACTCCCGGCCGCTTTCGGAGTGCCTGAATTCTGTGGATTCGCCGGAAGGCCGCCAGCGGGTGGCCGAACATCTTAATCAACTCCCGTATCCTCATTACGAACCGGCCAATTCGCCCGGTCTGTTGGTCCGGATTGAGGCGAACGGCAAGCGCATGATTGGCCGCTTCGTTAACCGCGAATTCCAAGTTGTCAAAAAGGCAAAACGGTGAAACGGGGCCGCAGTTCTGTGGAAAGCACGGCGGCTTGGAGCGAGTATCTGGATCGCCGCCCGATCGTGGTGGCAATCGCCGGCCCGAATGGCGCTGGGAAAACCACCTTTTTCAAAGCGCATCTGAAATTCAGCGGTTTACGATTTCTTAACGCGGATGCCATCGCCCGGGAATTGGCCGTGGACGCGTATGAAGCCGCCCGGATGATCACGTCGCTCCGGACCGAACTAGTCAATCAACGCGAGAGCTTCATATTTGAAACGGTATTCTCGGATCCGGTGGGCGACAAATTGGGTTTCCTGAAACAGTTAGTTCAATCGGGATATGCCGTCGTCCTTGGCTTTGTGGGCATTGCCGACGCTGACACGTCCGGGCAGCGTGTGGCCATGCGGGTTTCCCAAGGTGGACATGATGTGCCAGCCGAGAAGTTGGTGGAACGTTTTCCGCGCACACTTACAAACCTCACTGCCGCCGTCCGCGAATTGCCGTGCGTCTTGGTTTTCGACAACGATGACTTGAAGTCTCCATTCCGTCATGTGGCTACCTATGCGAACGGTCAGACCGTGCAGTTGAACGAGCCGGTCCCATCTTGGCTCAAGCATCTTCGGTAAGCTTCTATCAACAATTGACACTGCGTCCGCCAGTTTAGACTTGGGCCACAAACGCCTTTGGGACGCGCCTCTCAGCTGCCACTTACATCAAGTCTCCAGCATTTTCATTTGTTTAACCGGCGGAAAAAATAGAATGAAACGAACGCAAGACTTCCGAATAGTATGGCACGCAGCCAGTCCCTGCCGATGCCGTGAGACAAGCAAACGAGGCCAGAAAAAGAATGGTTTTCGACTGGCGGATTTGTCTAAATGCGCTCATGCGATTTTTGGCATGTAGTTTGATGCTCGGGTTCATCCTTGCCGGGTTGAGCGGTTGTAAAAAACCGGCCCCGGCCTCCAAGCCCGAGATTGATCCGCTCTATGGACATTTGACCCATGCGCAACCACGGTTGCCCACCCTCAAACTCTGGCTGGGCGCGGAAGAACTCACCGCTGAATTGGCCCGCACCGAACTGCAAATCCGCACGGGAATGATGTTTCGTACCAACCTCGTCGAAACCGAGGGCATGTTGTTTGTCTTTCCGCCGGAGGCGATCGGGCCAAAGGATTTCTACATGCGCAACTGCGTCGTGCCGCTTTCGGCGGCTTACATTACTCCGGATGGAACGATTGCCGAGATCATCGAGTTGGAACCGGGCAACGAAGTCGGCGTGCGCTCCAAAACGTCCAATTTGCAATACGTTTTGGAAGTTTCCCGCGGCTGGTTCGAGCGGCATAACATTCGGACCGGCGCGGTGATTCGCACCGAGCGCGGGTCGCTGCACGACACGTTCTTTGCCCGCTGATCACGCTCAACACGCGTCCAGCACCGCGGCGAAGCGCAAGCCGCGCGTGCTGACGCGCAGTTCGCGAAATTGAAAGTACTCCAGAATGGCCTGGTAAATGACCGCCCCGGTCAAAATGACGTCCGCCCGCGATCGCGGTAAACCGATTAGTTCCCGCCTTTGGACCAGCGGCAAACGCCAGAGCTGTTCCGTTTGTTGAGTCAACCAGTCCGAGCTGATACGCGCGGCTTCAATTACCGCGCGGTCAAACGTGGTGAGTTGCGCGGCCATTCGCGCCAGAATGGTTGCCGCCCCGCCGGTGCCGACGAGTTGAACTTGAGCGGAGGCCTCGGAAATTTCATTCTGCCAGATCGGCATCAGAATTGGCGCCACCTGATTAGCGAGCAGACTGCGCACGCTCTGAGTGACGGCGTGTAATTCCGCGGCGGTCGGCGGATCGCTGATGGTAAAAGTTTCCATCAACCGTACGGAACCCAGCGGGAAACTTTGACTGAAAATTCTGCGCTCGCGGCGACCGAGAATGAATTCGGTGCTGCCGCCGCCCACGTCGAGCAGCAACAGTGGCGCTGGCGGCAGGGTGGCATCGGTGAGAACGCCCCGGAATACCCACTCGGCCTCCTGGTCGCCGGAGATGATTTCCAAAGTGATCCCGCTCCGTTGTTCAATAGCCCGAACCAGTGCGGCGGCATTCACCGCTTCACGGGCGACGCTGGTGGAGAAAACACGGATGGTCTCGCAGGCGAAGTGTTTGGCTTGCTCCACGTAATCCGCTACAGCTTCAGCGGTACGGGCGATTGCCCCCGGCTGTAGATTGCGCGTTTGGTAAAACCCCTGTCCGAGCCGGGTTTGGTGGCTGGCTTCGCAGAGCGCCCGGACCTCGTTGCCGCAGATTTCAGCAATGAGCAATTTCACCGAATTGGTGCCGACATCAATGGCGGCCTGACGCAGCCCAGACATGCGCGACAAATTAGAACAGTCAACGCCATCTTGACCAAGCGAAATTACCCACATGTCAACTGCGGCGAGGCAAAGTGGCGGCGGATTGACTGCGAAAGACGCGGATTGCGCAATCACGTTGCGCTCTATTTGCTGAGGTTGTTCGCGTTTGGTGGCTTACTTCAATCACAAACCGTTGAATTTGTTCATGCAACCTTTTGTCGCATATGCAACAAAAGGTTGTGAGGCTGTTTTTTCATCACCGAACGCATCGAGATTTGGAAACCACCGTTCCAGCAACTTCGCATGACCCTGCACGTCGCCATCCTTCGGGAAAATTTACGCAGCCTTCTGACGGTTGACGCAAAATTTGTGCGAACGACTGCCGATGGTGACAAACATCAGATCTCTGGCGCATTACCGCTGCAGGCTGAATCGCGAAACGTGCGGATCACACGAAATGAGAATGAGAACGGAAGCACCGTCGCGGACGTAGGCGGTCGAGGCGAAGATAGACGGATGGGTGTCTTTTAATTTGAGTCAATTCGTCCGTGCGTGTTGACGAGGTGGAATTTTCACTCGCTCCAGGTGACCAGCCGGTTAGGATGTCAGGATGCAATCGGCTTACGTACAATTGCTGGACAGCACGATTCGCTACCTGGAGCACCGGCGGAATCAAGGGCAGCGACAAATCACCGTGTCGGCGGAAGCGGTGCGGGCGCTGTTCGCTCCAGTCCAAAAAATTTCGCCCCCGACGGCAACGTCCGCTTCGCGGGCTGTTTCGAAGATTTCACCAGCAGTGCGCCGGGCGACGATGCCGCAGCCGCCGCTACCCGCCACTACAATCGTGATTCCAGCCGTGCCGGTGACTCCGCAAAGCCAACTGATCCCGATTTCTCCCAACAACCCAGACAAAGTTGTCGCTTACGCTGAATTACGAAAACGGGTGCTGGCCTGTGTGAAGTGTCCGCATTTGGTCGCCACCCGCAAATCAGTGGTCTTTGGAACGGGCAACATTGATGCGCAACTGATGTTCGTCGGCGAGGCGCCGGGAGCGGATGAAGATGAGCAGGGCGAACCGTTCGTCGGCAAGGCCGGGCAATTACTCACCAAGATCATTGAGACGATGGGCTTGAAACGGAGCGATGTGTACATCGCCAACGTGCTGAAATGTCGTCCTGACACGCCGCAACAGAAAGCCGGAAACCGGCAGCCTACCGACGAGGAAATGGCCACCTGCCTGCCTTATTTGCATGAGCAGATTGATCTCATCCAGCCCAAGGTGCTGGTGGCACTGGGTGCAGTTGCCATCAAAGGGTTGCTGGGATGTCCGGTTCCCATCACCAAGTCTCGCGGTCATTGGATGGAATATCGCGGTCTTCCTCTCATGCCCACGTTTCATCCCGCATATTTGCTCCGCACCAACTCAATGAAGGACAAGCGCGCGGTCTGGGAGGACATGCTGCAAGTGATGGAGAAATTGGACCTGCCCATCAGTTCGCGGCAACGCGGTTACTTTTCGTTGAAGTGACCCGTGCGATGTCGGGGTCAGTGGAGCAGTTGCCTGATGGGAATTTCAGCGTGATAAACTTCACCAGACCATGCTCCCTGACCGCCACCCGCCGAAATTTTGCGCAACAACCGCAACATCTTGTCATTGCTGCTCAGGACTTCAGCGGTAAAAAATTTCACGTCATCGTGGGTGGCGAGTCGGGCCAGCAGGCGCAGCATGAAAATGCCGAGGCCTGCCCGCTGAAAATCGTCATGTACGGTAAGGGCGATTTCCGCCCGGCTGGTCGCCGCTAATTTTACATACCGCGCGCCGCAAATCAGGCGCGGATCTGTCGTTGTTTCAACCAAACCCACAATGCAGGTTTCACGCTGCGGATCGAAGCTGAGCATGCGGCGCAGCATTTCCGGCGATACCTGACGGACCGGGCTGAAGAAGCGGTGCAGCAGTGTTTCCGGCGAGGCGGAATTGATGGCAGTGGTAATCAGCGCTTCATCGCTCGACTGGATGCGACGGAAACGCACCAGGCGCTGGTCCGGCAGGCGGTGTGCGCCAAGCCATTCTTGCGTGGGGACGGCTTCAGTCGTTTCAGACACGTCCGCAGTATTTCCCGTATCAATGCCGCCGCCAATGGAAAACGGACGGCCCTCGGAAAAGGAGCCGCATCAGACGCCTTCAAAAACGCGTACCAGCCGGTTGTCCACATACACGGTGTTGCGGGTGCCGAACAGCTGCCGTCGCAATTTTTCAATGCGGATTTCGGAACGTTCCATCTGCCCCACGACGAATTGAAATACCTCGCGCTCCGGTTCGTTGAGCAGCCGGGCGTTTTTGAGCACCGTTTTTTTGTTCACCTTGATGGATAACATTCCCATGAGTTGGTTGTGGTTGAATTCGATTTGATTTTTTTCGATTTCGCCAACTTCGACTTTGAACTTCATATACGCCTCCGAATGTTCGTTGCGTCCATATCCTCGCAACGTCCGTGCCAAGCCGTTTTATGGGCCTCAGTGCAAGGAGGTGTCCTGGTTCTACCCAAGGTTGCCTTGCATGGAGTCTCAAGGAGGTTTGCAAGGCGGAAGTGCCAAGGATTTTTCCGGGGATCTCCCGGAACGCAATCCGCTGACGCCTGCACAAGCAGTGATTGTGGATCGGCCGGAGTTACGCGTTGGCGATCAGCTTGGAAATTGCCGTCACATTCAGCAAAGCCTTCGGAATGATGCCACTGATTTCCACGAATTCGGGCAATTTTGAGCCGTCCGCGCTGCGTTCGGAACAGTGATCCCCATCGCCCCAGGGGCCAAGCCCATCCAGCGTGGGGACAACATCCCAAATCTGGTTGCCGTCACTCAATCCGCCGCGTTGATGACCGCTGACGGGAAGGTTTAACTCGCGTCCGGCTTGCATCCAAATCTCGCCCAACCGGTCCGTGTCGGCATTGCGCGGCCAGGGACGTGCTTCGGTGAGGATTTCCACTTGGATCTGACTGCGGAAACCATCCGCAGGACTGCTGACTTCGCCTGGCCCAGCCAGCGCGAGTAGTTGATTGACGCCGTGTTGGTAGGTCGTCGCATCGAAGGCGCGCAATTCGCCCTCGATCACCGCTTCATGCGGCACCCGATTCAGCACCGTGCCGCCGGTTACAGTGGCCACGTTGACGGTCAGTTCACGCGAATAGTCCGTGATGGCCGCGAGGCGCGGCAGCAGTTGGCCGAGTTGCACAATGGCGTTACAACCGTGCGGATGTTTGCCCCCGGCGTGCGCGCCGCGTCCGGTGACCGTTACCCGCCACGTTGCACGACCTTTGCGTGCCAGCACCACCAACCGATCCTGCCCCAACCGTCCCTCCGCCTCAAAAATCAGTGCGGCCAGGGTGTTTTTATCCAGTCGCTCCCGGCACACCGTTCCAAAGTCCGGCGAGAACATTTCCTCGGCTGAATTGAGGAACAGTTTCCAGGTTACTCGCTCGAAAAGTTCCCGAGCCTGCGCCTGGAGCGCCTTTAGCACCAGACACATCATCATGGTGCCGCCCTTGATATCGTTGGTGCCCGGACCAAAAATGCGGTCTCCTTCCACCGACCAATGAAAATTATTGCGCATTTCTTCCCCCGGCGGAAACACGGTGTCCAGATGTGACACCATCATGATGCTTTGCTTTCCGTTGCCGGGACGCGTCAATACCAGATGCTGTCCATACTGCGGATTGGTGGGATTGACATATTCAGCCGTAAACCCCAAGGGGGCGAAACATTCCGCCGTGAACCGCGCCAAGCGATTCACGCCTTCACGATTCAGAGTGAAGCTGTTGATGGCCACCATTCGCCGCAGCAATTCGAGCGCGTCGGGCAGTTGGGTTTCCAGGTAGGTTTGAAGCGGAGTCGGATTCAACACGGGAAGAGCATCGGAAGATTTTCAGTTGCGGTCAATCTCTGGAGGACGGCAGGTCGCTCATATCACGAGGTTCAATGGTGCGTTGCGGCGGGGTGACGGAGATGGTGGTGAACAGAAAAACGGGACCCAGCTTTCACTGGATCCCGCCTGAAAAAATCCCAGCGGCGTAATGATTAACGTCCGCCCCGATCGCCGCGATCGCCCCGGCCGCCGAAGTCCCGGCGCGGTCCGCGCCCGCCGCCGCCCGCCGGACGTTCTTCGCGTGGACGCGCAATATTGACGGTCAATGCCCGACCATCAATTTCCTTTCCGTGTAATCCTTCGATTGCTTTTTCGGCTTCTTCCTGACTCGCCATCGTGACGAACGCGAACCCGCGAGGGCGGCCCGTCATGCGGTCCATCATGATGTTGGCCTCCACGACGCCGCCGAAGGCGGCAAAGGCGTCTTGAAGGTCGTTTTCAGTGGTTTTGAAGGAAAGATTTCCTACAAACAACTTTGTGCTCATGTGATGTTTAACTGTCCGAGACCAACTCTGCTTACTCCACACTGTTCCCGACCGCCGGGTTTCAAATCATCACTGAACCAAGTTCACTTGAAGATTCACCATGTCGTGGCAGCGACAAGCTATCTATCAGACGGGCTGACTTTGGCAAAACAACGGCTAACTTCAAGCGTAAATTTACACTGAAAAATCCGGGCAATTCACCGCTGGCATTGCGGGCAATAAAAAGTGCTGCGCCCCGCCTGAACCAGGCGTTCAATGGGGGTGCGACAGCGGCGGCAGGGCTGCCCCGCCCGGTCGTAAACCTGCAGGCATTCCCGGTAATACCGGGGCGTTTCCGTCCGCAGCCCGTAGTAAAACAACCGGCCCTGGCTTCGCCCGCCCGGTCCGTGGTGCAGCGGCACCGTGCTGCCGAAGCGGATGGCCTCCGTCAACACCGCCCGCATGGCGCGCCAGAGCGTGTGCCGCTGCCGGACTGTCAATCCGCCCGCCGGGCAGCATGGGTTGATGCGGGCCCGGTGCAATGCTTCGCTGGCATAGATGTTGCCGATGCCGGCCACAAGGTTCTGATCCAACAAACAAACCTTGATGGCGCGCCGGGAGTCCGTCAGGGCGGCGGCAAAGACTGCCGGCGTAAACTTGCGGCTCAGGGGTTCCGGACCGAGCCGCTTGACCGCCTCCACCTTCAAGCTGAGGCGGCCAAAGTAGCGTGGGTCCTCGTAAATGAACCGTTCACGGCCCAAATCCAGCACGACGGCGGCGTGTTTGGGCAACGGGGCCGGGTTGCGGGTCAAAAACATCCGCCCGCTCATGCCCAGGTGGCCGGTCAGCAGCACCGGAGGGTGGCTGCCCCTTCGTTGCAATTGAAACAGCAGATACTTGCCGCGCCGCTGCACGCCCTGAAAGGTGGCCCCGGTCAACACGCGTCGCAACCGCCGCGGGGTGTCCGGTCGGATGACTTTCTTCCGGTGGACGGTGACGGCGCGGATCCGTTTGCCGCGCAACAGCGGACGCAGATGACGCACCAGGACTTCAACTTCGGGCAGCTCCGGCATGCGGCTTGTTCCGATCGGATCATCCCGTCACCACCGTGCCGACGGACTCGCCCAGCACCACGCGCTTCAGGTTGTGCGGTTTGAAAAAATCGAAGACGATGATGGGCATTTTGTTGTCCATGCAAAGCGAGAAGGCGGTGGCGTCCATCACCTTGAGCTGTTTCTGCAAACATTCCAGGTAAGTGATCTGCGGGTAGCGTCGGGCGGCCGGATCTTTTTTGGGGTCGCTCTCGTAGATGCCATCCACCTTGGTGGCTTTCAAGATGACTTCCGCGCCGATTTCCGTCGCGCGCAGGGCCGCGGCGGTGTCGGTGGAGAAGTAGGGGTTGCCCGTACCGCCGCCAAAAATGACCACGCGGCCTTTTTCCAGATGCCGCACGGCGCGGCGGCGGATGAAGGTTTCCGCCACCTGCGGCATGGCGATGGCCGTTTGCACCCGCGTGGCCACCCCGATTTTTTCGAGCGCATCCTGCAAAGCGAGCGAGTTGATGATGGTGGCCAACATGCCCATGTAATCGCCGGTGGCGCGCTCAATGCCCTTCTCGCTCCCCGCCAAACCGCGGAAGATGTTCCCCCCGCCGAGTACCACAACGACTTCCACGCCCAGGTCGCGCACCTCGCGCACCTGTTCCGCCATACTCTGAATTTCGCGCGCGTTGATGCCAAATCCCGCCTCGCCACCCAGCGCTTCACCGCTGAGTTTAAGGAGGATGCGACGATATCTGGGTTGGGCGCTGGTTTTCATAATACGATGCGGCGGCGACGTTTTTGTCGTCCGGCGTTCTACCAGTCCGCGCGCTCAAGGTCAAATCAAAGGGCATTGCCGAAGCGCCGCCGCGTGCCTATGTTCGGCGCGTGAAACCGTTGGAAAATCCGGATGCACATTACGTTAGCGCGGCGTGTGGTTGGCTGGAACTGGGCAATCCCACGGAAGCGCGAATGGAACTGGCGGCGATCAGTCCGGAAAATCAAACGCATCCGGCCGTGTTGAGTTTGCGCTTCGTCCTGGCGGCAGCGGACCGGGATTGGGACGCGGCCTTTCAATGTGCCGAGCAACTGGTGCGCGCGCTGCCGGATGAACCGGCGGGTTGGTTGCATTGTGCGTACGCCCTGCGCCGCAAAACCGGCGGCGGCATCGAACCCGCGCGCGATTTTCTGATCCCGGCAGCAAAAAAATTTCCGCGCGAGGCCACCATCGCCTTCAACCTGGCGTGTTACGAGTGCCGGTTGGGCAATCTGCCCGCCGCGCGGCGCTGGTTGTGGCGCGCCTGCGAGATCGGCGGTACACAACCAATTCACGCCATGGCGCTGGCCGATGACGACTTGCGGGAGTTGTGGGGTGAAATCCAATCGCCCCAACTCGACGCGTGAGTCGGGGCAGGCGACTTCAGCTTAACGTGCCTGGCGCACGCGAACGGTGTACTTTTTCGCGCGATTATTCATGGACGTGAACTTCACCGCTTCCGTGGCGTTCTCCGTCAAAATGACGGCTTGAAACGGAGTTTCATCGTCAATCGGCATCATGTTGCCATCTTTGAAAACGCAGTTGGCCTGGATCTCGATGCGCCGATTCTCGCGGTTACGTAGCAGCGTCGTGATTTCCAAGCGACCGTCCTCCAGCGTGCGTTCGTTGATGCCGGAGCAGGTGACGGAGTATTGCGTGCCGGGATCGAGCAACACAAAGCGCTCAGTGTCTTCGTAAGCGGCTCGCTTCGAGTTCTCGGGCAGATACGGGCCGCGATCATGGGTGCGACAACCAGTGGCCAGCATCGCGCCGAGCAGTGGAATCAAAAGGAGATGTTTTGCGTTCATTGATTTTCGGGAGTTGTGGAACTGTCGCTGACATAGACGACCGTGTCTCGATCCGCGCGCACGTTCACGTTGATGGTTTTGGTTAAGGACGAAAGAGAAGCGCGGCCGGCGTTATTGAATTCCACCGTCAGCACATGGTTGCCGGGCGTTAATTTCAACGAGGCGAAACTGATGAATTGCGGCAGGTTGTTCCATTGACGGATATCCGCCTCGGGCGTGGCGGCTGAGGAAATGCCTTTGGCGATCAAACCCGCCAGGGCCACTCCCAGACCGACGCTTTGCACGGTGCGATCCCGACTCACCGTGGCCGTTGCCAGTCCACCAAACAAAGCCATGTCGCCAGCGGAATCCGTGGTGCCTTTGAACACGGCTTTATTGGCCAGAACGTGATCCATGAGCCGCCCGCCGCGCGTGGTCGCTTGGAAATTCAAATCATCGCAGGGCGCCACGGATTTGACGATCGCGCCGGTTTTTATCGTGGCGGAAAAAATTTCTGATCGGCGCGCGCGGAAACGCAATTCCTCACCGTAACTTCCGGCGCGATATTTCTCCGGTCCGGGGCCGTATTCCACAAAACACAAGACGTTCGCCTGCGGCTGGTAATCGGGCAGGGTGATGTTCTTGGCGTTGGCGCGGGCTCGTTGCAAAGCATCACGCCCGTCGCCGCCCAATTTCACCGTGGCCAGACCATCGAGGTAATCCGGCAACACCCAGTCGCCCTGGTATTCCTGGTTTTCAGCATCGCTGTCCTCGAACTCGGCGCTGCGAAAACAGGCGCGGGCGTTGTCCAGTTCCCCATCGCGCCAGTAAATCATGCCGCGATACAGATACGCCATGCTGCGCTCGTACGGTTCGCCGATGAAGGTCTTGTGCGATTCGCGTTGGAACATACCGCGTGATTTTCGCGCCTCGGAGTCAGGGCCGTACACGCCTTGCAGGCGCGCCAACGCTGCATCCAGCAAAGGTTTGGCGGCCTCGAATTGCCCGCGCCGCAGTGCGGCTGCCGCCGTGCGATACTGCCAAAGCACCTGATCGCGCGCCGGGCCTTCCGCAATCATCCGCGGCCCGTCCACGAGGATGTCGCCAGTCAGGGGAATTTGAGGCGTTTGGGTCGTAGCACAGCCAGCGAAAAAAAGGAGGCTAACAAGCAACAACCCTGAAACGAGTGGTTTCATTGACCTACAACATTGCGCTACTTCGATAAAGTACTCGCATGATCAAATACGGTCAGCGTTTCTCCCGGTTGCTTGTACTTTAAAAACGAGCCTAAATCGTCTTCGATAATTCGCCGTGGTTTTTCACCGATATGCCGCGTCTTCCAAGCCCTGCTTCTTAATTTCCGCGTTGTCTTCCCAAACGATGGCGCTGGTGCGGGCGTTGATGAGTTGGAAGGTGTACAGGATGTAATCACTCGTTCCCGCCGAGGTGCGGGTGGACATGCCTTCCAGTGTGCCCGTCAGGAAATAGTCCGCGCCGGCAAATTCCTGCGCCTGGGGATTGCTCGACGCCGTCACGGCGCCTTCGCGTTTCAGGTTGCGTTCCTTCTCCAGCGCCGCCATCCGATCCCGGGCGAGGAACGTCACCTTGCCGCCGGCCTTTTTAATCAGTTCGGTGCGGATGCGGGTGAGAAAGATGTCCTTGTTGATGGGGAAACGGGTTTTGTTCTCCACTGGATCGAGCACGATGATGGGCGGCGCCGCGGCGGTGGCGATGGATTGAATGCCCAAGATGCTGCGCGCCATCTTATCGGTCACCGCCACCAAATCCTGCGATTCAACGCCAGTGCCCGCGACAAATCCCTGCTCATCCGCGTTCATGCGTGTGACCGGGACGCCCGAAGGATTCTTGACGCCGCGCGAGGCGCAACCCGCGACCAACGCAATTAAAGCCAGACCGGTAATTTTACGACCAATGGTTTTCATATTTGATAATTGCTTAATAATCGAATTTCACACCCAACTCGCTCAGGGGAACACGGACGCCAATCGGAAACAAGCCAACTCTCGTGGCGATCTTTTCAAGCATTCGTTGGGAGCTCAAAAGGTCGGCGCGTTTGGTACACTCGGCGCATCCGCGATCTGCGGGCGCGGCGTCCAATAATACGTTGAAGTGCAGCTTGGTTGCGAAGTGATGGGGTGGCTCGCTCCTTCCGGCTGGCGGGCAACGGTTGCAGTCGTTTCAACCCGGAGATTTGCGTTCTGCGCTTCGGCGCGCTCGCGTTTAATTGCCGCCGCTTCCGCCACACCACCGGCCACCAATCCCGCCGCGGCGCCGATGATTGCGCCTTGGCCCGCGTGATGGTTGGCTGCCCCAATCAACGCTCCCGAAGCGGCGCCGAACATCGTTCCGCTCACGGCGTAGTTGGGGCGCATGGCGCGGTAGTCGGTGCGCGGCGCATGATACCAACCCGGCGTATAACCGACATATACCGAGCGGCCCCGGTGATAGTAACCATAGCCAAAATTGAGACTCAGCGTTGGGTCCGCATAGAACGTCGTTCCGTAATCGTAACGCGAGCGGTTGGCTTCTCCAATCAGGGTGCCAGCCAAAAGCCCCACGCCGGCGCCGAGCGCGGCGTCCCGACCCGAAAACGCATGATGGTGACCGCCGGCGATGCCGCCGATCAACCCGCCCAGAAACGCGCCTTGCACGGCCTCCGGATGCAACCATTGCGCCCGCATCGGGATGAGCCCTATTCCACTCAGGAGGATGATTACGAATTTCTTCATAACTCAACTGTTGTTCGACGCTCGCAGTTTCACTTTATTCGCCGTGTCGGGTTAGCATCAGCCTCCTGAAAAGTCAATCACACCGGGAATCCCGCGTTCGACGTAAGACCGATTGCGCCTCGTTGCGTTACCAGCCAAATCGTACAAAAGTCGTCGCGCCGATTGACTTGAGGGGGCGCTTTGTTAGCGTGATTTCGGTCGAACAATGAAGAAATGGTTCCAACGTCTCGCGCAAATCGCCTCCAGTTCCTTTGACCCTTCGAAGGAAGACGATTTTTTGTTCGAGGGTGGGTTGAGCAAGTTCGAGCGGTTCTTCCATTTCTGGACGCTGGTGGGCAGCAGTTTTGTCCGCAACCGCTGTCCGATTCGTGCCTCGGCTTTGTCTTTCACCACCATGGTGGCGATGATTCCCATCCTCACCGTGGTGCTGGGCGTCGCCAATGCCATTCTCGAATCCAAGGGCGAAGCCCAAATCCGCGCGTTCATCGCCCAGATGGTCGAACGTATCGTCCCCGCTCCCACCGGCACGAATCAGCCGCCGGTCGTTTCCTTGGCCTTGAGTCCGGACCAACAGCTCGACCCGATTTCCAACCTCACCAGCGGTTTGGATCGCATTCAGTTTGGAGTGGATGAACTGCGCGCCCGGCAAGACGGTCCGCTCTTGATCGCACCGGATGATTCCCTTGCCGTTTCTGAAGCCCCTCCCGCCAACGCTCGGTTGTCCAGCCCCAACGAGAGTACCGAGCTGACGCACGCCAAGGAAAGCGTGGCGGAACAGGTCGCCAACTTTATCTACGGCTTCGCCAAAAAAAGTTCCAGCGCCACGCTCGGTTTTACGGGCATGTTCTTTTTGATCGTGACCGCCATTTTGACCCTCGCGCGGGTGGAGGAGGTGTTTAACGACATTTGGGGCGTGACGCACGGGCGCGATTGGTGGTCGCGCATCACCAACTACAGCTTCACCATTGGCTTTGGACCGACGCTGTTGATTCTCGCGTTGGGATTGATGAACCAGCCCAACTTTCAGCGCACGCGGGATTTAATCACCATCATTCCGTTTCTGGAGCCGCTAATCACCAGTCTGCTGCCAGTGATCATCATCGCTTTCACGTTCGCGCTGTTCTACAAACTCGTTCCCAACACGCGCGTCAACTTCAGTGCCGCGCTGGTCGGGGGCGCGCTCGCGGGGGTGGCCTGGCATTTTTACAATCACCTCGGTTTTTTACTGGCGTCGCGCTGGGTGAACGCCAACAAGATTTACGGTGGACTCGCGATCGTGCCGCTATTCATGGGCGGCCTTTACATCAGTTGGTTGACCGTGCTGTTCGGTGCGCAGGTGGCCTACGCCTTTCAGAATCGCGCCTCCTATTTGCAGGATCGGCTGGCGGAAAACGTGAATCAACGCGGGCGTGAATTTGTCGCGCTGCGCTTGATGACCTGCATCGGGCAACGGTTCCAACGCGGTTTGCCGCCGGCCACTGTGCGGCAGATCACCAGCGAACTCGGCATCCCGAGCAAACTGGTGCAACAGATCATGCACACGCTGCTCGCGTCGCAACTGGTGGTGGAAGTCGGCGGCAGCGAAGTGGGCTATTCACCGGCGCGCCCCTTGGAAACCATCAACTGCCACCAGGTCCTTTACGCCATGCGCGCCGCGCACGGTCAGGAGCCCGCCACCCGCGATGAACCGGTGCGGCTGGAGGTGCTGGGTGAATTCGCGCGCATTCAAGCGGCTGAAGAACACGCCGCCACCGCCGTTTCCATGCGCGATCTGGTGGATCGCGCCCAAGCGCGCTTGGCGCTGAACGGCGCCCGTTCAACCCATGCGGCCATCAATGTGGAATCCGCTGTGGCGACGGAAGCCGCTCCAAAATCCGAGCTGGCACCACCGCTCGCCAGCCGTCTGACAAGCGCATCTGAAATCGAAGTGGACGTTCCCGCTGCTTCTACCGACGCGGTATCGCCTGTGGAAACAAACGCGCCGACGTTGGCGACCACAAATCCTCCCTCCACCGCCCCGACTGTGGCCGCGCTGGAAACCGAGGAGCAAGATTTTCCCTTATGATCATTGGCGTACCCAAAGAAATTAAAACTCAAGAATACCGCGTGGCCCTCGTGCCCAGCGGGGCGTATCAACTCACCAAACACGGCCATACCGTTCTCGTCGAGCGCGGCGCGGGCGTGGGCTCCGGTTATGCCGACGCCGAATACGAACGCGCCGGAGCCCGGCTCATAGACACGCACGAAGCCGTCTTTGCCCGGGCGGATTTGATCGTCAAGGTCAAAGAACCGTTGCCATCCGAGTACGGGTTGCTGCGCTCCGGCCAGATTTTATTCACCTACCTGCATCTCGCCGCCAGTCAGCCGCTCACGGAAGCGTTGCTCCAGTCCGGGGCCACCTGCATCGCTTACGAAACCATCGAGGTGAATCATCGCCTGCCGTTGCTCGAGCCGATGAGCGAGATCGCCGGACGCATGAGTCTTCAAGTCGGCAGCTATTTTCTGGCCAAACACCTTGGTGGCAGCGGCGTGTTGCTCGGCGGGGTGCCGGGTGTGTTGCCCGGCAAAGTTGCGGTGCTGGGCGGCGGCACTTCGGGGCTGAATGCCGCGCGCATGGCTCTGGGACTCGGCGCCGATGTGACCATCCTGGAGGTGGATTTGGAACGCATGCGCTTTCTCGATCTCACGCTGCCTTCGGTTCACACGTTTTATTCCAATGAAACTCACCTTATGGAATTGTTGCCGCAGGTGGATTTGCTCATCGGCGCGGTGCTCGTTCCTGGTGCGCGCGCGCCGAAGCTGGTGACCCGGGAAATGCTTAAATCCATGCGCCCCGGCAGCGCGTTGGTGGACATTGCGATTGATCAGGGCGGATGTGTGGAAACCTCGCATCCCACCACGCACGATCACCCGACGTTTGTCGAGGAAGGGGTGACCCATTACTGCGTGGCCAACATGCCCGGAGCCTACGCGCGCACCGCGACCCAGGCTTTGACCAATGCCACGTTCCGCTTTTTGACCACGCTCGCCGGAAACAAACTGAGCGACGTCATCCAACGTCAACCTGCGCTGCTCGGCGGCATCAACGTGATGAACGGAAAAGTCACCCACCGGGCCGTGGCTGCCGCGCATGGCTTGGATTACACCGCGCCGAAAATATAACGCGACGATTGCGCGCGCCTCGTCCGCGCCATTACATCGGCCTCACGGTTAATACGCTCTATGGCGATTCAATTAGAGCCGTAGCTGTCGAAGCAGAATGAGCGTAACTCAGTGAAGGCTGAGTTCGAATGGCGGAATGAGTTCTGTGCCCGCGAGGTTTTGGAGTGCGGCAGCCCGCTGCCGCTTTCCGATCGCGGGTCGAGAGCTACAGGAATACTCGAAATGCTCTAATTATCACTCGCATTGCGCCGCCCAATCGCACGGAAATCAGAACGGCAATATCATTGCCCTTGGCGTAACGTGGATTTAACAAGCTGTAACTGTGCCCGGCCACCACCCGGCCGATGCGCTTGCGCTCCAGGTCCAACAGATAAATATCGGTGGACGTTTCAAAAAGACACTCGCGTCCGGCCGCGAGAAAGCGTGGATGCGTGAAGGTAAAATCGTAACGCGAGAGGTGGAGCAAACCCGGATTGACCGCGAGTTTCACCAGACCTGCGGATGGACGGTTGGTGCGGTAAATCCGCATGGATGCGCCCAAACCCGGCAGCGCCCAAACTTTTAACTCATCCAGTTCATCAGTGGAATAAGCTTGCCCCCAATTAGGGCCACTGAAACGGTGGCTGCCTCCCACTCGACCATACACTTGGGCGAGCGACGGCAACGCTTCGGGTTGGGAGGCCAATTCTTCCAAACCCAGATCTGGAGTTATCCGCAACCAGGTTTTTGGGGTGCGTGATGAAAATACCAATTGTGAATCGTTGGTCGTCCACGCGATTTGAGTCGTCGTCTCCAGTTTCGCCAACGTCGCCGACCAGTGTTCCGCGCTTTGCAGATCGGTCACCTCCAGCACTCGCGTGTCCGGATCGAACCAGGCGACGAAACGCCCCGAAGGACTGAAGGCCACGTTCTCCATGAAATACCGGGCCTTGGTTTTCCAGACCAGTTGGGCGGTGGCGGCCTCGCGCCGATACAAATACAAGTTCCCATCCGGAGCGCGAAACAAACACAGGTTCAGATCGGCGGAAACCTGATAATCCACCACGGGCAACGGCACGACTGTCTCCAGTTTCGAGCCATCGGAGCGAATGGTTTTCAGGTGCTGCGTCGCCGTGTCAACGTAGAGAATCTGCGTGAGGGGCTGGCTGGCCCAGGCAGTGTCGGTTGTGAATTCCTGAATGTCGTGGATCGGGCGCGTGACCAGATAGTGAACTGGCGCGAGAACCACGTAAGTGGCCAGGTTGGCGATCAGTACCCCCCGACCAGATTCGCGATCGAGAGACAGAGTGCTCTTCCCGTGCCAACCATTTCATCACGTAACCCGTCTCGACGAGACAGGTCACGAGAAAATAAATCAATGTGCCCAGCAGCACGGCATCCGGATAACGCGCAAAATATCCGGCGAGATCCGCAGGCAGCAGCCGGCTGTAAAGCCATACGTTGACAATTTTGACCGGCAACCCGGCGACCAACGACCAGCAATTGGCGACAAAAACGCAACGCGCCAACCCGCGAAATGGAATCCGCCAGAACCGGGCGAGGATCGCACCTTCGACCACAACCTGGAACGCCAGGAGCGGAATCAGCACGCCGATGCCGAACAGCAGCACCAACGGCAGATTGATGGCATCGGCAAAGATGGGCGTGTAAAAGTTCATTGGCAGCCATCAGGGTATCACGTTCGGGATAAACCATAGGCGACTTCAACCTCTGGTTTCAATCCGAATGACAAAAACACTGCTGCGTTTCTCCAAGTTGGGTTTTGAGAAATTACCACCTCCAGATCGCACTTTGGCGCTTTCCGTTTCCGCCCGGACCTGTTAACGCTGGAGCATGAAATACGGAATGGTTGTGCGAATCCTGGCCGCCCTGACCTTGACGCTCGGTTGCCCGCAAAACAGCGAGGCCGCGAAAGCCTGGCAGGTGGGCACGCCGATTGTCACCTATTGGGCCGGACCAAGCCTGACGGACCCGGTCGCCCGCCAGATGGCTGAGGGCGGTTGGAATCTGGTCTGGTGTACCGAAGCGGAACTGGACGTGGCCGCGCGCCACGGGTTGCGGGGACAATTACAAAACCAATTGCTCTCGCCAGCAGCGCTCAATAATCCGGCGCAGCGGCAGGAGTTGGACGCGTTGATCCGACGTGTGAAACGGCATCCCGCCCTCTATTCCTATTTCATCACCGATGAACCCAACGCGACGAATTTTGTCGCCCTGGGCGAACTGGTTTCCTATCTGCGCAAGCATGATCCGGCGCACCTGGCCTACATCAATCTCTTTCCCACTTACGCCAGCAATGAGCAACTGGGCAACAGCGGCGCTCCGATCCCCGCGTATCAGGAGCACTTGCAGCAATACGTCGAGCGGGTGAATCCGTCGTTGATCAGTTACGATCACTACCAGTTCAGCATCAAGGGCGACATGCCGGATTATTTTCTCAATCTGGCATTGATCCGCCAGGCCGCGCTGGATGCTGAAGTGCCGTTCCTGAATATCGTGCAGGCCGCCACCTGGACACCCTCCATGCGGGTGCCGAACGCGGAGGAGATGCGCTATCTGGTTTACACCACGCTGGCATACGGCGCGCAGGGTATCTCGTATTACGTGTATTGCTGGCCCAAACACACCGGCGGCATCGCCCATCCGGACGGCACGCCCACCGCCCTCTATCCAGCGTTGAAATTATTGAATCGGGATTTTGCCGTCATGGCCGCGGAGCTGCAGCCGCTGCAATCGCTCGGCGTGTATCACGGCGGCATGTTTCCGCCAGGCGCGGTGGCAGTCCCGACGGATTGCGTGTTCCAGTTTGATCCGCCATTGCCGCGCGAGGAATTCACCCCGCCCCAACCCGCGCGCGGCGCCCTGATCGGTGTATTCGGGAAACCGGGTAAACGAGTGACGGCAACTCACGCCGTCCTGGTGAATCTGGATTATCAAGCCGCAACCACCATCGGCCTGCGCGGCACCGGTCCGCTGGAAATCTTCGATCCGGTCGGACGCCGCTGGAACGGCACACAACAAAACCGGTTGGACTTCAAACTCGCGCCCGGCGTCGGCGCGTTGGTGCGAATGGGACGCGCTCCCTGATGCGTCCATTCCTGTGCTACCTCCTGAACTCCGCACGCCGTTGGAACTGCGGAGGCCAACGCAGCGCGATGCAGACGTTCGCACATACGGTAGCTCCCTGGTAAAACAACCGACAGTGATGCACTGCCCCCGCCGGAATGGACCGACTTCCGTTTTAATCCGCTTAACTTCAGCGTCGCTTTCTGACTCCATCGCAACGGCGTGACAAAGTCCGCCGTACCGGACAAGCTCTGGCCATGCGTCGTTTGCGATTCTGGTCTGGCGGGCTGCTCCTGGCGGCGAGCGCAATTTCTACGCCGGCGTTCAACGGTCATGAAGTGACTGAAGGCCCGATCACTTTGACGATTGGTGAAATTCCCATCGTGCGTTCACTCGTCGCCGCGCAGTCGGTGCGGATCACGCTGACCAACCACGCCGCCACCGCGTTGACAATTGAATTGGAGCTCAAGGATTGGGTTTCGCCCTGCATGCCGGTCGGTCGCTCGCGCGTGACGCTGGAGCTTCCCGGTCGGGGCAGTGCGGCCGAGGATTTCACCTTCCAGTTCGGGTCAGGTGCGTATTCAGCCCTGTATCCCATTCACGCTTACGCGCGGTTTCACCCCGCTGGAAATTCCGAAGCCATCACTGCGCACGCCGTCCGCATTTTTGAAACGCGGTTTGATTCATCCGTTCGATCGGCGCAGCCGCAGGCCGCCATCAGCGTCGTGCCTACGCCCGGTGGTCTGGCGTTGGCCAAGCTGACCAACTGCCGACCGCTCTGGCAACGGATCGGCGGCGCGTTGCATCCCTTGCCCATGGGCTGGGAGGGTACCGAGCCGGAATCACTGGCTTATTTTCATCGCGGCACGATGGCGCGCGGCCAGACGCGCGCGTCGTTGAACGTGCATCCGCCGTATCGCCACGGTCCGGGTGCTTTGTTCCTCGAATACCGACTCCAACTGCCGGCGGCGCACGAGTTGCGCCTGCGCTTCTTCAACGCCATTCGTGATGCCGTTCCTCCCGAGCCGCCCAGCGACGGCGCCACGTTCCGCGTCTGGGTTGGCGATGAAAAAGTTTTCGAGCGCCACACCGCGAGTAAATCGTGGGTGCCGGGTGAGGCGGACCTTTCCCACTGGGCTGGACAAACCATCCAGTTGCGCCTGGAGATTCACCCTGGCCCCAACCTGGACACCACCTGCGATCTGGGGTTCTGGGGCGACCCGATGCTGCTGGCCGACCTCGCTCCCGCCGCCACCGCCGCCAGTGATTTCGAGTCGCGCGCCGCATCAGTGCGGCAAACCGTGATCACCGGACAAACCGGGCCGGGAACGTATGTATTCACGCTGGCCGATGGTATGCGCGCCGCCTTGTCGCCGGGGGCGAACGGTCTGCTGGATGCCGTGCTGGCGTTCGGCGCCGAACCCGGCGCCGTGGTGATCAACGGATTTGATCTGAGCCTCGAAAGCGAACGGGTGGGCGTCTGGGAATCAGCCGCGCGCTTGGACAAAGTGGAAATTGTGTCCGGCAACAATCACTTGGAATTGCGGCATCACCTCCAGTTGCAACGTGAATTCGATGGCAGCGGCAACCGGTCCGCACCCGGCGTCACTCCGGCTACTTTGACGGCCACGATCTGGGCGGACGGTCCCGGTTTGCGCGTGAAATTTTCCAGTGACGCCCGAATCACGGACGCGGCCATGGGGCCCGTTGATCAGTTGGCCGAACGGGTTTATTTCGGTCACGGCTATGCGGTGGTGCGTCCGGGAAAATTTCAAGTGCATGGCGGCGGGCACGATCTTTCCACCAGCCATGTCGGTTGCGATTTCGCCAACGGCGTGGCGCTGTTGCAGGCCTGTGACACGCCGCCGGATTCCTTTCAAGTGGACCCCGAGGCACAGATTTACGCGCTGCACACGCATCCCGCGCCGGCGTTTACCTTCGTGCCGGGGCGGCGCAACGCGATGGATTGCGCCATTCAATATCGCGCGCTCTATGACAAGTCCGCGGCGCCGGCGGTCGCCCGAAAAGCCGGGCGGTTTGTTTTCGATCTTTGGGGCGGCGCGTATCAACGCAACGCCACTGCGCTGCAACGTTGTTTCGATTACGGCCTGACCAATTCCCTGGCGATCATTCATGTCTGGCAACGCTGGGGTTACGATTACCGGCTGCCGGATATTTTTCCGCCGCAACCGCAACTTGGCGCGTTGGAGGAATTGCGCCGTCTCGGTGAAATCTGTGTGCGCGCCGGGGCGCTCTGGGGCTTGCACGACAACTACATTGATTTCTATCCGGACGCCGCGGGATTTGATTATGCCCACATCACGTTCGATGGCGGCGGGCAACCGCGTCGCGCCTGGTTGAATGAGGGGCGCGACGCGCAGGCCTGGCAGTTTCGTCCCGACCATATCCAGCCGTTCTTGCAACGCAACCTGCGCCAGATCAAGCCCGCGCTCCACCCCACCGCTTCGTTTGTGGATGTCTGGACCTCCCTGAATGCGTTTGATTATTTGGATCGCGACGGACGCTGGCATTCCAAAATGGAAACGCTCCGGCATTGGGGCGAGGCGTTTGCAACGATCCGTGCGACCTTCGAGGGAGGGCCGACCATCAGTGAAGCGGGCAGCGACCAATTAATCGGCTGGCTCGATGGCGCGGATTGTCAATGGCTGCAACTCCAGCCGCGCGGCGGCGCGTTCAGCATCATGGTGCCGGGCGACGATTGGGAACGCGTGCCGTGGTTCGATCTGGTCAATCACACTCGTTTCAGTTTGCACGGCGCGGGATATTCCAATCGTTACCAAGGCAACCGCTCGCGCGACGAGCACGGCATCACGAGTGACGATTACCTGGGTGTCGAAGTTCTGGCCGGTCACGCCTTGATGGCCGATCTGCCCATGCTGTCCGCGGGCGCCATTCGCAAATACTGGCTGCTCCAGCCATTCGCGGAAAAGGTCGCGCTAGATGAAATTACGGCGGTAGAAAATCCCGGCGGCGATTTGCATCGGCTGCTGGTACGCTGGGCTTCCGGTGCGACCACCTGGGTGAACCGCGGCGCGACGGATTGGTCAACCGCCGGGCGCACGCTGCCGCCCTATGGTTTCATCGCGCAATCCGGTTCAGTGCTTTGCAGCGTGGAAAAAATTGGTGGCCGTGCAATCGAACAATCCAGCACCGGCGCGATTCGTTACGTGAACGCGCGACCGGCTGACGCGGAAACGCTGGCCATCCGCCCCACTGCCGAGCGACTTGAACCGTTGGGGGGACGCAATTTCCGTTTAATCACGCGCTGGGAAGCCGCCCAAGCCGCGCCCAAGGATTTACGCGTGTTTTACCATTTCAGTCGCCCCACACCGGGGCGTTACACCGACACGGAATTTTACGGTGGCGGCGATCCCGAAATGCCTACGACCACCTGGCGCGGAGACATCGTTACCGGCACAAATTGGACGATCCGCGTTCCGGAACATTGTCCGCCGGGTGACTACGAAATCCTCTGCGGTCTTTACGACGCCAAAGGCAACGGCACGCGCTATCGGCTCGTCGGCGCCGCGCGCCAAACCCGGCGTTACTCGCTCGGGGTGCTGCACGTCGCGGGTGAAATTGAAGCCGGGCAAACCAACATCACCCAAATCAGCATGACCGCCGCCGCTCCGTCACCGAACGACGTGACTCCGTCGCTGCAGTCGCAGCGGGTGGATTTTGGCCCTGTGCGAACAACGCACGGCTTGCGACTGGTGGAAGCTGCGGATCATCTCACGCTGATTCCGCTCCCCGATCAGCCCGCGTTCGAAATCACGCTGGCTCTGGAGCATTTCCATCGCACTCCCGCCGACATTGAAGCGCTTCAAGTCGTGGATGCGCAGGGCCAGTCCTCGCACTCGGTTTCCTGGGAATCAAAGGGGTTGTCCGCAAGCTTCACCACCCGGCCGACGGATTTCGGGTATCGCCTGGATTGGAAAACGGCCGCCACAAAATCATCTTCGCCATGATGCCGATGAACTGCCCGGACACTGGTTTTCGAAAACTTCTCGCCAGGCGGGCGACTTGGAGGCAACGCGGTTGGTTGGCGTTGTTCCTGATTACGCTTGTCGGTTGCGTGCATCATCCCACCAACCCATCCGCCCATCTGGTCGGTTGTCTTTGGTACGTCACGCCTGACAAAGCCAGTCATGGCTTCGACCTGAACGCGGCAGAGCTGGACGCCCTCAAAGCGCTGCGCATGAACGTGGTGGTATTGATGGGCTCGGCGTTTGGCGCGGTGCCGCCGGCGGGATTGAGTGATCCCACGGAAACTTTGTTTCAAGCGGCGGATCAGCGCCGGTTGGAATTCTTCGTAAGCACCGGCGCAATGAGCCATTGGTGGGGGCAACCGGATGCGGCAGCCGAGCTGGCGCGCGCCCGGGAGCGGATTCAGACTTTACAGGAGCGCTACGGACAGCATTCGTCGTTCAAGGGGTTTTACGTGCCCTACGAAACTTACGTGATGTGGGGCGCGCAACGGGAACTGGCGCGCACGCTCTATCGCGAAGTCGCCGCCGCCTGCAAAGTCGTTGCGCCCGCCAAGCCGGTAATGATTTCGCCTTTTTTCATTTTGGATGAGGCGCAGGTACTGGGGGATTTTCGTTGGGCCACGCCTGCGGATTACGCCGAATTCTGGACTGACATCCTGCGCGATTCGGCCATTGACATTGTGGCGTTGCAGGATCGCGGCGAGCATCTTGCCTGTTACACCGACGCCCAGTGCGCGCCGTTTTTTGCGGCCATGAAACAAGCCTGCGTTGTCACCGGAAAGCAACTTTGGGCCAACGTGGAAACCGGCGAATTGCTGGTGGACGGTCTCGAGGATTACGTGGCGCAGTTCGGTCTGAAAACGCACGTGAATGATCCGCGCACCCAACCTTACTGGCGCGGGGTGCCGGCTGAAAAACTGGCGGCGAAATTGCGCTTCGTTCGTGCCTACACGCCCACGGCCATCACCTGGGGCTACCGCGAATTCATCCGCCCCGCCGTCAGCCGCACCAATCATTTGTATCCGGACTATCAACAACTCCTCGCTCCACAACGCTGAGATATTTTCCCGGGAGGAACGGAGTCCTCCTTGAGAAAATATCCGAACGCGCAATTCGCGAGAGCGGTTGTCGCTGCCGGACCATCACGTGCGGCGCAGCAGGTCAAAAACCGGATTGCGACAACCGGGGCGGCAGGCGGAGTACGCCCGCAAGGTCGGCGCTGAAATCAGGCAACGGCAACCGCAATCGTGCCTGGCGGGTGGTGGCGTGAGTCTGGCCCACGCGGTCTCCGCTGACGGGGTCAAACCATTCCACCACGTAACGGCCCGACGGCCAGTTGTTGAGCGTGATGAATTGACCCGACTGCACGGGAAGCGTCAGTTCGGTGGCGCTGCCGGGAAACGCCACGCCGGGCGCGACCACATACAGCAACGCCTCGCGTGCTCCGACCAGACCGATCGGCTCGCACGGCGGCTGCCAGTGATTCGCATAGGTGGCGGGCCGCACGCGTTCCAATCGCACCCAATCGAGATAAAACCAATCCGCGCCCGCGTTGAGAATTTCAATCCGGCATTGCCCTGCGGGCAGGGGCACGGTCAGGTCGGTGTTGTATTCGCGGTTCACGGCGTGACTGCCGTCAAGATTAACCAGGTTGGTGCGATACAATTCCGTGTCGTTGACGCGCACCACCAGGACGGAATTTTGTGAAACCGAATTCAGATGCAGAATCAGGCGCGCGTCATTGGTCAGCCACGCGTTGAGGCGGAAGGGGATTCGCAAATGGGGATGGGTGGTGCCATGCACAAAACTGTTGAGCGCGCTGGTGGAATAGCTGGACGCTTCTGGACCGGGCACGGCGACTTCACCCGCAAGCCTCGATCCCCAACGCGTATCCAGCGGCAGCGTCACGTTGAATGACGGCGCATTGGTCAGCAGTTCATCCACGAGCGGCGGCGGCGTCAGCGACATGTCGAAAACCAGATTGGTCCATGCGCCTTGTCCCCAACTGGTGGGGTTGAGAATTTTTCCCAACGCCGCATAGATGGGATACGCGTTTTCGCTATGAATGTTCTGCCACCACCAGGACATCGTGGTGCCGACGGAGCCGCCCAACGCGCCGCCCCAGAGGCCCTGACGCAACCCGCGCAGGTGCGGGTCCGCGGCGCGATTCCAACCCTGCCAGCTCGTGCCGAATTCATCTATCAACACCGGCTTGCCAAATTGTTGCCTCAACTTCTGTGGGTGCGCGCTCAACGCGTGCGCCGGGCGGCCCGCGCCGTAGGAGTGGATGCACACAAAGTCCATTTGCGGCAGCGACCAGATTTCCGCGTGCGGATCGGCGGTGGTAAAACTGGTGGTCAGCAAATGTTGGAACGGGTCGTGGGCGCGCAGCCAGTCGCCCATGACCGCGTGCCATGCGGCGACGTCGGTGGCGTTCAGCACGGAATAGACATTGTCAATCTCGTTGAAGAACTGCCACGCGAGCAGGTTGGGACTGTAACCGTAACGCGCCACCAGATAGCGCAACCGCTTCTGGTAAAGCGTGCGCGCGGTGGCGTCGGTGAAAAACGCGTTGGGCGTGGCGCACGGACCGTCTTGTGCGACGTTGTAAGGATGCTTGGGCCAATAATCGTTGCCGCCCCAGTAATCCGGTTTAGACGCAAACATGCCGTGGTAATCCAGGCACAACTCGACGTAAAAGCCGCGCTGCTCGGCCTGTTGCAGGACGTAATCCAGTCGCCACGCTTGATCGAGACGATAACGGTTGAGCGAGTCCGGCTCGGTTTCCAAACCAAACGACCACGGGCACATCCAGAGGCGCATAAAATTGGCGCCCGCCGCCTCCATCGCAGCGAACCAGTCATCGTAATCGTGCGTGCCCCGACTGCCATGCCAGCACACGTTCGCGCCGATCAACCGCAGCGCCCGGCCATCGCCCGTCTCGAAATACTGCCCGCCCGGAGCGATGCGCACGTAACCGCTGCGCGCCGGCGCTTCGCCCGTGACGGAAAAATTCGTGCGGGCGGACAGCCCGGTGGGCTGGTGGTTGGTGAAAACGGTTACGCTCACGGAATAATCCCCGGCCGTCGGTGGGGTAAATCGCAAGCGCCACTCCGGCGCGTGCGTCGAACTCAACTGCTCGTTGTTACCGGTCAGTTGACGCTGCCACGTTTGATACCAAAAGCCGGGGACGGGCAGCGCTTGCCCGGACGGCAACTGGAATGTGCCTTCGACCCGGATCAATTCGGGATCAAAGGGGTTGGCCACGATGGGCACACCGACGATGCGAAATTCGAGTCGCTGCCACGGGGCGGGTGTTTCCAGCGGGATGATTTCCAAGGCGGACAGCGACGACACAACCACCGTGCCGATCAATAACCGCATCAGCCAGTTGACTGAACGCACCATGAAATTGTGGTGAAACACGCCCGAGCTTAAGTTGAGGCGCGCGAACATTCAATGCTTGCGTGCCTCGCTTATCCGGAATGATGCCGTTGGTTTGGGTGACACGCCCACCCTTCCCAATCCCGATTCCCTTACCGATCATTCCTTTGCTTCCTCGGGAATTATTTGGCATTGCGGCAACTGCTGCGACCGAGGCCGGATGCGCTCCACTCGCGGCGCTGCCGTCATTCATTTCCTGGTCGCTTCGGTCCGATTAGGCGCGCGCGTGGACTCCATCAATTCCACCACCTGCGGGAAATCCAGCACCTTGTAAAGATTCAAGTAATCCGGCGCGGTGGTTTCCGTCAACGCCCGGATGGGCGCGAGGGAGACCAAGTGCGCGTTCGGTTCAAACCAAGCCGCCCAACCCGCATTCAGCGCCATCGGACCGTTGGCCTGCAAATCCACGCGGCGGGTCGCGGCGCCACGCACCGAACGCAGCGCTTGCACCGCGCGCCGAATGTCCCAGACGCACATGCCATCCTGGGTTTGTCCCAACAACATGAAGCGCCGCCGAATCTGCGTTCGCTGCTTGGCCTCACCCGACCAGGCAGACAACCCCACGCCACGCGGCGCGAAATACGCCTGCGCTGCAACATTCGCTTCACCCTGCGTCACGCGCGCTTTCAAATGCGCGAATGCTTCGCTTGTTGCCGCCGGCGGATGCGGCAGCGCCAGTTCATCAGCCAACTGATCCGCAAAGACCACGCGCATCGCGGCCAGCCAATCCGACCAGTCATCCGCATCCAGCACGTTCAGATTGACTGCGTTGCCGCCGCCATCCGCCGGTTCGAGCCAATACAGTCGCAGTCGCACTTCCGGCTGGCTGGTAAAGTCCCAGGCGCTGAACCGCAACCCTTCGCGCTCGACCGAGCGAACCCGCTCCGGCGCCAACGGTGAATTTTCCTCCGGCCAGCCCGCGAACGTCTGTGCCTTGAGCCTTGCGGCCAGGGCGGCGCGCTGCGTTCGCCATTCTGCGCCGATGAGCGGTTTGGCCTTTGGAACGAACCGCGAATGGATTTCCGTGTTCACCTGATCGGCGGGGAGTTGATCAAACACTCGAAGTTGTTCCGGCTCGAAAAACTTTTTCGCCGCCATCTCGATCAACGGTTGCTTCGGTTGCAAAAACCGGTTGAACCAGCGGAAGACCGGCACCTGCAAATCCTGGGTGTCTTGATGCGGCCCTTCGGTGATCAGCAGCCCCAGATTTTTTTCCGCCCCGTGCAGGCGATAAATGCGGCGCACCTTTTCGTGCAAACGCACCACGCCATCCAGCGGAAAGATGCCGTCCTTGTCCGTGTTGCCGATGAGCAACGGACGCGGCGCGATGAGCGCGGCCAGTTGGGGGAAATCCCAGCGATACGTGTTCACGAAAAACATGCAATCGCAATGTCCGGCCACGCAGCCGTCCACCACCTGATTTTGCAGATCGGTGATGCCCGCCACTGGTGCGGCCACCTTGACCCGCTCATCCAGCGCCGCCACCGTCCACGTGTACGAACCGCCGCCCGAACGCCCCGTCATGCCGATGCGTTCCGCGTCCACCTCGGGCCGCGCGCACAGATAATCCAGCGCGCGCAAACCGAACCATGCCTCGACGCCCGCTGGCGTATAACCACGCGAATTCCACCACCACATCCCTTCACGATACGTGCCGTGATGCAGCCCCTCGATCTCGCCCAGTTGCACCGTGTCAATCATCAGGCACACGTAACCGTTCCGCGCAAACCACGCCCCGTGATGTTGATAACCGGTTTTGTTGCCGTAACTCATCCCGTTGCCGACTTGCCGGGAATGACCGCAAACGTAGAGGATCCCGGGCGCGGGTTGGAGTTGGTGCCGGGGCAACCACAAATTCGCAGTCACGTAAAGTTGCGGCGCCGCCTGGAAATACAGCTTCTCCACCGTGAACTCGTCGTGCTCGATTTTGCCCGTGACAACCGGATGCAACTCGGTCCGTTCCGGCAGCGGCCACAATCCAAGCATTTCCTGCAACTGCCGACGGTACTCCGCGCGCCGGGCCTGCCAGTCGGTCAGCGATTGAATCTCCATCAGGCAACGCTCGCTGAGCGCTGCAGTTTCGTGATGGAAATACTCGGGCAACATGCGATCGCCGGGTAAAGCCGCCGGCGCGGATTGAGCGGTGGCCACTCCGGAAAGCAACGACAGGAGACAAGTCATAGTCACGAGAAATTGCGGGGTGCGCTTCATGACCGTCACCAATACTTTGTCTTGCGTTATCACTCAGTCCGTCAACTGTTTCAACGCGAACGGCGCGAACAATCCGTAGCCGACAGTGGAATAGGTTTCACCGGCCGGTGGGCCGGGATTGGGCGCGTTTTGGAACATGCCCGGCCAGGCCAGACCCAACGCCGGATTGCCGTGGTGCGGTCCGAGCGTGTTTTTCAACGTGCCAATGACGGTGATCGCAATGGTGTTGTTGCCGCGTTTGATCTGTTTGGTCACGTCACATTCGTAGGGCGGCGCATCAATGTAACCCGCCGCTTTGCCGTTGACTGTCACCTGCGCCACGCTGCCCAACCATTGGGGTAACACTACCACATAACGTCCCGCGCGTTTCGCGACGTGAAACTGTTGTTGATACGCCACGCCCGCCGAGTAGAACGGATGCCCTTGTGAATTCCAGCCGCCGGAAATTTTCCGCGTGAAGCCGCTGCCGTCCACCAGGTGCCGGGCCAGACGTTGGCGTGCGCCCAGTTCGCTGGAGACTTGCTGGATTTTAACCCCGTCAAGGATCTGGTCGTTGGCGTCGAGGAATTGCGCCTCCGCCAGACCGACGAACCCGTTGTCCTCCGGCTGACCGGTGGCAGGAAAGGTCACGCCGTCGTGGTTGCTCAAAATCTCCACGCGCACAAACCGTACGCCGCGCGCCGTCACGGCGAGGTCTTCGGACGTGCCGCCGCTGGCACTGGCGCGGGCCAGGGTGAACTGGCCGAGCGGTTGATTGAATTCGGGCGTGACGGCATCCGCCGCGCCGGTCACGCGAATCTCCTTCGCGCCGCGCGAAGTCAGGTCGCGCACATTCGCTTCGCAGTAATTCCAGAGGCGCAGCGTGCGCAGGTCCCGCGCGCCACCCAGATCAAACACCACGAACGGCGCGCGGTCTTCCACGCCGGCGGCAAACCCGATGCCGCCGTTTAACCACATGCTTTGATCCGGATTGGCGTCATGCTTCAGCGTTGTCACGGTCGTGGCGGCGCAGAGTTGTAACGGTTGATCCGGCGTGATAACGAAGCCCCGGTCGGACGATTGCAATGTAAAATCGCCGAGCACGTAAGCCGCTTCGAGTTCGTGATAGATGGTGAAGGGGGCGGCGGTGATGGTGACCACGTTCTCGCCGACGCGCGCCACCTGAGCGAGCGGGATTTTGCCGAACGCCTTGTCGAGCCACCAATCCTTGAACACCGGGCTGGGCCGGAGCACGGTGCCGTCGGCGTAGGCGGTTTCCTTGGATTGCCAGAGCTTGGCCGGCGGGTGCGCGGGCGTGGGCAGCGGCTGTCCGTTGCAGGTGATGGTGTATAAATCGGGCCGCTCAATCACGATGGCCAGATTAGCCGGCACCGCGCCTTGGATGGTGAATTTGTAGCTTGCGCTGAAGCCGCTGTCCGCCGGAAATGACTTCGTGATCAGTCGGTCTTTGAACTGCACCGCACTGTCCCACGGATTGCGTTCCAGCCCGTTCTTCTGAAAGGCAAACTGGTTGGCTTGATAGAAATACAGGTCACGCTTGGTTTCGCCGCCCGCCGTGATGTCCACGTAATCCAAAGTCAACACGTTGGGTTCAAGCCGCCGCACCGTGGTGGAATCGGTCGGCGGGATGGTGGTCACTATTGTATTGGGCGTCGGCACTGGCTTCCGGGATTGGTCGGACAGGAACAGCAGCAAGCTGCCGCAGGGGGGCAGGTTGAAACTCGCTTGGACTCCAGTTCTGGCGGCGGCAAACGGATACGGCTTCACTGCCGCTGAATAAAGTTCCCATTGCTCGACGCTCTGACGACGCGATACCAATTCGCCGGCGGTGGGAAACTCGCTGCTGGTATTGACGAGGAAAAGCAATTCGCCATCGGCCAGTTGTCGGCGCATGTGGAACAGGAGGCCGCGATCGCCGGTGGCGCGGATGATATGAAATTCATTCGTCCGGTTCCAGCGTTGCAACAGTTGCGGCGCGGCTTCGGCCTTCGCCGTCGTCCAACCGATTTCGCTCGCGCCTTCCTGCACACGCCAGGATTCCCGACCGCTGACGCGCAACGGCGGTTCCCCCAGACACACCACCTGCCCGCCACTGGCGAGAAAGGCTTCGCCCAGGTCCACCACCTGTTCATCCAGATTTTCCGTGTGTGGCGGCAGCACCACCACGTCGTAACCGCGCTGACCCACCCAGAATTCGCCATTCCGAATCTGGCCGTGGCGTTTGATGACATCTTCGCAGCCGAGATCGTATTCGATTTGCGCCGCTTCGAGCGCCACGAGCAGTTTGGCGAAGGAATCACCCAGCGCGCCGAGCTTGGCGCCGTTGCCCTGATACATCCAGGCGGTGGTGGTCGGTTCCATCACGAGGATGCGATTGATTTGTTCGCCCTGACACAACGCGGCACTGAGTCGCGCGAGGTAGCCGGCGGAAATGTGATACGCGTCCCACCACGGTTCGTGATAGGAGAAGCTCTGCGGATGATCGCGTTTGCGCGCGCCGCGCAGCGTGAGGTAATCGAGGTGCTGATTCAGCGTGTCCACGCCCAGGACTTGCAGCCAATCGCCGATGCGTTTCATGTCTTCGAGCCGCAAATCCCAACCGCCCGCGCCGTACACTTCCACGAACGTGCGCCGCCCCAATTGATTGCCCAGGCTCGAAACCTCGCGGCACGAACGTACGTTGCCGAACTGCGCGTGCGTGTGCTCGGCGTACTGATTCATCAGCAGGTCAATGCCGGGCCGGTGTTGCCACGCGGCGATGGCCATGTTGTCGGGCACCATGCCGCCGTTGGGCCATTCGTGTTCCCAATAGTGGCCGGTGAACTCGAGATGATTGGACGCGCAATAGTTGAAGTAAGGTTGTCCCCAGCGCTCGACGAACAGTTCATTCAACGTGGAATAATAATTGTGCCGGACACGCCGCCAATCACCGACCTCCGCCGCCAGACTCGGGAGGTTCGCGAGGAGGCTGTAACCCCAGCGTTGCTGAAACTGCTCGGGCAAATCCGCGGTCCAGGGCATTCCTCCGGCGGGCAATAATTCCGGTTCGTCGGTGAACGAACCGGGAATGCGTTTGCCAAATTCCTTGCCGAAATGACGGCGATACGCCTCGTGCGTGACTTCCAGAAATTTTTCGGTCACGCCGGGATACAGCAAATCCACGTAAGCGTGATCGCCGGTCCAGGCGCGATCCGCCGCGCGCAGGAGGGTGGCGACAAAGTAACGCCCTTCCGGCAGCGTTTCCCCCGCCTTGATTTGAGCGGAGACCTCTTCCGAGGTGTCGCCACTCACCCGCACTACGGTGATCAACTCATCACTCCACTTGGGCGGAGTTTTGGTTTCGGAAAGTTTCAAACCGCGCCCGCGCGCTTCGGGCATCAACTCGGGCACCCAGCCTCCGGCAAAACCACTGGGATAGGAGTTCTCATCATAAATCCAGATGTTCATGTCGAGTCGGCGCGCTTCATCCAGCGCCACTTCCCACAGATGAAACCATTCGGGCGAAAGATACGGCGTCATGAGTCCGGGGCGCGGATGCACCCAGGCCTGCTTGACCTGTTGTCGGGCCAAATCGCGCAACGTCGAGCGGATTTGCTCGTCCGTGATCAAATCGTTCCACACCCAGAGCGGGCCGGTGCTGTATTCGCGGGGCGGATTGCGGAAGAGCTTCTTCACCGTGGCGGAATCGGTCGGGCGAGCCGGAACTGGATTGATGGCCAGCGCCGCCAAAAACAGGAGCGGAAGCAGGATGCGCAGCGTTTTCATGCCGCCAGATTGTCACAGAGCCAAAACCAGCCCAAGACCTAAATCGCATCAGCGCATCCCCATTTACGAACCCAGACTAATGTTGGCTCAACAGGAAGAGTCGTGTGCCATTACCAGATGGAAATTCTGACTTTGAATTTTGGAATTGTCGCCGGCACGATTCTCAGCCGGACAAACTGATGTGTGAAATGAAGTCGCAAAGAACTGGAGCCGCCATGAGGCGAATTATTTCTAAGTTCGTGTTGGGTTGGGTTGTTGGTATAGCGCTGGCAATCGCCGCCCATGCGGATCAACCCTCAGCCACTGTGGTTACGTTGGATCTCGGCACGGCCAAGCTGGAAATCTCCGCCACGAATCCAACGGCCACCTTGGAATTTGCCGATGGTGTGCGCTGGTCGAGAGCCGGGCAATCGGCATTCGTGTTGGAAATGGACGGCGCGTTGCATCGGGCGGAATCCGCATCGTGGTCGGGGGATCGCTTATCCGTGCAGTTTGGCGCGGCGGGTAGCGCAGAGTTTCAAGTTGTCCTGAGCAACGGCTTCGCCGTGTTTCGATTGACTCAATTGGAAACCACGCAGCCGGTCACACGGTTCGGTTTGTTCGAGTTGGGCGCACCGCGCACCGGGCGATTATTCGACACCCTCAATGGTGCGGCCAAGGATGGGAACTTTGCCGCGTTGATGGCCGTCAAACCGAACGTCCACGCGTTCCACCGGCAGGCGGGCGGCACGCAGGTGGATCGCGCGGGTTGCCACCATGATTTTGTGCCCGTGACGGAAGCGCAGGAGGGTCGGTTCGCGGCGCAATTCACCGCCACCTGCAACGAACAAGCCAACGGTTGGAGCATGCGCGGACGCCAGTTCGCCGCGCCGTTGGATCTCACGGGCTGCCGCGCCTTGCGCGCGTGGGTGCATGGGGATGGTCGCGGTGAAGCGTTGAAGATTCAGCTCTACGACGGCGCCGGCGGCTACCGGGATAATTACGTGCCCATTGATTTCCATGGCTGGCGGCAGGTCACGCTCACCAACTGCCCGATCAATTCCTTGCGTTACGATCACGCCACCACGCTGAACTTTTATTACAACGGCCTGCCTGCCGGCACGACCGTCACCTGTCTTGTGGATCACGTCGAAGCGCTGGTGGAACGTGATGGCGTGTCGCGCACGGTGGTGTTGGAGGATTTCGAGGATTCCACTTCGCCCCTGTGGTCTTCGGACACGATCAATCTTTGCGTTCAAACAGAGCGCGCCCACGGCATCGAACCGGCGGCGTTTGGGGTGCTGGTCGGTCGCGAAACGGATTTTCTGGAAACCATTCGGCGATTTGAAGTGGCCGCCGGCCTGCCAAGTCCGCAACTGGGCGGCGTTTGGAACAAACAATCGCCTTGGACCAAACAATCCTATCTTTTCCTTACCGACTTCCGGGAAGCGCAATTTGCGGCCGGGCTGGAACTGGCGCGGCGCGGCGGGTTCAGCACGATTTTGTTCGGGCAGGAATCGTGGAGTCACGGCACCGGACATTACGAAGTGAATCGCGACCGCTTCCCGGACGGCCTGGCCGGACTCCAGCGGACGTTGCAACGGTTCAAAGACGCGGGCTTTCGCGTGGGGCTGCATTTCCTGGCTGCATCCATTTATCCACCGGATTCCTACCTCACGCCGGCGCCCGATCCGCGGCTGGTGAAAGGCGCGAGTGCGACACTGGCCGCCGCCGTGGGCGCCACGGGCAAATTCCTGCCGCTCACGACCGCGCCGACGAATTTCCCCGCTGAGGACGGCGGTTACATGGGGCAAGGCACCGTGTTGCAAGTGGGCGATGAATTGATCACTTACGGAAAGCGCGCCTTGGAACCGCCGTTTGGGTTTGAGGACTGTCAACGCGGCCACTTGGGGACGAAAGCCACCGCGCATCGGCAGGGCGAACCGGTGCGGCATCTGACGCGCGCCTACGGTTATCACATGTTCGACATGGACACGACGTTGCTGGAGGAGGTGGCCAAAAATTTTGCGCGCGTGGCGAACACCTGTGGGATTGACATGATTTACTTCGACGGCTCGGAGCAATTGCAAGGCGAACACTGGTATTACAATGCGCGCTTGCATCAGGCCTTTTACGACCAGCTCGCGAACAAGAACACGCTGTTGCAGGCCAGCAGCTTCAGCCACTACTCCTGGCACTTGCTGGCGCGCAGCGCTTCGGCGGACGGCCACGGGGACCTGAAAGGCTATCTGGATCAGCGCTCGGGTTGGTTCGATTCCCTGGCCCGCGACGGCATGCCGCTGGACATCGGCTGGTATTACGGTTACGACCCGACCTGCACGCCGGACATGTTTGAATACGTGCTGGCGGCGACGCTTGGTTACGATTCCTCAATGTCGTTTCAGGTGTCGTGCCAGGCGGCGACGGCGCATCCGTTCACGGGGGAAATTCTGGACCTCATTGCGCGTTACGAAAAACTGCGCCGCTCCGGGCGCGTGCCGGAAAAGATCAAGGCGCAGTTGCGAATTGATCCGGCGCTGACCGCCATCAAACCCGGCGATCCGGATTCGCCGCTGCTGGCGAAACGCCACGAGTATCGGCTGCTCGAACAATCCGGACAACAATATCTGCAACCGGTCGTTTACGGTGCGTGGCATGAAATTCCGGCGGGCGCAACCAATGTCGTCTGGCCAGTGCGCGTTCCGGACGGTTTTACTCAAGTGGGAGTGCAACTGCATGCGCAGCAAGGCGCGGAAATAACGAATCCCGTCATCACGCTGGGGGAACAGCGCTGGGCTTGGTCCGGGACTTTGACCAACGGCCAGTTCCTGTTCTTCTGGCCGGGGGAACCGACGGCGCACCATCGGGCCGGATTGCAACCGCCGGAACGCGGCCCGCTCGCGCCGGCCACTGTATTATCACCCGGCGAACACCAAGCCGCGTTCATGATTCGCCGCCCACACGAAACGCCGTGCCGGGTACGGTTCACCTTCCAAGGCGGCAAACGTTTGGACTTGTGAGTTCCAGTTCGCACAAGCAAGCGCAGCCATGGAAAGGCATCGCCGCGATTGTCTTTCGCGAACGTGCAGCGATGTTTTTCGCAACTCCATTAGTTCGCCGGTAAAATGCGACGGGCTTTGACGAGACCGCGGATGCGGCTCTGATCGGCAATGGGCGAGTTCGGGTCGAGGCTGCTGATGCGGACCCGCCCGGAAGCTTGAATGAATAGTTTGTTGCCCAGATAAATGCCCGTATGCGTGATGCGATCGGGCGACGGGTGGTTGCGATCAAAGGTGAAAAAGAGCAGATCGCCTTTGCGCAACTGACTGAGCTCGGCATCCAACGGCACCGCCGTACCCTGGTGCGCTTGCTGGCTGGCGTTACGACTCAATTCGATGCCGTTCAAAAAGAACGTGAGCTTGGTGAGTCCGGAGCAATCCATGCCGCGCGGGGTGCTGGCGCCCCACAAGTAAGGCCGGCCCAGGAATTGTCGCGCCGTGCGCTCGATATTCGCGGCCGTGGGTTGCCGTGTTTTTTTCCATGTGGAAAAATCCATCACAGCCGATTGTGCCAGATAACCCGTCCGCCCGTCGGGCAAGGCCACTTTGAATTGGTCGCCGGTCGTGCCCACCTGACGCACCCGGTTGCCCAGCACGATGTCCGCAATGGGCGGCGCGTTTGCTTCCGGCGCTTCGCGGATGATGCCGTCGAGCTGGGTGTAGATCAGCAACGGACCGCGTTCCCAGGCTTGCGCCTCGGTTTCCGGGCAAAGTTGGATCATGTCCGCGCCGACCCAGGAAAGGTAACGGTCATGCGTTTGCACCAGCAGCCAGTGCCGGTTGCGTTTCAGCACGCGGACGATTTCCCCGAGCAACATTTGGGTGCCGAGTTCCGCCTTGTTTTCCGGTTGCTCGCGTCCGCTGGTCACGCTGACAGTGACGATGCCCCAGTTGGTGACGCCCAATTCCGCCGCTGGTAAAATGCGGATTTGATCCACCACCGTCGCGCCGGTCTGGCGGGCGGCTTGCAACGTGGCGGCTTTGGCGGCGGCGTTGTCCGTTTCACCGGTGAGAATCAATTCCGGGCCTTGGCCGGCGGCGGTAATGTCAAAGCGCGCGAGATGGGGATCGGGTGCATATTGTTGCTGCAACACTTGCAGAACGTGGGCGAACCGGTCCGCCGCGCTGCCATTTCCTGAAGTGGTTTTCGTCGCGCATCCGGACAGGGCCACTGACAGTGCGAACAGGGTTGTTAAGAGCCGCCAACTGAATTTGACTTTCATCGTGCCAATCCGAATCAGCGTGTCAGTTGATGTGGGGAAATTCAAAACTTTTTCCGTTTGCGGATGGTTCGCACTTTACCTGAAGGTTGAAATTCGTTCTGATGCAGACTTCAAAAATGATTGCCAGACTCATTTATGGCTGAAGCAACGCGGGCATCCGAGGGGTTCATCGGGAAATTTCTCGTGCTCAACGGCGCGGCGCGTGAGTTGTGGCTGACCTTCGTCATCAAGTTCCTCAGCGTGGCGGCTTATGCGGTCACCAACCTGACCATCAAGCTGTGGCTTTCGTCCGAATTCGGCTTTTCCGATGAGCAGGCGCTGGCGCTGGTGTTGGCGTGGTCGCTGACGATGACGGGCGTCACGTTGCTGGTCGGTTCGCTGACCGATGCGTTGGGGTTGCGCAAAACCTTTTTCCTCGGAGTCTGGGTTTGTCTGGTGGCGCGGCTGGTGATGGTGTTGACGACAAACCAATGGATCGCCTTGATCGGCGGGTTGTTTCCACTCGCCATCGGTGAAGCGTTGGGCACGCCGGTGTTGGTGGCGGCCGTGCGTAAATATTCCACGACCCGGCAGCGTTCGATTTCGTTCTCGATGGTGTACATGGCGATGAATGTGGGTTTTCTGGTGACGGGGCTGCTGTTCGATTACGTGCGCCAATCACTTGGTGAACACGGGCATTTCACCCTTCCGCTGCTCGGCACCACCATCACCACGTATCGTGCGTTGTTCGCCGTCAGTTGGATCATTGAACTGGCTTTGGTGCCGCTCGTGTGGTGGATGCGTCCCGGCGTGGAAGTCACGGACACGGGGGTGCAAATTCATCCGCCGACCCATGCGGCGCGGTCGGGCAACATGGTCACGGCCTTGTTGGCGACCGTGGCCAAGGCCGCGCGGGACACGGTGGATTTGTTTGCGGGACTGTTCAAACAGCGAAGTTTTTACCGGCTGCTCTGTTTCCTGGCGCTGATTGCCTGTCTGAAATCCATCCTGATGGTGATGTATTACGTGTTTCCCACGTTCGGCATTCGCGAGCTGGGCGAAGGCGCGAAAGTGGGCACGTTGTGGAACATCAACAGTTGGATGGTGATCCTTCTCGTGCCATTTATCGGCGCGTTGACGCAACGCTTTCCGGCCTACGGCATGACGATGATCGGCGGCGCCATCACTGCTGGATCGGTTTTTGTGATGGCGCTGCCAACGGTCTGGTTTCAGGCCGCCGCCGATGGCTGGGCGGGCCATCTGGTTGGGCATTGGTACCTGAATCTGACCGGAAGCATTCATCCGTATTACGTCATGATTGCGTTCTACATTGCGGTGTTTTCCGTGGGGGAAGCGTTTTACTCGCCGCGTGTTTATGAATACGCGGCGGCTATTGCGCCCAAGGGGCAGGAAGCTTCGTATTCGGCGCTGTCGTACATTCCGTTGCTGCTGGGCAAAGTCATCGCCACGATTTCGTCCGGCCCGCTGCTCGCCAAGTATTGTCCCGAGGTGGGGGCGCGCCATTCCGCAACCATGTGGTTGTTCTTCGCGTTGGTGGCCACGCTTTGTCCGTTGGGCCTCTTGTTCTTGCGTCCTTACATCCGGGTTCACGAAGTGGGGCGGGAGGAATAACCGGAATGGTTTCAACGCCGGATAATTCGTAAACCCTCGGCGAGCGTGAACAGGCAGAACTCAAAGCCCCCGGCTGGCACGCGAGCGATCCTCCTGGTCGCCGTGGGCGTGGCGCTCCTGCTCGGTGCTGCCATCACCTGGCTTGCCAACTCCACTGCCACAAACCGCCGCTCAGGAAAAAATCCAACGCCACTTGATCGTCTTTCGGATGTGGAATTGTACGCCCGTTATGGCACGTCGGCATCGTGCCGTTCCTGTCACGCGGAAATTTATGCGCAATGGGAGAAATCACATCACGCCCAGGCGGAACGATTGGTCACCGCTGACCTGGACGCCGCCGCCTTTGTGCCCTCGCGCCAGTTGCAACACGGCGGGCAAACCTCGGAGTTGCGCGCAACCAACCAAATTTTCCAAATCGTCACGCCTGGCCAGGACAACCGGTTGCACCCCTTCATCCCGGAACGCGCGCTGGGCGTGGCGCCGTTGCGGCAGTATTTGATCCCGACTACAAACGGACGCTACCAGGCTTCGGAACTGGCCTATGATCCGCACCGGCAGGAGTGGTTTGACGTGTTTGGCGATGAGGACCGTCAGCCCGGCGAATGGGGGCATTGGACCGGGCGCGGCATGAACTGGAACAGCATGTGCGCGGCTTGTCATAATACCCGGGTGCGGCGCAACTACGATGCGGTCACCGATAGTTATCGCACGACCATGGCCGAGCGCGGTGTCAGTTGCGAAGCCTGTCATGGACCGATGGCCGAGCACAATGCCTGGCAGGCCCAACACCCGCAACAAACCGGCGACCCCACCATTCACCGCTACACGCGGGAGCAAGCGTTTTTCGCCTGTGCCCAGTGTCATTCCCGGCGCGGCGAATTGACCGGCGAATTTCAACCGGGCGATAATTTCTACGATCATTATCAACTGACCATTCCAGATGAGACGGACGTGTTTTATCCCGATGGACAGGTGCGCGATGAGGATTACGAGTTCACCGCGTTTCTGGGCAGCCGCATGTACGCGGCGGGAGTGCGCTGTTTGGATTGTCACGATCCGCACACCAGTCAGTTGCGTCGGCCGGGGAATCAAATGTGTTTAAGTTGTCACGGCAATCCACCGGCCAATGGCGCGCCCACCATTGATCCGCAAAAACATAGTTTTCATTTCATCCCGGCCACGCCGGCGGCAGAGCATCAGGCCGCCGCGCGCATGGGCAATGGCACGGAGTGTGTGCAGTGTCACATGCCCGTTACAACCTACATGCAACGGCATCCGCGCTACGATCACGGGTTCACCATTCCCGATCCGCGGCTGACACAGGAGTTGGGCATTCCGAACGCCTGCAATCGTTGCCACGCAAATCAGAGCGCGGATTGGGCGTTGGCGGCAATTACCAAGTGGTACGGGCCACGTACCAATCAAGCGAATCGCGCGCGAGTCATCGCCATTGCGCAGGCGCGAGCGGGCGCGGTCGCCGCCGTGCCGGAACTGGTGAAAACCCTGCGCGCGGAGACCAACGCGTTTTGGCAGGCGGTCGCGGCGAACCTGTTGAAATCATGGCCCGATCAACCGGAAGCTCAGCAAGCGTTGTTGACCACCCTCACGCACACCAACGAACTGTTGCGCGCGATGGGCGTGCGCGGTCTGGAGCCGTTGGTGGCCACGGGGGATCAGGCAGCTTTCAACGCATTGAGTGAACGCCTCGCCGATCCGGTGCGTTGGGTGCGGACGGAAGCCGCTTGGGCGTTGCGCCGCACGCTCGACACCAACTTGCCGGCTGGACGTGATTTGCTGACCCAATTGAACTTCAACACGGATCAACCGGTTGGCGCGATGCAGTTCGGAGTGTTTCATCTGGACCGCGGCAATGTTGCCGCCGCCGTGGATTGCTTCCGCCGCGCGGTCAGTTGGGACCCTCATTCCGCGCCATTGCAACAAGCATTGGGCCTGGCGTTGAGCACAGCCAAACAAACGACGGAAGCAGTTAAAGCCCTTGAAGCGGCCTGCCACCTCGCACCAACCAATGCGGAATACCGTTATCAACTGGCGCTGGCCTTGAACGAGAACGGTCAACTCGCAGCGGCGCGGGAAGCGCTGGCCGCTACAGTGAAACTCAATCCACAATTTGCGCGCGCCTGGTATAATCTTGGTCTCGCCGATGCCGCGCAAAACCATCTGGCCGACGCGCTCACGGCGCTTTGGCGCGCGGAAACATTAAGCCCACATTCCGCCGAGATTCCTTACGCTCGCGCCACGGTTCTCGCGCGATTGGGCCGCGAAGAGGAAGCTCGCACCGCCGCCGCCCGCGCACTGGAGCTGCGCCCGGATTTTGCCGCCGCCCGACAATTGCTTCAGAGCTTGGAAAGGTGAGCGCTTCCCCAAATCGCCTGATGGCGGTCGTGGCGGTTGCGCCGCTCCGCTTTCGTTTCGTGGCGAGGAATGCGGCGGCCCCGATTGCCTCGTTTTTGCTTCTGATGCAAAAATCATTTCCCGCATCGCCCGGAGTTGTGACTAAACTGCGCCGATGAGTCATACCAGAATTCATTGGTTCGCGGCCCTCGCGTTGGCGCTGTTCGCCCCCACCGGGCTGGCGGCAAAGACGGTGGTCGAATGGAACTTCGAGCGGCCCGGTGATTTGCAAGGCTGGCGGCCCAATACCGATTTGACTGACATCGTGATTACGAACGGTGCGCTCCATTGCCGCGCCATCGGCAATGATCCCATCCTGGAATTGCAGCCGCTGCTCAATTTCCCGGCGTCCGCCTTTCAGGTGGTGGAAATCCAATTGCGGGCCGATTCCGACGGCACGGCGGAACTGTTTTGGGCCAACACCGCCACCGGCCATTACGGCGGATTCACGCAGGAAAAAACCATTCGCTTCAACATCCGGGGCGACGGCGTTCCGCACACCTATCGCGTGCTGCCGTGCTGGCAGATGGAGGGACGCATCGTGCGGCTGCGCTTCGATGTTTATGATGGCGCGCGCTTTGAACTGACTTCTCTCCGTGTGGTTGATTTAACCCCCGCGCCGCCAAGCGCCACCGCGGACTTTGATTTTCGCCAGGACGCGGCGGGTTGGCAGTGGCTCGAGATGGTGGACTCACCCACTCCGCCGACATGGAAAGACGGCGAGTTCAAGGTGCCGCCCAACGGACTGCTGCTCGGTCCACCGGTGCAAATTGACACGACCAATCAATTCTACGTATCGCTGCGCCTGGCGGTGGATCGCGGTGAACGCGCCACGCTGTTTTTTGCCAGCGATTACAAATCGGGTCTGCACAGCTTTTCGTTTCCGCTCAAGGCTGACGGACGTGAGCACACCTACAATCTCGATCTTCTTTCCGCCGCCAATTGGCGCGGGCACGTCAGCGCGATCGGTTTGCGTCCCAGCGACGCGGCAAACGCCACCGCCCAATTGCGCTGGCTGAAAGTCGCCGATGCGCCGCAAGGCCCGGCGCAACTCGAACTTACTGCCTTCGCGCTGGAGGAAGCGTTGCCGCGCGTCGGCCGGCCCGCCACGTTGCGCGCGACGGTGGTCAACACCGGCGGTGAATCGGCGTCGGAAATCCGTGCCGATCTCCAGCTTCCCGATGGCCTCAAATTGCTTGAACCGGCAAATCTCCACCCGCTCAACCACCCGCTCAACCACCCGCTCGCGCCTGGGGCCGAGATGGTGTGGTCCTGGCGCGTCGAGGCCGATCGCCCGCTCAGCAATGTTTGTCAGCTCACCTTGAGCGCCCCGAACGCTGCCGCCGCCCGCAGACAAGTCCACGTCAATTTCACTCCGCGCCCGTCCGTGGCGATGACCGGTTACGTGCCTGAGCCTCAACCCGTACGTGGCCCAATCGAAGTGGGCGTCTATTATTTTCCTGGTTGGAACACGGCCAGCCAATGGCAGCCGATCCAGCGTTTTCCCGAGCGCCGCCCCGTGCTCGGCTGGTATCGCGAGGGCGATCCGGAAATTGCCGATTGGCACATCAAATGGGCGGTTGAACACGGCATCACGTTTTTTGCCTACGACTGGTATTGGTCGCAAGGCGCGCGCTTTCTCGAACACGCTTTGCACGATGGCTACTTCAAGGCGCGCTACCGGCACCTCCTGAAGTTCTGTCTGCTCTGGGCCAATCACAATCCGCCGCAGACTTCTTCGCTGGAGGATTGCCTCGCGGTCACGCGATACTGGATTGAAAATTATTTCCGCCGCCCGGAGCATTTGACCTTCGATGGCAAACCGGTCGTCATCATTTTCAGCACGGATCGTTTGACTGCCGATCTGGGCGGCGCCGGCGTGAAACGCGCTTTTACTGCGATGCGTGAGGAATGTCAGCGCGCCGGGCTGAAAGGACTTTACCTGATCGCTTGCGTGGGTGACGTGGGCGGCGCGCGCCGCGCGGCGGAGGAAGGTTACGACGCGGTCACCGCGTACAACTGGCCGCATCTGGGCATGATCGGTGAAGGTAAATTCGCACCGTATGCCGAGTTGGTTACAGCTTATCGCCGCCAATGGGAACATCTGCTGGCCGAAAGCCCGGTGCCGTTGACGCCACTGCCGATCAGTGGTGGCTGGGATAGCCGTCCGTGGCACGGGGAGAACAATCTCGTGCGCTTCGATCGCACCCCACGATTATTCCAGCAACATCTGCGTGACGCCAAAGCCGTCATCGAATTGCAGCCGTCCAATCCCCGCCTCGCGCCCGCCGTGTTGATCGAGGCCTGGAACGAATGGGGCGAAGGCTCTTACATCGAACCGCAGGCGGAATTTGGTTTCGGCTATCTGGACGCCATCCGCAGCGTCTTTACCACGGCGTCCGGACCGCACACCGACCTCACGCCCGCCGATGTCGGTCTTGGCCCGTACAACACTCCTCCGCCCGAACCGCCGCGAACCGCCTGGGAATTCACGCGTGACGATCAGGGTTGGAACAACACCATGCACTTGACTGATGTAAAAGTTTCGGATGGTTGTTTGCGCGCACGGACGACGGGGAACGATCCCGCTTTTTTCGGTCCGGCAACGCAGGCCAAAGCCGCCGATTTCAGCACCGTGATCGTGCGCCTGCGGTTACGTCGCGCCGATGGCCGATCCTTCACTGACCTGGCCCAAATTTTCTGGAGCACCGCACGACAGGCGGAAACCGAAAGCAGCAGCGAACGCTTTGCCGTCCGCGGTGACGGCCGATGGCATGAGTACCGGATTCCTGTTGGTCAGAACCAGCGCTGGCGCGACCACATCACCCGGTTACGGCTTGATCCCGGCACCCGGTCCAATGTTCAGGTGGAACTGGCGTTCATCCGGTTGGAAAAGTAAACTGCGTGATGCGTCTGACCCGCCGCGACTTTTTGAAAACCACCGCTGCGGCCACGTTGTCGCTCGTTCCGGGAATCAGGGTGGCGAATGTCGCCGGGGATCAGTTGCCAGATGAAGAAATTCTTTCCCAATGTCCGGCTCGTATCGAGCAGCACCGCAAAAGTGCGGGGCAAATCCGATTGCGCGATCCGCAGGGGCGACCGGTGGTTGGCGTGCCCATCCGCCTCGAACAACTGCGCCACGATTTTCGGTTTGGTGGCAATGCGTTCATGTTGGATCGCGTCGGCGTTCCAGACCTGGAAGCTCAATACCGCCGCCAGTTCGCTGCCGTATTCAATTTTGCCACGCTTGGTTTCTATTGGGCGGCTTACGAGGCCAAACGAGGCCAGCCCAATTACGAATATACCGATCGCGTTGTCGCGTGGTGCCGGGAGCAGGGCATTACCTGCAAGGGGCATCCGCTGGTCTGGGATCATCCGGCTGGTTCACCGGGTTGGCTGCCGGAAAGTGACGCCGAACTGGAAGCGCTCTCGACCGCGCGGGTCCGTGAGATTATTACCCGTTACCAGGGGCGCATTGATGTGTGGGACGTGGTCAACGAAGCCACGCATATTCCCGAAGGCGCCAATCAGACGCGAATGGCGCGTTGGGCCAAACGCCTCGGTCCGGTGGAATACGTGGCCAAACATTTGCGCGTGGCGCGCGCGGCCCACCCGACCGCTACATTACTGGTAAATGATTATCGCAACGACGCGCCCTACCTGAAGCTGCTGCGAGACGTACAGGCCGCATCGAAATCGCTTTTTGACGTCGTGGGTTTGCAGACGCACATGCACGACCGGGTCTGGCCGTTGTCCATCGTCTGGGGGGTCAGCGATGCCTACGCGGAACTGGGGCGACCACTGCATTTTACGGAAACCACCATCTTGAGTGGTCCACGGTTGGGGCCGGGTGAGAATTGGGGCGGCACCACGGCGGAAGGCGAGGCGCATCAAGCGGAGCAAACGGCGAATTTTTACACGGCGCTTTTTGCGCACCCGGCGGTGGAGGCGATTACCTGGTGGGATTTTTCTGATCGCGGCGCCTGGCAACGCGCCCCGGCTGGTTGGTTGCGGCACGATATGTCACCCAAACCGGTTTACGAGCGCCTGAAAGCGCTTATCCGCGATCAATGGTGGAGCAAGCTTGAAGGCCGTTCTGATGCGGCGGGCGTCATGTCGGTGCGCGTGTTTCACGGCACCCACCGAATCACCATCACAACGCCGGACGACCGCACCATCACGAAGGAGGTTCAGTGGCGACCGGGCGACAAAAACCAATTCGACATCGAACTGCCGTGAGCCGTCGGCGGATTCATTTTGTCGTCACCAGTGCAACCGCGTTGCGCCTCCGGCGCCGCGCCGGTTAGGCTATCTCAAACTTTATGCGTCATTTTCGGTTCCAGATTAAATCAAACGGCGGATGCGGAAGCTGGTTGCTGGCGGTCGGGCTTTTAGTGGCTGCCGGTCAATTCAGCTTCTCTGCACAACCGGGTTTGACCGTCAATGAACACGGCGAATTGCGGCTGCAAGGCGCGCCGTTTCGCGGTATTGGCGTGAACTACTACGATGCCTTCGTGCGCACGTTGGCCCCATCGCCACGGACGGATTACGCCGCCGGTTTCCGGGAACTGGCCGCGCGGAAGATTCCGTTCGTCCGCTTTTCCGCCGGGGGTTATTGGCCCGTCAATTGGCAACTTTATCAAACCAACCGCGCGCAGTACTTCACGCAGTTGGACGCGGTGGTGCGGTGCGCCGAGCGGCAGGGAGTCGGATTGATTCCGTCGTTGTTCTGGAACTTGAGCACCGTGCCGGACCTGATGGGCGAACCTTGCACGCGCTGGGGGGATACGAACAGTCGCTCCATTGCGTTCATGCGCGATTACACCCGCGAACTGGTGACGCGCTATGTGCAATCACCGGCCATCTGGGCCTGGGAATTTGGCAACGAATATAATCTGGCTGCAGATCTGCCCAACGCCGCCACCCATCGCCCGCCGGTGGCACCGCATCTGGGCACGCCGGCGCAACGTACCGCGGAAGACGAAGTAACGCACGAGGATATCCGGATCGCCTTCCGCGCGTTCGCCCATGAAGTGCGGAAATACGATTCCCATCGGTTGATCATCAGCGGCAACGCTTTTCCCCGTCCCTCCGCCTGGCACCAACAACAGGAACGTAGCTGGCAGAACGACACCCCGGAACAATTTGCAGCAATGCTCGCGGCGGATAATCCCCCGCCCATCAACTCGCTTTCCGTGCGCGCGTACGATTTGACCAACGACCTGGGCCGGCTCGCTCAAGCCGTGACGGTGGCGCGGGCGGAACAGAAGCCGTTGTTTGTGGGTGAGTTTGGGGTGCCGGGCAATGACACCCCCGCCGCCCGCGCTGATTTCGCCACGATCCTTTCCGCCATGGAAACGAATCAGATTCCCCTGAGCGCGCTCTGGGTGTTTGATTTCGATTACCAGGCCAAGGATTGGAACGTCACCGCGACCAACGGACGCGGCTGGCAGTTGGATGCGATTCAACAAGCCAACGCGCGGCTGCGGGTTCAGTTAAACGATCCGGCCGCGCGTTAGCCTGCGGCGGATCCGCACTCTGCGGTCAGATTGGCTTGGCTTGCCCGCAGTCGGACCGTATGATTTCGCCCCGCATGAACCGAACTGATCCTTTTCCCATTTGTCGTGAGCGACTTCGACTCCGATTCTCACTGAGCTTGCTGCTGGGCTTAATGCTGATCCCGCTCTCGTCCGGCGTTGCTGGCGAATTGCGTATTGAGCGGGTGTTCGGGCCGGAAGTAAAAACGGGTCCGTACAAACATCCGGCACGTATCGAGGCACTCGCAAACGGCGATCTCTACGTGGTTTATTACGGCGGTGAAGGTGAATACGCGCTTGATACGGGCGTGTTCGGCTCGCGCTTGAAGTCCGGCAGCCGCAAGTGGAGCAAGCCGGTGCGCATCGCCCACGATCCGTTCCGCTCGCTGGGCAACGGCGTGGTCTGGCAGGCGCCGGACGGTTTGGTCTGGTTGTTTTATGTCGTGCGCTATGGCGAGACCTGGTCCAGCTCGCGCGTGCAGGCCAAGGTGTCCACCGACAACGCCGCAACCTGGTCAGATGCCTTTCCGCTGGTCAGCGAGGAAGGCATGATGATTTGCAATCGGCCGATTGTTCTGCAGGGGGGCGATTATCTGCTGCCCCTGTATCAGGAGCGCGGGAATGACACCGAAAAAATTGCCGCCGACAGCGCCGGACTGTTCCTGCGCTACGACGTCCAGCACCGAACCTGGCAGCCAACGGGACGCATCCGCTCGACGACGGGCAACATCCAGCCCGTGGCGGTGGAAATCCAAAAAGACCGGCTGGTGGCTTACGCGCGGCGGGGTGGCGATTATGAGCCAACCACCAACGGCTGGGCCATCCGCGCGGAATCCCACGACGGCGGTTGGACCTGGAGCGCGGGTGAGAATTCGTCATTCAAAAATCCCAACGCTGCGCTGGATTTCATCAAGCTGGCCAGCGGCAAGCTGCTGCTGGTGTTCAATGACAACATGAACGAACGCACGCCGTTGACGGTCGCCCTTTCCGCCGATGGCGATCAATCCTGGCCCTGGCGGCGGAATGTGGCCGAAGGACCTTACGATTATGCCTACCCGGCGGCGGTGCAGACACGCGACGGAAAAATCCACCTCATCTTCACTTCGCACGAACGCACCGTCATCAATCATGCGGTACTCGACGAAGACTGGATTCAGCATGGCGGTCGGGTGAAAAGCTGGTTGTCCAAGTGAGCGGATAAATCACTGCCCCGAACCCCTTCCCATTTTCTGTGGCTGATCCAATTTAATTCAAGCCCACCGACTTCGGAGGTAGAGTCGCGACGGTTAAATTTATCATGAAATACATCACCTCGGTTTTACTGACGGGATTAGGTCTGCTGGCTTCGTTCGCGGCGCACGCTGCGGACCGGAAATTCATTGAACTGGGCTGGGATATTCCTGACACGGCGTTCCTGCGGCAATTTGGTCCGGAGATGGAACGCGAAGGTCCGTTCGATGGCGTCATTTTTTATGTCACGGCCAAGACCGATGCGGGCCGGATCGTCTCCACGCAAAGCGGTTGGGGGACGGGCGCGTGGCAGCGGGAATGGTTCAAGGAAGCGTTGGCGGATTTGCGCGCGTGCCGGTTCACGAATTACGCGCAGAATTTTGTACTCTTCAATGCGACCCCCCAATTGATTGATTGGGCCGACGATCAGGGTTGGAGCGCGCTGGCGGAAAAAATCGGTCTCTGCGGCTGGCTCGCCCGTGACGGCGGCGCGAAAGGGTTGGCGCTCGACTTCGAGCCTTATGGTGAAAATCAGTGGAAATTTGATCCCGCCAAGAAACGGACCTTTGCCGAAACCGCTGCGCTCGCCCGGCAACGCGGCGCGCAGGTCATCCGCCGTCTGGCCGCGGAGATGCCGCAGGCCGTGGTGCTGGCTTTGTTCCTCAACAGCGTGGTGCAGCACGCGGGCCAGGCGGAGGCTCCCGTCCCGGTGCTGATCCATGACCACTACGGGTTGCTGCCCGCATTTTTCAACGGCATGCTCGACGCCGCGCCAGCCGAAATGGTCCTCGTGGACGGATGCGAGAACGGTTACTACCTGGACAGTGTGGAAGCCTACCAGCGCGCCGCGCTCAACATGCGCTCCTGGTCGGGCCCGTGCATCAAACTGGTTGCGCCGGAGAGTCGCGCCAAGTACCGGCAACAGGTGCAGGCCGGTTTCGGTTTTTACCTCGACATGTTTGTCAATGAACCGGGCAATCAATATTACCGTCCGCCGTTGGACGGCTCGCGCCTCAAGCGGTTGGCGCGCAATTTGAATGCCGCGCGCGATGCGGCAGACGAATACGTCTGGATTTACGGCGAGCAATCCCGTTGGTGGAGTGGGTTGGCCAGGGAGCAGCCCTGGCGCGCGGAAGCGCTGGCCCACACGGTGGGCAAAGGTCGTTCGTGGGAGGAAGCCTTGCCCGGCATCACGCGCACGATTGCGTGGGTGCGTGATCCTGAAGCGGCAGCGCGAGTGGAATTCGCAGATTTGCAAGCCCGGAACGCCACAACCAACCTGGCGGTGAATGGTGCGTTCGATCGCGGTCCGGCCCAAGGCGCCATCCAACCGGAAGGTTGGAACGTGTGGCAGGATGAAAAGCAGGCGACCGGCACTTTTGCCTGGGATAGCCAGATCGGTGGCGGCTCCGGGCGCGTCAGCAAGATGACGCGCGGTTGCTTTTTGCAGAGTGTTTCCGCCGCGCCGGGTCAGATTTTTGTGGTGAAAGCAAAGTGCCGAGTGCAAGGCGAGTCGTTGCCGGACCTGATGATTCGCTGGCAAACCGGCGCAGGCGATTGGACGCACGAAGCGGCTGACCGCGTTCTCACCTTCAAGCCTGATCAAGGCGACTGGCAGGCGACGACGGGGGTAGTCACCGTTCCGCCGGACACGGGGCGGTTGGTGGTACTGCTCAACGTCCACGATCAGAAAACCGATGCCGACGTATGCTGGTTTGATGAGGTGGAAATTTATCGGTTGCCGGCGTTGAACTTTTGAAAAGAACGCAGATGGATTCGGATTCCCCCGCTGTTTTTCGACGTCCGATTTGGAACGTGGGAATGGTGAGCGCTATGCATCATCCATAAACGAACCATTAACCTGGCTGTGCCGATTCAGCGCGAACCGGGTCTTGCATCCCTCCATTTACGGACTAAGCTTCGTGCCAAGCTGTCACGTCCGGCTAATCCAATGAGATTATGATTCGCTCACTTGCCTTCACCACTCAGGGCCGTTTGCACACCCGCAATGTCGAGATGTTTCTCATGCCGACGCTGCTCAACGATACCAACCTGTTTCTTTGGGTGGATTTGGAAAATCCGACGGAGGAAGAGCGGAAATTTGTGTTGGAAGACTTGTTCCATTTCCATCCGCTGTCCATCCAGGATTGCGTGCAGGCCAGTCCGTCACCCAAGGTGGAAGAGTTCTCTCCCAAGGAGGACGAGGCCTTTGCGCCGTATCTGTTCATGCTGATTCACGCGGTGGATTACAGTCGCAAGGACGGCGTGTTTGCCACGAGCGAGTTGAACTTCTTTCTGGGTAAAAATTTTCTCGTCACGTATCACGATGGACCGTCGCGGAGCATCACGCAAACCGAGGAACAAGCCATCAACGCCACGATGCACATCGCCCGCGCGCCCGATCGCGTGGCGTACACGTTGTTGGATTCCATCGTGGAAAATTACAAGCCGGCGCTGGACGAGCTTTCGCTCGAGATTGCCGAACTTGAAGAGCAGGCGTTGCAATCGCCCTCGGTGGAGACGTTGAACAAAATCATCCAGATCAAAAAAGAAGTGATGCACCTGCGCCAGATCATCGGCCCGCAACGCGAAGTGCTGGCCCGGTTTGCGCGCGGCGAATTCAAACTGATCCGGTCGCACCTGGTGCCGTATTATCGCAATGTTTACGACGGGTTGTTTCAGATTTCCGAACTGGCGCAGAGCTACACCGACTCGCTGACCGGGATTCTGCAGGTTTATCTCAGCATGTCCTCGAATCGCACCGGCGAAGTGGTGAAGGCGCTGACGCTCATTACGATTCTTTCCACGCCAGCGACGCTGATCGCCAGTTGGTACGGCATGAATTTTCAGAAGGACATGCACGAAATTAATTGGGAACACGGTTACCTGTTCGTCTTTGCGCTGGCGGCGCTCACCACCCTGGCGACGTATTGGTATTTGAAACGGCGCAACTGGTTCTGATATGGCGACGATTAAATCCAGTTTCCTCGATAAAGTCCTGGGGCGGATCGGGCAGTTGGACACGGACGGCCTGCATACGGTGGTCCAGCGGCTCGCCCGCGAACGCGCGCTTCTGGAAACCTTGTTCAACATCATCGAAGATGGTGTGCTGGTGGTGGATGAAAACGGCAGCATCGTTTACTTCAACCAGGCTGTGACCCGCTTGATCGGCCTGCAACCCGGCGCCGAAGGTCAGTCGCTGAACAAGGTGTTGCCCGAGGTGGATTGGGAAAAAGTCTCGCGTTTCGATCGGGAGGGCGGTTCGCACGTCGTTCGACATGAGTTTGAGGTGGAATATCCGCGCCCGCGCTTTTTACGACTCTACGCCGCGCCGCTGGATGGAGAGCGGGTGGGCAGTTCGGGCGTGGCCTTGATTTTGCACGACGCAACCGAGGCCCGGCAAAAAACGTTTGACGCCATTGAAAGCGAACGGGTGCAGGCCCTGACCCTGCTGGCCGCGAGCGTGGCCCACGAAATCGGCAATCCGCTCAACGCCCTGCACATTCATCTGCAGTTGATGGAGCGTGAATTGAAGCGCAGTCGTGAAGTCAAGCCGGAGGGCGGACTGCGCTTTGCGCGCAAAGCCGAAGCGCGCCACGCTTCACTGGATGTGCGCCGGCTCGAACAGTATCTGGAAGTCTGCAAAGGAGAGATCAACCGGCTGGATTACATCGTCACCCAGTTTCTCCAGGCGATTCGGCCCGCACCGTTACAGCTCAAACTGGTCTCGCTCAACGAAGTGGTGGATCGCACCATCGAACTATTGCGACCTGAATTGAACAACCGCGGTCTCCATATCAAAATCAAGCCGGCCCAATCACTGCCGGCCACTCCCATTGATGCGACCCAGGTCCAACAGGCGCTCGTCAATCTGGTCAAGAACGCCATGCAAGCCATGACGCGCGGCGGCACGTTGACCGTACGGACCGGTGAAAGCCACGACGCAGTTTGGGTCAGTATTGCCGACACCGGTGCGGGCATTCCGTCCGAGCAGTTGGCCCGGATTTTTGAGCCGTTTTATACCACGAAGAAAAAAGGCACCGGACTAGGGCTGATGATCGTGCAACGCATCGTTCGTGCCCACGGCGGACGACTCGAGCTTGATAGTCGCGCCGGTCACGGCACGACGTTCCGGCTCTGGTTTCCGCGCCATGAAAAGAAACCACGCCTGCTGGCCGCCACTTTGGAAGCATGAACGACACGCAACTGAAAGCCCTCGTGACTTTGATGCCGTTCCGGAGCCATTGACGCACTGACATGAAACCGACCCTGTTGATTGTGGATGACGAAAAGCCGACGCGCGAAGGCTTGCGCGCCGCGTTGGAAGAACGCTTTGATGTTTATCTGGCGGAGGACGCCAAGAGTGCGTTCGACCTGCTCGAGACGGAAAACTTCGAGGTGCTGTTGACCGACTTCAAAATGCCGAATGAAGACGGCATGAAACTGATTGCGCGGGCCAAGTCTCTGGCCAAACCGCCGGTCTGCATTTTAATGACCGCCTATGGCTCGGAGGAGCTGGCGGTGGAAGCGATGAAGCGCGGCGCGGACGATTATATCGCCAAGGGGCGGATGCAGATTGACGAATTGGAAATGCGCATTGCCCGTGCGGTGCGCACGCAAAAACTTGAATCGGAAAACGTCACGCTGCGGCAGCAATTAGATGACAAGTTCGGACTGGAAAACATCATCGGCAAATCCGCCGCAATGTTGGAGGTGTTTGAAACGGTCAAGCAGGTGGCCCCCACGCGCGCCACGGTGTTGATTCTCGGCGAAAGCGGCACCGGCAAGGAGATGATCGCCAAGGCCATTCATCAGCTCAGTCCGCGCGCCAAACAACCGCTGGTCTCGGTGCATTGCGCGGCGCTCTCGCCTTCGCTGCTCGAGAGCGAACTGTTCGGTCACGAACGCGGCGCGTTCACCGGGGCGCACGAGCGGCGCATCGGCCGCTTTGAGCAAGCCCAGGGCGGCACGCTGTTTCTCGATGAGATCGGCGAAATTGATCCCACGCTGCAAATCAAACTGCTGCGCTTTCTGGGCGAACGCACGTTCGAGCGGGTCGGTTCAAACAAAACCCAGACGGCGGATGTGCGATTGATGGCGGCCACCAACAAGGATTTGGAGGCGATGGTCAAGGCGGGCACGTTCCGCGAAGATTTGTATTTCCGCTTGAAAATTGTGGAGTTATATCTGCCGCCGTTGCGCGAGCGCATGGAGGACGTTCCCTTGCTGGCCACGAATTTTTTGCGCGAATACGCCAAAGAAAACGACAAGACCATCGCCGACTTCACCACCGACGCGATGGGGATGCTTTTGAATCATCGCTGGCCAGGTAACGTGCGCGAGTTGCGGGCGACGATTGAAAGCGCGGTGGTAATGTGTCGCGGGGAGCGGATTTCGGCACGCGACTTGCCGCGTACGGTGCGTTCGGAAACCGCACCCACGAGTGATCCCGCCCGGTTGCTGGTAAAGAACAACTTGACCGTGAAAGAAGCCGAGAAACAATTAATCATCCGTGCCTTGAAAGAAACCGGCGGAAACCGGACACTGGCGGCCCAGAAGATCGGGATGCCGCGCCGGACGTTCCACCGGAAATTGCATACCTACCATCTGGAAGGATTTTGATTTATGCCGTTAATTCAGGATTGGATTCACAAGTTTGAAGAACGCGGCGGTAGTGGGTTCCGGATCATATTCGTGGGGCTGCTGGTGGGCATTCTGCTGGTCGTCTATAACTGGCGCGATTTCCGTAACCTGAGCAACCAGGAAGCCATGGATGCCGCCCAGGTCGCGCGCAATATCGCCGAGGGGAATGGCTTCACCACGCATTTGATCCGGCCGTTCAGTCTGCATCTCGTTCGGAAGCACAATCAAAATCGTGCGACAGATCCGGCGTCGGATGAGCGCCCCGATCTGGCCGAAGTGAAGGAGGTCATGCACCCGGATCTGGCCAACCCGCCGGTTTATCCGCTCTTCCTAGCGGGGGCGATGAAAGTGCTGCCGTTTCGTTATCCGATCAATGTCGTCAACCCGTTCTGGAGCATCCCGAATCCAAGGCTGGCTTCGCTGACGTCTGAGCAGTTGCGGCAGACTTCTGCCCGCCAGTTCTGGCGTTACGAGCCGGATTTCCTGCTCGCGCTGTTGAATCAAAGCCTGCTGATCCTCAACGCCGTCGTCGTATTCTTTCTGGCGCGAAAACTCTTTGATCGTTCGGTGGCGTGGCTGTCGTTCGCCCTGATGATTTGCTGTGAAGTGCTCTGGCATTTCAGCGTGACTGGCTTGCCCACGCTGCTGTTGATGCTGATTTTTCAGGGACTGATCTGGGGCTTGGTTTGGATCGAACGGGAAGAACGCGATCCGATCTGGAGTCCACGCGCCCAGATCTGGCTCGCGCTGCTGATCGGCCTGCTGCTCGGGTTGGGCATGTTGACGACTTACTCCTTCGGCTGGCTGGTGGTCCCCGTGCTGGTTTACGTCGGCATTATTTGCGCGTTGCGGCGTTGGCGCGTTCTCCTGCTGATCAGCGCGACGTTTTTAATTGTCATCGCGCCCTGGATTTGGCGGAACTTCCACGTTAGCGGCACACCCTTTGGGACGGCGGGTTATGCGCTGCTGGAGGGAACTTTCGCGTTGCCGGAGTTTCGCCTGCAACGCTCGCTCAACCCGGACTTCCGCAGCATCGCGCTGCCCATCTTCTTCTACAAATTTTTGTACAACGCCCGCGATCTCATCACGGACGCACTGCCGCGGCTGGGCGGCACCTGGGTCAGCGCGATGTTTCTGACCGGGCTGTTGCTCTCGTATCGCAGCCTCGCGATCCGGCGGTTGCGCTATTTTGTTCTCGCAGCTTTGTTCACTTTGTTTCTGGTACAGGCGATGGGTAAAACCCAGTTGTCGGTGGAAAGTCCCGGGTTCAACTCGGAAAATCTGCTCATTCTGTTGGTGCCGCTAATTTTCATTTACGGCGCGGGTTTGTTTTTCCAACTGCTGGATCAAATGAACCTCAAGATTCGCGAGCTGCGTTACATTGTGATCGGCTTGTTTGCCGTCCTCGTCAATCTGCCGCTGGCATTTACCCTGATCTCGCCCAAGGTGCGTCCGGTTCATTATCCGCCTTATTATCCGCCGGCGATTCAAGACATCGCACAGTACCTGCGACCCGATGAAATGATGATCAGCGATATTCCGTGGGCCGTGGCCTGGTACGGTAAGCGTCAGTGCTTGTGGCTGACGCGCAATTCTGAGGAGCAGTTTTATCAGGTGCATGATTACATCAAACCCATCCGCTGCCTTTATCTGACGCCAGAGACGACGGATAGCCGCATCCTGACCGATTGGGTGCGGGCGGGCGATCGCAGTTGGCCCACGTTCATTCTTGAATCGCTGCTCCGCAATCGTGCGCCGGAAAAGTTTCCGCTGCGTTTCGCCCAACCGGGTTATTTCCCGGAGCAATTAATTCTTTGGGATTACAAGCGGTGGTCGGATAACGCGACGCCCGTCGCCGTTCCGCCGCAATTGGAACCCAAAGAGCCGCCCGGAGAAGCGGATCAATCCCAGACCCCGGCCGATACCCGTTCGACGCCCTAGAGATTGCGCGCCGGGTTCAGTGGTCAAATTGCCAACCAGTTAATTATCATTATTTGTCTTGTGAGTGTGAAATCTGAAAAAACTTCGATGGATCCGGAATTACATCGGCGGGTCCTGGATCTCATCAAATTCAAAGGTGGCGGCTATAACGAAGAAGCCGTGGCGGACATCATCGAAAACGCGCTGAAATTGCTGCAGGATGTGAAGGACACCGGCGACGTGCGGGTCATTCAAACCGCCGTGCGTGAGTTGCGTTACGCTTACCGCCTGTTCGCGCCCTACGCCCAACGCCGTAAAGTAACCATCTTCGGCTCGGCCCGCACTGCGGCAAACAAATTGGAATATCAAACAGCCGTGGAGTTCGGTCACAAGATTGTCCAGGCCGGGTTCATGGTCATCACCGGTGCGGGTTCAGGCATCATGCAGGCCGGACATGAAGGCGCCGGTTCGGAGAACAGCTTCGGCGCGAACATCCGGTTGCCGTGGGAACAAAACGCCAATCCCGTCATCGCCCAGGACAAAAAATTGGTCACCTTCAAATACTTCTTCACGCGCAAGCTCACGTTTATCCGCCACTCGGACGCCATCGTTCTTTTCCCCGGCGGTTTCGGCACCATGGATGAGGGTTACGAAGCGATCACCCTCATGCAAACCGGTAAGAGCCAGCTCATGCCGTTGGTGTTGGTGGATAAACCCGGTGGCACGTATTGGAAAACGTGGGATAAGAACATCCGCGAACACTTGCTGCGCGACGGACTGATTTCGCCCGACGATCTGCACCTTTACCGCATCACCGATAACGCCGATGAAGCGGTGAAAATTGTCTCCCGGTTTTATCGCAATTTCCATTCAACTCGTTTCGTCAAAGACCTGCTGGTGATCCGGCTGCGTCACGCACCGACCGACACCGCGTTGGAAGCGATGAATGAGGATTTTGCCGACCTCATTTCGGGCGCGCCCATCAAGCGCATTGAACCCACGCCCGAGGAACGCGAAGACCAGGATTGCCTCGAGCAGCAGCGCATTGCGTTCGGTTTCAACCGTCGCGATTATGGTCGCCTGCGCCAGATGGTGGACGTGTTGAACAGTTTGTAACCACGCCGAGATCCGTTTCACCCCAATCCGTTTTCAAAAGCGAAATGACCGCCGCGCAACTGACGAAACTGCGTGAGGCGCTCCTGCGTTTGCACAAGACCCTGGTGGAATCCGAACGCGTCAGTTATGAGCGGACCATGGGTAAAATCCCCACGCCCAACCGTTTCCTCCATCTGCTGACCACCGACCCGTGGTTCGCCTGGTTGCACCCGCTCTCGCGTCTGATCGTCAGCATGGATCAGGCGCTCGATACGCAGCGGCATCCGCTCAATGAATCGCAAGCCGCTGCGCTTTGCCAGCAGGCCGAGCAATTGCTCGTCGCCTCGGAAGCCGGTCACGGATTTTCCGGACACTACTACGACGCGTTGCAGCGTGACCCGGATGTGATTCTCACCCATGCGGCGGTGATCGCCCTGCTCAAGCGCGGCCAATGACGGGTCACACTGTCGCCCGGCTACTTCACTTTGGGTTCCGCAGCGTTTGATCAAACCAATCGGCGAAACGGCGAAGATCAAAAATCATGCTGGGCCAACCATGACGGCCACCGTGATGCACGACCAGTTTGGCGGGATGACCAACTGCCTCTGTTTTCGCGATAAACCATTCGGATTGTTCGAGCGGTGTCAGCGTATCGGCATCGCCATGATAGATGAGGATGGGCGGCAGATTCGTTGTCACGTGATAAATCGGCGAGCAATCGCGGCCAATCACCTGCCAGACTGGCAGGTTTGTTCCCTCCGGACCAAACGCGCGCCGGAAGCTTTTGGGAGGACCGCCGTCGCCCAGGTTTTCCGTGGACTTGCCGAGGTTCAACAAATCCGTCACGGGAAAAAAGATCGCCACTGATTGCACCGCGCTGCTTTCGCGATCCACTGGATCACTCGCATCTGTTGGCCCCGGCCCGCCCCGCGTTGCCAGCATCAAACTCAGGTGACCTCCGGCGCTGCCGCCCGTGATGCCGAGTCGTTGCGGTTCGATGCCGTATTCACGAGCGTGATAACGGACGAAGCGCACGGCGCGGTTCACATCCGTGATAATCTCCATGATGCTCGCCTCGGGTTGTGAAACATGATAGACCGGAATCACCGTGTAACCCCGACGCAACAGGGCCGCCGCCATCCAGGTGCTGAGTTCGCCGGGGGCCTTTGATTTCCAACCACCGCTGACCATCACCAAGACGCCGAGGCCATTCGCCCGGTGCGGTTTGATGACGTCTAACGCCAGCTCCCGTTTTCCGCGCCAGCCATACACGATTCCATCCGTGCGTTCGACAGATGGATGGAAATACCACCAAACGGAACCCACGATCACGCCGAGCAACCCGACTAGGCCAAGCAGCGTCAAAAAGAACCAGCGCAATATCCGACGAATCTTCATGCGCGCACCCTAGCAGAAGGGCGGAACTCATGCCAGCCTGGACCGTTCACCTCCGTATAACCCACCGTTTCAAGTGGAGCGATCGAAGCCCGGCAAGTAATTCCTCGCAAAACGATTTTTAACTTATTTTCTTATATCAATCAGGGTTCATATTCTGAATATGGCAACAAAACGGAATCGGTTTACTTCTCGATCCAAGGCCACAGGCGGTCATTCCCCGGCGATTGCGAAAGGAATTTGAGATTGAGGAGGGCACGCGCGCCTACGTGGAAGCCACGCCGGAAGGTATCCTCCTCAAACCCGTCACCACCAAATTCATTCGTCGGTTGCGCGGCTCGCTCAAGGGCAAGGGCGTGTTGAAGGCGATGATGAAAAACCGCAAAGCAGAACGGGAGCTTTGATGGACTGCCGCAAAAAGGCACAAAGGACGCAAAGGCGGCCTCGCACCCGTCCATCAGTGTCCATGCGCGAGGCTGTTCCCGCTTGATTACTCCTCCACCGCCACAACGAGCTGGTCTATAATGTAGCCCCTGCGCTCCGGCGTCTGCTTGCCTGTTTGAGGATCAATTGCCCGGAGGAATAGGTACAGAAAGATTCCGGCAGATGGAGCGGGCCAGAAACCTCTTGATTTCGCTGTGGCGGGGGATGGCTTCTTTACGTCCGGTCTGAGGATTGATCCAGATCGAATGACTGCCGCCTTCGCGGTGCGGCACACAACCGTATTCCTGCAGGTGGCCGAGCAATGCCCGGCGTTTCATGCCACTTCCAACTCGGCCGTTTCCGCGCTGGGATCGAGACGAAATACCTCTTCGCGCTCGGTTTCAAGCAGGAGTTGAACAGCGTTTTTGAGGTCGGCCAGACATTCTTCCTTGGTCTCGCCTTGACCATTTGCGCCGGGCACTTCCAAGCAGGTCGCCCAAAACCCGCCTTCACTCGGTTCGCCGCGATGCAAGATGGCTGTCAGCTTCTTCATGGCCTCATTCTAGCCTGTCCGGTTGACGGCGCAAAAGGTTTGTTTGCTCTCGCTCACTCCAACGGCGAGACGAGCTTGTCCATGATGTATTCTTTTCGTTCAGGCGTTTTCTTGCCCATGGTGTTTCCCATGGTAATGCTTGTGATTCCTCGATGTCGTGTTAATCAAGACGGATGAGGTCCCAGACGTTGAGCGGCTTGCCCTTGAGCACGAACACGGCCTGATTGTTCACGTCGCGGCAACTCGTGATCGAACCGGCGGCGGATTGGCCTTCGCAGATGAAGACCATCGTGCCCTTGCCCTTTTCCTTCTTCTTGTCGAAATGATTCTTGCAGTCCTTCAACTGCGGGATGCGCAACGTGATCGCCTTGGCGCGTTCGCGCGCGAGCTTCTTCACGTTCTGCAATTCCTTTCGCAACTCCTGCGTGTCCTTCACCTTCGCAACAATGGTCTCGGCGAAAACTGCTCATGCTTTTGGGAAAACGATTTCCGCTCTGGCAAAACTCCCAATCGAACGCGCCACGACGTTCGATTAAGAACCGGTTCGTGAGTCCAGCTTGCAGGCGAGCGTCACGCGGACAACGTGTGCGGGCCGAGCTATTTCAACCCAAGAATCGCGTGATAATTCGACGGCAGCGCGAACCGCGGAGTGTTCGTGCATGAGTTCGCAAAAAAAGTCACCTTCTCGGTGATCCCAGACAGCTCCATCGCCATAATTGGATACTCTTCCTCGTTGTTGGTCCACTTCCATGCAATGTAAAAAAATGGGATGTCGCGCAGTTTTTCCTCACCGGGAAACGGTTCCCGCACCTGGCTCACCTGCGGTTTCGGCAGGCGGAGCATTTTCTCGTCAAGGCCGATTTGAGCCAGAGCCTTACGAGCCAAAGCGAGAGCACTAGATTTGGTCAATTGGTTCTTCTGCTTCAGCAGCGCCATCATCTTCTCCTTGTGGCCCGTGAACGCATCCGAGGCATGTTTGTCATCCTTGAATATCTGAATCATGCCATCGCCAACCTGGAACTGGAATCGGCTCGCAATTTGCCCTGACGCCAGAAAGGTATTTGTATGCGGGATGGCTTGGAACCGCTCGACATGATTTGATGTTATTGTTCCGGCAATACCGAGCTTCCACGTCTCATTCAACCAGTTGGCTTTTTCCACAAGGACATCGCGTGCGAACGTTTGAAAGGCTTCAGTATTGATCGGGTCATACCCATATTGTTTGCCCCACAGCCGCGGCTCCGGCGGGACGCCGAGCATTTCAAAATAGTTCGTCGGCACTGGGACCACAACCGAAGCGCTCGCCACATTGAAGTAATCCACAATGGTTTTGGTTATGCCGGAAACCTCCATCCGAACGGGCTCAAAGCCGTCTCTCTCCGCGTGCCGCCAAGCGACGTGATAGAGTGGCAGCGGATAGGTGATGTTCTGACCCTCGGGCGAATATGTGAACTGATTGACTTCCGGATGCTCGCGCAGCCGCAGCTGCTTTTCGCTAAAGCCCAGCTTGTGGAAGGCTTCTTGAGCGACACGCAGTGCATCATCTCTGGTCAGCAAATTGGTCATTTTGGCGAGTTGTAGCATTTTCTGGTGATACGCTTTGTTTCGGGCATCCTGCCCTTCAAAAGCGCGTTTATACGTATCCTCAATCGTTAGTGGAATCCTCATCTGGCCGTTAGTGGTCAGGGAGGGGATAGCGGGTGGGCGCAGATCGTGCATCCACGCTGCGGACCAGTAGAGGCGGTCACAGAATGCCTCCAATTTTCCATCCTCAAAATTCAGGCTAAAGCGATTGCTGATGGTGATGGCGCCTTTGATGCCCCCGATCTTCGGCACGGCACCCGCCCCGCTCACATGATCCGTCGTTAGCGGCGTCGGCAGACCAAGTCCAAAGCTATGATTCAGCTTGTTTGCTTGGGCCAGCATCAACTCCAACGCGTATTCGCGAAACGCCAGCGTGTTGGTGGGCACGTAGCCCTGGCGCGCCGCGAAACGTGATCTGGCAAATGGCTCATCGGGAATGTAGCTCAACAACGCTTGTCGGTGCTCGCCTGAAGCAACCTGCGGCGTGACAGGAGCATTTGTGTCCGCCGGCAGCGACTGGGTGATCAGGAGCGAGGCTAGGCAGAGGACTGGCTTCATATCACGGCAACGTATCCTGCCACCTGAGGCCTTCATAACCATAGACGCGCAGTTTTTCAGACGTCTCCCAGTTTCTTCCAGCGTAAGCGTGAGCTTCCCGCACCGAATTCGGTCGTCCATTGGTGTTATTCATTGGCCAGCGGTCCCAGAAGTCACCGACAAACGTGGCGTGTGAAGTGTTGAAAGCGCCAACTGCAATTAGATGTCCCCCAGTCCAACCCATAAAGGTCCGGTAGCGCAGCCCCCGGGCGTCGAACCGATTCGAGGAAACATTCTGTTCTTTCGGAATGCCGAACGCCTTGCACAGATTTCCTTTCGCCGTATAACATCCGTCCAGCCAGACGAAGCGGAATGGATGTGCGTTGGTCCCTGCGAGCGGGTCTTTGAAGTTGTTTCGCAGTACAAAGTTGAAATCGTCAATGCTCAGGAACCGTGGCACTCCCTTTTCACCGATATGTTTCGTTGCGCCATGCCCGAAATAATAAAGGTTGCGGACCTGGTCGTCTCTCAAGTCCGGGACGAGGAGTTGCGTGAAGTCGCCCTGGCTCCATAGCTCATTGGGATTTTGATCGTGACCACGGATGACGCGCTGGCCTTCGGGAAAGCCGGGGCGGGCCTGCGCTGACGCGTAAACCAGTTGGATCATCGACTGAAGCGCGACCGCATTCGGACTTCCGAGAGCTGGATTACCGAAAATCGGCTGGTAGCCGATGGCAAACTTAGTCCAGCCGACGCCTTGAGTCGGCCATTTGAATTCAGTCCAGATGATGTTCGTCGTCGTGGCTGATGAACCGCCACCAGCAGCAGCCGCAGTCACCACCACCGCATAAGACACGCTCGGATAGATTTCGCCATTCTGATCGAAGTTTTCCACCCCAAAACCACGGGCTCCTCCATAAGTAATAAAACCTTCACTGTCGTTGGTGCCGCTCACCTGAAGGATTTGGAATCCAGTGTCATCAAAAATCTCCACATCGTAGGTTCCGTTCGTGTATATGCTTTGAGCCTCGACGTTGATGTAATAGCCCGCGACGTTCCACGAATCCGGGAGCCAGATGGCATTTGAGACAATGACAGTCACCGGAGGCGACTCGTAGATTTGAGTCTCTCCCCACTGCGCACCGAGGAATACTTGATAACTCCCATTTGTAACTTGGCGAGTGTCCCACAAAACGAATCTTGGCAATCCGTTCGTCACTTCCTGGAATTCGAGGCCGTTGGCCGGGACGGTCTGATTGGTGTCGCCCACCATCACGAAGAAACCGTCGAATTCAATCCCGTCATCGAAGCCGATTTCGACGGGAAGAGTAACCTCGCCACTCAGAACAGTGCCATTGGTAACGCCGAATAGATGCAATCCTGTTCGCACCACTCGATAGAATCCGCACCCCGGTCCACCGCCTGCGTCTTCTGGTTCCGGCCCGTTTGATTCCTCCTGCTGGCTAGCCCGCCACTTTTCCACTAGTTCTTTGCTCCACTCATCCGTCGAGCCGTCCGGCCAAATAATGGTGTAACCCGTGAGATCAATTCCCGGCGGATAGATTCCCAGCGGCACCGGCGGTCGCGATGTATCCTTGGATGCCACCATCGGCACCGTTGGCTTTTCGCTCTCTTGCGCATCTTCAGTCTCCGATTCGCCAGCGCCACCACCACCGCCATTGAACATCATCCCGAAGATTTGACCGGTTGGACAATCAACGCGATTGGAGTGGATGAATATCGTCAGATTTGTGCCGACTTCAGCGGGCAGCGAATTCGTCAGCCAAATCCACACCGAGTTCGTGTCCAAGGTCTCGCGATATTGAACCATATAAGTTTCGTCTTCCACGCTTGGCCACGACAGAACAACGTCGGGACAGTGGATACGCAACTTGAGCCCTTCGATACCGAACGTATGAACAGCAGCCGAAGCCGCAAATCTGTGATGGTTTGTTTGGTTACATAATTCTTCCCGAACGGTCTCCATTTCACCAAAGCAGCGTGACTTTGACAATACCCGTTCTTGCCAATTGCTGCGCAGATTTTGGTGCCCGGAAAGGGCGACGATACATCACTCCTCCACCGGCACGACGAGCTTGTCCATGATGTAGTCTTTGCGCTTCCACCTTCGCTGAAGCTATGGTGGACAGGCCGTTGTGATTCAATTCACGTTCATTCTTCCACTGGGACTACCAATTTATCCATGATGTAATCCTTGCGCTCTGGCGTGTTCTTGCCCATGTAGAAGGTCAAGATCGGCGAGGACTCGGCGCGCGGGGCATATTCCACTTTGCTCAACCGCATCTCCTTGCCGATGAATTGCGCGAATTCTTTCGGGCTGATTTCGCCCAAGCCTTTGAAGCGCGTGATCTCAGGCTTGCCACCGAGTTCGGTCACGGCTTTGTCGCGCTCGGCTTCGCTGTAACAATAAATCGTTTCCTGCTTGTTGCGCACGCGGAACAACGGCGTCTCCAGCACATAGACGTGGCCGTCGTGGACGAGTTGCTCGAAGAAGCGGAAGAAATACGTGATCATCAAATTGCGGATGTGCATGCCGTCCACGTCCGCGTCGGTGGCGAGGATGACCTTCTCGTAACGCAGGCCCTCCGTGTTATCCTCCACGTTGAGCGCCTGCATCAGGTTGTACATCTCGTCGTTCTTGTACATCACGTCGCGCTTGAGGTCCCAGACGTTGAGCGGCTTGCCCTTGAGCACGAACACGGCCTGATTGTTCACGTCGCGGCAGCTCGTGATCGAGCCGGCGGCGGACTGGCCTTCGCAGATGAAGACCATCGTGCCCTTGCCCTTTTCCTTCTTCCTGTCGAAATGATTCTTGCAGTCCTTCAACTGCGGGATGCGCAACGTGATCGCCTTGGCGCGTTCGCGCGCGAGCTTCTTCACGTTCTGCAATTCCTTTCGCAACTCCTGCGTGTCCTTCACCTTCGCCACGATCGTTTCGGCGATCTGCTTGTTGCGCTGGAAGAAGTGCAGCAGTTCCTCGCGCACGTTGTTCACGAGTTCAGTGCGGATTTCCGTGTTGCCCAATTTGTTCTTCGTCTGCGACTCAAACATCGGGTCTTTGAGCCGGATCGCCACCGCGCCGACCATCGCCTCGCGCACGTCGTCGCCCTCAAACTTGCCGCCGCAATACTCGTTCACCGCCTTGAGCAATCCTTCGCGGAACGCGCTCAAGTGCGTGCCGCCGTCGCTGGTGTATTGGCCGTTGACGAAGGAATAAAACGTCTCGCCGTAGCGCGAATTGCTGTGCGTGAAGCAGAACTCCAGCGTCTTGCTCGCGTAATGGAGCGGGGAATACAACGGCTCGCTGCCGTCTCCCGACAAATCTTCCATTACCAGGTCCATCAAGCCGTGACGCGACTGGAACACCTTCGGCTCGGGAAATTGCGGCGAGCAGAGGATGAGCTTCAGTCCTGAGTTGAGATAACTGTAATGGCGCAGCCGGCGCTCGACGTATTCCATCCGGAACTGGCTGTCCTTGAAAATGGTCGGGTCCGGCTCAAACTCGATGTAAGTTCCATTCGGCTCTTTGGTTTTGCCGGAATCTTCCTTCTTCAGTTTGCCGGTCTTGAATTGCGCCTCGGCGTATTCGCCATCGCGATGACTGCGCACAATGAACGCCTTCGACAGCGCGTTGACCGCCTTTGTGCCGACGCCGTTCAAGCCGACGCTGAACTGGAACACGTCGTCGTTGTATTTTGCGCCGGTGTTGATCTTGGAAACGCAGTCCACGACCTTGCCGAGCGGGATGCCGCGACCGTAGTCGCGCACGCAGACGTGCGTGCCATCAATGGTGATCTCCACCTCCTTGCCGTGGCCCATGATGTATTCGTCAATGGCGTTGTCCACGACCTCCTTGAGCAGGATGTAGCAACCGTCGTCGTAATGGTTGCCGTTCCCGATGCGCCCGATGTACATGCCGGTGCGCAGCCGGATGTGCTCCAGCGAACTCAGTGTTTTGATCTTGCTCTCGTCGTAATGGTGTTTGGTTTTTTCGGCCATAGAAAATCGTGCATTGAAGATGGGAAAAATTGCGTTGGGAGGAAATGCGAAAGTGAGGTGCGGCGGCGACTTTAAGGCAAGTGATGTCGCGATCACGGTCACGCGAGCCGCGTTGCAGTTGCGTCAGCCCATCCGACTCTTTAGAGCATCAGACGCCGATGCACACGGAAGTGACGCGCCCTACCGGTCATCGGTGATTATATCGTCTTGCTCATATCTACCACTTTTCCGCCGGTCAACATCACGTGGCTGAACTGCACCTTGGCCCTCGAGTTTTCATGGGTAATGTGGCCGAGAGATTATGAGGCCGAGGATTGGTGGTTGGTGGCGGCTTCGGGAAGTTCCTGAGTGGGTAGTACCGTGCGCGCGGCGAGAAACGCTTTTAATTCCGCCGCCGCTTTACCGCCAAAGCCAGGCACGGCGGCGATCTGTTCCGTTGTAGCGATTTTGAGTCGCTGCACCGAACCAAACTTTTTCAGTAACGCGGCTTTGCGTTGCTCGCCGATGCCGGGAAATTCATCAAGAATGCTTTCGGAAATTTTTTTGAGCCGTAGTTGCGCGTTGTAGGAATTGGCCACCCGATGCGATTCATCCCGGATGCGCTGCAACAATTTCACCGCCGGATGATCCAGTCCCAGCCGCAACGGCTGGCTCGCGCCGGGGCGATAAATATCCTCGAACTCCTTGGCCAAACCGATGAGCGGAATGTGTTGCAACCCGAGCTTCTCCAATTCCCTCTGGGCCGCGTACAATTGTCCTTTGCCGCCATCCACCAAAATCAAATCCGGCAGATGCGAGTCGGCTTCCGTCAGGTCGCCTGGAGGTGATTCCGGCTGCGGATGTTTTGCCGGCAACTGGGGTCGGGTGCGCCATTGCCGTTTCACCCGGCGGCTGGTCGCATCAATCATCTGCTGCAGTTCGGAAACGATCCGCGCGCCGCCCTCGGCATCCGCGGCCACCTGAGATTCGGCGGGCGCGTGCGGAGGCGCTTCATCGAGGAGGCGTTTATAGCGCCGGTGAATTACTTCCGCCATGCTCGCGAAATCGTCCTGTCCCACGACCGATTTGATTTTGAAGCGCCGATAGTTGGCGCGGTCTGGACGGCCATTTTTGAAACTGACCAGCGAAGCCACCTTGAACGTGCCGCTGATGTTGGAAATGTCGAAACCTTCAATGCGCCGCGGCGGCTGCGGCAGCCCCAGCACCTGGGCCAGTGCTTGTAAATCGGCTTCGGGGTGGACGGCCAGCGGCAGCGAATACGGCACGCGGGCGAACGATTTTTCCGGCTTCGTCGTGCGTTCCAAATCCTGCAGCAAATCCCGCAACTCCGCCGCTCGCTCGAACTCCTGCGCCCGCGCCGCCTGGCGCATTTCGGTTTCCAGTTGCGATTTTAGGTCCTCGCACTGGCCCGCGAGGAAGTCGCACGCGGCCCGGACCTGTTCGAGATATTGCTCACGCGTCACGTTGCCGACGCACGGGGCCGTGCAGTATTTCAAATGCGCGTAGAGGCAATGTTTGTAGTCCGTTTCGTTCGGCGTGAACGCCCGGCAGCCGCGCAGATTGAATTGGCGGCGCACCAGTGCCAGCGTGTTGCGCGCCGCCGTCGAGTTGACGAACGGGCCGAAGTAACGCGCCCCGTCGTCCTTCTTCAGCCGCGTGAACACGAAGTTGGGAATGGGATCGTTGAGATTCACCTTCAACAGGAGAAAGCGTTTATCATCGCGCAGACTGACGTTGAAGCGCGGGTGAAATTCCTTGATGAGCTTGCTTTCCAGCAGCAACGCTTCCGGTTCGCTGCGCACCACATGCACGTCGAAGTCGTGAATGGCCTCCACCAGCGCGTTGAATTTCAAGTCCCAGCCCCGCCGCCGCGCCGGGTGAAAATACTGACTGATGCGCTTGCGCAAGTCGCGCGCCTTGCCGACGTAGATCACCGTACCGAACCGGTCCTTGTGCAGGTACACGCCCGGTCGGTGCGGCACTTGACTGAGCTTTTTGCGAATGGACTCGGAAACCTGCACGGTCAAAAGCTAGAAGCGTGAGCGCCCGATGGCAAGGGAACGCGCCGTCTGGTTATGCGCTTAAGCCGGTTCTTGTTGTGTCAAACAATGCAGCGACCCAAAGCCCCACACCAAATCCACCGCGTGAATGCCGACCACCGGACGGTCCGGGAACAACTCGCCCAAAATGCCTAAAGCCACCCGATCGTTCGGATCGTTGAACGTCGGCACGATCACCTGCGCGTTGCTGATGTAGAAATTGGCGTAGCTGGCCGGCAGCCGCACGCCGTCGCACCACAGTGGCGCGGGCATGGGCAACGCCACCACTTCAGGTTTCGAGCCGTCTTCCAGCCGGAAGTCTTGCACGCGCTCCCAATTTTCCGCCAGCGCGCGATGGTTCACATCGCGCCGGTTAGGCTCTTTGATTAGCACCAAAGTTTTCCGATTTGTGAACCGGCAGACGTCGTCAATGTGTCCGTGCGTATCATCGCCCACCGGCCCGCGGCTCAACCACAACACATTGGAAACGCCCAGGTATTGTTTGAACGTGGCCGCATAGTCCGCCTTGGTCATGCCGGGATTGCGCACCTGGATCGTTGGATGTTGATAACACTCCTCGGTGGTGATGAGCGTGCCGGCTCCGTTCAACTCGATGCCGCCGCCTTCCATGACGAACGGGCGTCCCTGCCAACGCGCGTCAAAGAGGGGGCGTTTTAGAATTTGCGCTGCGGTTTCCGGCACTCGGGTGTCCAGTTTCCAATTATTGTATTTGGCCCAACCGTTGAAATGGAAATGCACGATGGCCTTGTCCCGGCGCTTGCCGCGTTGGCGCACGAGATGAATCGGGCCGCTGTCACGCGTCCAGCCGCGATTGGTCCGATGCACCACAAAGTGGATGCGTTTCAAATTCGCGTGGGCGCGTTTCAGATAGCGGGTGGCCAGTTCCGCCTCGGCCGGGTGCCGCACGAGAATGCGCGCATCCTCGCTTTGCGTGATCTTGCGGACCATTTCGCCATAAACCCAGCGAATGGCGCCAATTTTGCCCGGCCAATCCGAGGCGTTGTGCGGCCACCCGATCCAGGTGGCGCGATGCGGCGTCCATTCCGCCGGCATGAAGTAACCCAGCTCGTGCGGCGTGGGCGATGATTTCGACTGCGCGACTGCCATAGCGCCGCGCAGGATAGGCGATGCGGCCAAATTGTCCACGTCAACTCCCGCAGGGATGACAAGCGAACGCAACGGGTCATGAGGGGCGCGGCTTTTTATGATGCTGGATCAATACCCGCTGTCGAGCGAGAGGTCGGCGTCAAACTATGTCTTGGAATGGGGCCTGCCGAAGCGGCTGCCGCTCAAGCCAGGAGATGCCCTTCACATACTCAGAAATCGAATTGGTCAATATTATCCCGATTAAAGATGGTGGGTTTGCCCAGCAGGATGTTGTCGCCAGCGATGGGAAATTCACCCAACGCGCCCGCCTGAAGGGATGGCGTGCCCGGTTTCAGTGTGCCTCGCGCCAGGGCGTTGGCAGCGTAGATGGTGAGGTAGCCGAGATTTTCAGTGTTCCACAAAATCACACTGGCGGTCACTCCTTCGTGAACGTAACGCCGGTTTTCGTTGGGCAGGCCCAGGCCGAGTACCTGCACCTGGCCCGCTTTGCCGGCTTGTTTCACGGCTTCCGCGGCGCCAGGCACCGCCGGGGAACAGATCGCCATGATACATTTCAAGTTCGGATTGGCGCTGAGCAGCGCGGTCGCTTCGCTCTGCGCCTTATCCTTGAGATCATCGCAGGGGCGCAACGCGATCATCTGCATGCGCGGATATTTATCAGCTCGTCGCGCTTCAATGTATTTCTGCCATTCGATCATGTTCGCCGCGGTCAGGCTGGCGGTGATGATGGCGAACTCACCTTCGCCGCCGCACAAACGCGCCGCTTCATCCATCAGAGTGAAACCAATGCCTTCCGGAGTGGCTTGATTGACGAAGAAATCCCGCGCGTCGGGTTGCGCATCCGCGTCGTACGTAATCACTTTGATGCCCTTGCTTTTGGCGCGGCGCAAAGCGGTGGAAATGCCCTCGCGGTTTTCACAGGCCACGGCGATCACGTCCACGCCGATCGTGATCCAGTTCTCCACGATTTCATTTTGCTTGGCGGGATCAGGATCAGTTGGACCATCGAACAACAAGTCCACGCCGAGTTCTTGCGCGGCCTGATCCGCGCCCTTTTTGCAGGAAATGAAATACGCGTTCCCTTTCGATTTGGGCATCAGGGCGATGGAAACTTTTTTGGCGCCGGCATTGGCGGAGCCGTTGCCGGAGTCGGAACTTTTTCCGCAACCCACCAGGAAACCCAGACTAGTCAGCGCCAAAAGTGAAAGATTTTTTTTAAAATTCGAACCGTTCATTTTGCGGGGGTATTTTGGCGCTGCGGCCAGCGTTGCGCCAGTATTTTAGGCAAACTGGATCCGGTCAGGGCGAGGATCAGCAGCAGACCGGTCAACATTCCGGCCACTTCGCGGGGCTGCCGGGCGTGAACCAGCCCGTTGTTCAAAATGGCGATCGCGGCGGTGCCCAGCAGCGTGCCATGCACCGTGCCGCTGCCGCCGAAAATGCTCGTGCCGCCGAGGACTACCGCCGTGATGGCCAGCAGTTCATAACCTGTGCCTGCGTCGGCTTTGGCCTGGCCGAGCCGCGCCGTGTAAATGATGGCGGCGATGGCCGCGATGATTCCCGCCAGCACGTAAACGAACGCCAGTCGCCGCGCGACGGGTAACCCGGCGTAGCGCGCTCCTTCCGGCGCGTAACCGATGGCGCGAAAGGATCGCCCCAACGTGGTGCGATGCACCAGCAGCCAGATGCCCGCCGCTACCAGGATGAAGAGGGGCGCTTGCGTGGGAATGCCCAACCAATGTTCCTGCCCCAGGAAAAGGAATGAAGCGGGAAAGTTGGTGAACGTGTCCGCGCCCCGGGTGAGCGCTTCCGCCAGCCCGCGAAATAATGAGAACGTGCCCAGGGTGACAATCAGCGAAGGCAGCCGCCAGTGCGCGATCAGCACCGCGTTCAGTCCGCCGGCCAGCGCGCCACAAATTATCGTCATGGCGGCCGCCAGGGGAATGGGCAGGCCCGCGTCGCGCCAGAATTTACCAAACAGAACCGCGCACAATCCGAGCAATGAGCCGACTGAGAGGTCAATTCCGCCAGTCAGAATAATGGGCGTCATGGCCAGCGCCAATAGTCCGATTTCCACCGAGTGGCGCAGCAGATCGAACGTGTTGTCCAGCGAACCGAAGCGTGGCCCGACCGAGTTAAAATAAAACCACTCCAGCACCACGACCAGCAGCAGCACGGTTTCGTGGCGAAGCAGCGTGGCTTTGATTTCCGATCGGTTCATGGCTTTCAGTGGTGAACGGTTACTGGCGATGGCGCAGGCCATCGGCAACGACGGCCAGTAAAATGATGCCGCCTTGAATGGCTTTTTCCCAATACGCTTCGATATGCAGATGCGTCAAGGCGGGGCCGATGCACGCCAGCAACAGCAGCCCGGCCAGTACGCCCCAAAGTTTGCCCCGGCCTCCCGTGATTTCCACGCCCCCCACGACAACGGCGGCGATGACTTTCAGCTCCAAACTCGAGCCGGATTTCGGGTCCACTTGCGGGGATTGCACCAGGTTCATTACCGCCGCCAGCCCCACCAACGCGCCCATCAGAACAAATACAAGGAATGTGACCATTTGCGGGCGGATGCCGGACAGACGCGCCGCTTCAGCGTCACTGCCCACCGCGTAAATGAAGCGTCCCAGGCTCAGATGCTTGGTCGCCCAGGCCAGCGCGAGCAGTAACCCCACCGCCACGCTGATCAGAGTCCATTGGCCGGCAGCCTGGCTTAATCCCAGCCATTGCGTGCCTTCAGGCAAGTCCACGAATTGTCCCTGACGCCACCAGCGCAGTCCTTCGCGCCACGTGACCAAGGTGGCCAGTGTGACCACGATGGAGGGCAATCGCAGTCCCGCCACCAGCCCGCCGTTGATCGCGCCCAGGCTGGCGCCGATGACAATTGAAAGCGGCACGACCAGGAGCAGCGGCAGACCTTGTGTGGCCAACAATCCTGCGGCCACGCTGCACACGGCGAATTGTGAGCCGACCGAAATATCGATCTGCCGACAGACGATGATCAACGCCGCGCCGCAGGCCACCACCAGCGAAGGCGCTTCGCGCGCCAGCAACGAGAGCAGCGGCTGCGGCTGATAAAACGCCGGAGCCACCACCGCCAGCAATAGAAGCAAAACGCCCAGCACGATGGCGGCCGACCAGTCGCGTAAATTGAGTTTTGTTTTGGTCATGGCGACGGTGCCGATTTCGGCGTTTGAGTCGAAGGCGTTTGATCCACACTGACAGGCTCGATCCAGGCCAACGGAATTCGCGCCAGCAAAATGCGTCTGGCATCGTTGGGTTCGAACAGACAACCGATCTGGCCATCCGGCAGACGGGTCAAGACGCTGTAGGCAAATCCATCGGGCACAAAGGTCCGTCGGCGCGGCCAGGTGGCGCCGTCATCATAACTGACATGAAGGGTGCCGTTGCGGCGTTGATCGCTGTCCGGGCCGCTGAATAGCAGGCGTCCGGCGCCTTGAGCATCATCGAACGAGTAACGCAATATACTGGCGTTGCAACTGGGATCGCGCAGCGCCGACACGTCCGTCACTGGCGACCACGTCTGGCCGCCGTCACGGCTGATCGCTGTTTTGCGTACTTTGGCGCCGGCGAATTGACGGCTGTTCAAGCGCACCGAGCCGTCACTAAGTTCAACCATTTGCACCTCATTGATCTGACTGCGACGCCGACCCTGCGCATCCGTTATGAACGCGCCAGGCACATTTTCGCCCCACTGCCAATGTTGCCCGCCGTCGTCGCTGTACACCGCATAGTTGTTCCACTGATAAAACGGCCCTTCATTGAACGGAATGATCAGCCGGCCGCGCTGCGGTCCGCGCGTCAATTGGATGCCAATGCCGGGGCCGCTGGCGATGGTCGTGGCGCCGGTGGGGCGTTTGGTGGAGTGCGTGAGGTCTGCGGGTTTTGACCAGGTTGCGCCTGCGTCATCGGACCAGACGACAAAACTACGGAAGATGTTGGTGCCGACGTATCCGGCCTGAATGTTTGCGTCGTGTTCCTTGAGGTGTTGTGGAATGAGTTGGTACATCAGGAAAACGCGCCCGGAATCCTGATTCACCACTGCGGTGGGATTGTTGAGTGAAGCCGCGCCTGCGTCGGCCACCACTTGCACGGGTTGCCAGGTCAAGCCGCTGTCCGCGCTGCGTTTCAGGATGATATCGTTGGACGCCTGATCCCGGTCGGCTGCCCGTCCCTCGGCGAAAGCCAGGATCGTCCCGGTCTTGGCGACAACGATGGATGGAATTCGAATTGAACCGTAGCCCTCGTGCGCCGCATCAAATACGGGGTAAAACTCAGGATTCGTGGCGCCTCGCCCCATCCCGATACCGAGCGCCAAGGCCAGCAAACTTTTGAGACTATAAAGGCAAATTTGTTTCATGGGTTCTCCTTTGCTCCCAAGGCGGCCGTCATGACCGCATCAGCGGAAGCGTTTCCCGGCAGCAACGCGGTGATGGTGCCACCGCGCATCACCGCGATCTGATCGCTCATGCCGAGAATTTCCGGTAATTCACTGGAAATCATCAATACTGCCAAACCTTCACGCGCCAGGCGACGAATGATCTTGTGGATTTCACTTTTGGCGCCAACATCCACACCTTGTGTGGGTTCGTCCAGGATAAGCAACTTCGGCCGGGTGGCGAGCCAGCGAGCCAGCGAAACTTTTTGCTGGTTGCCGCCGGAGAGCGAACCGCCCGGTGCGTCGGGGCCAGCGGCTTTGATGTCAAGCGTCCGGATGGAATCCAGAGCGAAGCGTCGCTCGGCGCCCAGCCGCAACCAGGTGCCGGGAAAAATCTGCTGATGAATGGCCATGGTCATGTTGTGGGCGATGGGTAGTTCCAGAATGATGCCGTGCCGGCGCCGATCTTCGGGCACGTAAGCAATGCCGTGCGCTGTGGCTTCCTGTGGTGAAGTAATGCGAATGGGTTTGTCGTCCAGGTGAATTTCTCCGGAGTCCGCAGGGGTGATTCCAAACAATACGCGCGCCAGTTCCGTTCGCCCCGCGCCCACCAACCCGGCCAGACCCAGGATTTCACCCGCGCGCACCCGGAGGTTCACGTCATGCACTCCGCCGGCGGCACAGGATAGATTTTTCAATTCGAGCCGGACGGCTCCCGGTTCGCTTTCGTTGGGTGGAAAGATGTGCGCCACCGCGCGTCCCACCATCAGTTTGATGAGCGTTGCCTCATCCAGTTCCCGCACCGGACGCGTGCCGATGCTCTCTCCATCGCGCAGCACCGTCACCCGGTCCGCGAGCGTGAAAATTTCTTCCAGCCGATGGGAGATGTAAATAATGCCCACCCCTTGCGCGCGCAATTCCCTGACCAGCGCAAAGAGCAGCCGCTGCTCCTTTTGCGTGAGCGACGCCGTCGGTTCATCCATGATGACGATCCGCGCGCCCGTGCCGACGGCGCAAGCGATCTCCACCAATTGCTGTTCGGGCATGGAGAGGGAGCGCACCTCGGCGGTTGGGGAAATATCCGCGCCAATGCGTTGTAATAATTCTCCCGCCCGGGTGCGTCGCCGCGCCCAGTTCACCCGCTGCCACACCGACGCGGATTCGAGGCGCAAACCGATATTCTCGATCACCGTGAGTTCCGGAAACAATGCCGGTTGCTGGTAGATGCAGGCGATGCCCTGCTTGTGCGCCAAGGCCGGAGTGAGATGACGAAGGCGCTTGCCGTTGATTTCGATGGTGCCGCCATCGGGTTGGTGCGCGCCGGTGATGATTTTGATGAGGGTGGATTTACCCGCGCCGTTTTCGCCCAACAAGGCGTGAACCTCACCCGGCTGCAGGTCCAGAGAGACTTGCCGCAACGCCCGCACCGCGCCAAAGGATTTCGTCAAGGAAGTTAAGCGCAGCAGGTCAGCCATGAGCGGGGTCGGGAGAGGTTCGGTTCAACGGCGGCGGGCAGCGGGCGGAAAGTTAAAATTCATGACGTATCGGCTCCAGAATGGTCATTGCGGCACAAAACCTACAAATAATTGCCGCAGACGCAAGGCAAAGTCCGCAATCACCTCCGGGCGCATGAAGTTAATTTTGTGGGTTGGTTTTATTTCGCCGTTTCATAAAATGGCGGCATGAGTTCAGTCGCTGCTGTCCGACCCAAACTGACCGAAGCCTTGACCGCGTGGAAAAAACTGCTCGCCGAGCGCGGGTTTGCCACCGAGTTGCTTTGGATTTTTGAGGAGAATCTCTGCTTCGAACGCAAGCCCGACGTGCCGGGGGGAATCCACATCGGCTTCCAAACCCGGTTCGCGCCCGTGCCCGAGGAATCTCTGGAAATTGCCTACGAACATTTTTGCGAATCCGAGGCGCGGATCGTTTTTTATCGCCTCGGCGAAAATCAGGGTCGTTCCGTCTGCATTCTGCTGGGCGATCCGTGGTTCGGCGACAAACAGGAGGCGGACGGTTACCCGCGGCGCGACGACTGGGGGATTTCATTTTTCCCCGGACAAAAAATCGAGATCGAGCAGGTCAACGACATGCGGCGTTGGATCCGTCGCCTGCGGCGCGAACGCCCGTTGCACGACGTGGACTTTTGCATGACGCTGGCGGCACTGGATGAAATCCAGGTGCATGGCCGGATTCTGACCGCCGGTGAACGCTATTCCGAAGAAATGTTGGGCAAGCTCCGGCGAATCTTTTCCTATTCGCATTAAGTCGTGCCGCCGCGGATCTGGCGGAAGCCCGCGCCGCGCCATTGGCTGCCGCAACCCGACCATGGAGACGCAACTGCGAGACAAGGTGGTGCTCATTACCGGCGCTTCCGGTGGGATAGGGAGGGCGCTGGCGCAGGGCTTCGCGCGTGAAGGCGCCAAGCTGATTTTGCATTGCCACAAAAATCTGGCCGCCGCGCGCCGACTGCAAAAAGAATCGAGCTCAATTGAATCCTTGGTGGTCAGTGCGGATTTGACCAGGGAAGCGGCAGTCCGAAAACTCTTCACCACCGCTTTGAAACGGTTTGGTCGCTTGGACACGCTCATTGCGAACGCCGGCCAATGGGAGCAGCGCGAGGTCCCTTTGTGCGAAATGTCGCTCGCGCAATGGCGTAACACTCAAGACGGCGTGCTCACCTCGACGTTTCTTTGTGCGCGGGAATTTTTCCGCATCGTGGCCCGACAAAAAACCGGCAACGTCGTGTTGATCGGCTCCACGGCGGCGGTTTTTGGCGAGGCGGGTCACGCTGATTACGCGGCGGCCAAAGCTGCGCTCACCTACGGCCTCACGCGCACGCTGAAGAACGAAATCGCCCGCCTGGCGCCGCCCACGAAGCATTATTGTGGCGGGCGCATCAATTGCGTTTGTCCGGGCTGGACGGTGGTGCCGCGCAACGCCGCCAAACTGCGGGACGCTGCCGTCGTCCGCAAGGTTGCCGCCACCCTGGCGCTGCCTAAAATGGCGCGCCCCGAGGACATCGCCAGCGCCGTGGTGTTTCTTTCCTCAGATAAACTTGCGGGCCACATCACGGGGCAAACTCTCGTCATTGCGGGCGGCATGGAAGGGCGCACCCTCTGGTCGGCGAGCGAGATTAACCCAGCCACCACCTGAGCCTCGGGGGCTTCGACAGCGGAATTGATTTCGATTTTATCACCTCGCCCTTTTCATCATCGCTTCAATTTCCGCCAACGGTGAGCAATCAACGCGATGGTGGCAGGCCGGAGTTTTCACGGCGCAAGTTGCGAGGGCGTGGCTGGTCAGGCCATCGCTCGCAGGGCCGGTTGTGTTGGACTACACCCGGAGACCGGATGCGGAGGGCGGCCACGGGAAGACGCGGTTGACTGGCGCGGCATCCGCCGCTTGAAGTGTTTCCGTCACGCTGGCTTCCTTGGTTTCCCCGGTGGCTTTACCTTTCAAATACGTGCCGTAGCCGATGATGATGGTGGAAAGAATCAGCGTGACGATGCCGGTGGCGATGAGCAAGTGCGCCTTGCTGCTGGCCCCGTTCCATTCGCGCAGAATCCAACCCCACATTGTGCTGAAAATGATGATGCTGGCCATGTGCAGCGTCCACGAAGCGAAACCGTATTTGCCCATCTGCGTTTCACCCATCGTGTAGAAAAAGAATTGGAAATACCACAGCGTGCCGGCCAACGCGGAAAAGAAGTAATTGTTCAACCGGGGAATTTTCAAACGGCCCGCGCCGCCGCTGCCATCCGTTACGCCGCTTAGATTGGCGTGTGCCTCGCGCAAGTGCGACGCGAGGTATTGGTAGCCGGAACGATTTTTCAGATTCAGAAACGCGCACCAGACAAAGTTCGTGGTGAAGCCGCCCAGCAATACAACCACCAGTTTGGGCAGGCCGCTCCAGATGACCGTGGTTCCAGCGGCGACGGAAGCTTTGCCGATCGGGGTGCCGGCGGTCAGCGCGAACGCAAAGCAGGCGCTCATGATGCCGGAGAAGGTGGCAACGAGAATTCCCTTGGTGAAATTGAACTCGGCGATGGTTTTTTTCTTCTCGGCTTCCGGCATCTCGCGTTCCTTCGTCAACCCGGCATACGCCGCCACGGCGATACCCACGAGACAGACGCCCACGCCGACCAAAGTGATTTTGCCAGGCGTCGTGGCCGCGATTTCAGTGATGGTTTCCGCCACTGGGATCGTGGGCGTGAACAGCTTGAAGATGGGCGGCAGCAACGTGCCGAACGCCGCCGTGTAACCGAGTGCCACTCCCATGCCGAGCGACATGCCGAGGTAGCGCATCGTCAGCCCGAAGGTCAATCCGCCCAGACCCCACATGGCGCCGAAGAAATACGTCCACCAGAGCGTGCTGCCGGTCTGTTGCTGGAGCACGCCGAGCAGGTCGTTGGTCATCAACAATGCCAGCAGCCACGGACAGATGATCCAGGAGAAAAATCCTCCCACCAACCAGTAGGTTTCCCAGGACCACTTTCTTACCGCCTTGTAGGGGACGTAAAAACTCCCGGAGGCAAGACCGCCGAGCCAGTGAAAAAAGACGCCGAGGAATGGATTCATGGATTGGTGCGTTGATTAATATCCGCAAAGATATGCGGCGGATTTTAGAACTCAGTGGCAGCGTGGCAAGTCTCGTTTGGATAAATCTTGCCGATAGTTATCGAGGCTCAAATCATTTCGCGCGCGGAATCGGAGGCTTCACCCGGGGACATATTGTTTGTCTCGGTCAACCTCCAGTGCTTAACTACGCCTTGATAATGACCGTTTCCACCGTAACAAACTGGTTTGCTTGCGCCCGGCGGCAAACATTTCAACTGCTCCTGAGTTTCATTGTTGCGTTCGGGATGTGGCTCGCGCCGTCACGAAGTCAGGCCGCCACGCTGGTTCTCGATGGCTTTGACTACCCCACCACTCCAGCGGCACAGGCGGCGTGGAGTGGCAGCAACGGTCCAGCCGTGAACATGTTGGATCAGGGCGCATGGGGTGTGGAGCGGGTGATGGTGGCCAATTGTGATTTTGCCACGCGCGAAAGCCGCTGCTATTGGGACCGGAGTGTCGCGCTGAATCTTTCAACCTATGTGGCCTTTGAATTGGAGGTGTACGCGCCTGATCCCGGCGCCGTTTCCGCGTTCACGTTGTACTTTCGTTCAGGTGGCGGTTGGTATGGCGCTTCCGCGTCATTGACCAAAACTGGCTGGCAAACTTTGCGCTTTGGTCGCGACAATTTCATCGTGGAAGGCGCGCCCGTCGGTTGGGAGCAGATTGATCAAATCCGGCTCTCTCCCTGGAAAGCCGGCGCTGAAAACACTTTCCTGGCGTTTCGCGAATTGCGCGCGGTGACCCCGGCGGTGTTGTTGGTGCGTGACCCGACCAGTTCCAATCCCGAGGTGGTGCAGCAAACCATTGACCGGCATCTGGCCTGGTTGGGCGAATACGACATTGATTGCGGCGTGATTACCCGTGCGGAGGTCGAGGCCGGATTGTTGCAGCAAAGCCAATTGGTCATCCTGCCTTACAACGAAACGGTTTCTGAGACCGAGATGGTAAACTACGAAACATTCGCGGCGGCGGGCGGAAAGTTGATGGTGTATTACCTGTTACCCAGCCGGCTGGCGAGTTTGTTGCGCGTCAGTGTGACGGGGTGGACTCAAGGCGATTTTGCCACCTGGCATTTTGTTGATTCCAACATTCCAAATCTGCCCCCGCGCGTTCAGCAAGCGTCCTGGAACATCACCGGCGCCGCGCCCAACGGACCGCAGGCGCGGATTACTGCCATGTGGGAAAACAGTCAGGGGCAAAGCACCGGAAAGGCCGCGTGGTTGGCGAGCGACCGCGGCTTTTTCATGTCGCACATTTTGTTGGGCGATGATGCTGATGAAAAATCGTACGCGTTGTTGTGCCTGGTGGGATCGCTGTTGCCCGATGCCTGGTCCGCAGCCGCTGCCGGGGCGATTAATCAAATCGGACAAATTGGACCGTACCAGAGCTATGACGAGGCTCTATCGGACCTTCACCACCAAGCCGCGCCCACACTGCGCGCGCCGTTTGTGGAAGATGAACTGCAGGCGGCCACCACGAACCGCAGTCTGGCGCTCGCCGAGCAGGCGGTGGGGCATTATGCGCAGGCGATCGCGGCGGCTCACGCCGCGCGGACGCATTTGCGGCGGGCGTATATTTTGAGTCTGCGGCCCGCTTATCCCGAAGTCCGTGCGTTCTGGGAACATCACGCCACCGGCCCGTATCCGGGCAATTGGCCAGCGGCAATCGAGGCGCTGGCGACCAACCAATTCAACGCCATCATTCCCAACATGCTTTGGGGCGGGCTGGCGCATTACGACAGCGCCTATCTGCCGCACTCGGCCGAGTTCGATCAATACGGTGATCAGATCACGGCGTGCGTCAACGCGGCGCACGCGCGCGGCTTGCAGGTGCATGTCTGGAAGGTTTGCTGGAATCTGCTGGGCGCGCCAGCGGCGTTCATCAACTCAATGCGCGTGGCGCAACGCACCCAGGTATCCAGCTCCGGAGAGCCGGCGGATTGGCTCTGCCCCTCGCATCCCGATAACTTCGCACTGGAAACCAATTCACTGCTCGAGGTGGTGCGCAACTACGACGTGGACGGCATTCACTTCGATTACATCCGGTATCCAGATGGAGACCATTGTTACTGCAATGGCTGCGGCGCACGCTTTCAGGCGCAAACCGGACTTACCGTCGCCAACTGGCCGACGGATGTGCTGACGCCCGGGACGCTGCGCACAGCTTTTCTCAATTGGCGTCGCGCGCAGATCACGCATCTGGTCGAAGTGGTTTATCAGCAGGTCAAAGCTTTGAAACCGCAGGTGCAAGTTTCGGCGGCAGTTTGGCCCGATGCGCCTAGCGCTTACGACGGGGTGGGACAGGATTGGCGGCTCTGGGTCACGAACGGCATTTTGGATTTTGTTTGCCCTATGGATTATCTCACCACGGAAGCCGCGTTTGCGAATACGGTGTTGCGCCAGCTTGATTGGGTTGGCGGGCGAATACCGGTTTATCCCGGCATTGGCGCGTGGCAGATTCCGGTGGACACCGCACTGGCGCAATTGCAAGCCGCCCGCGCCGCGCATACGGACGGATTTGTCATCTTTGAACTGAGTCCAGAGAGCGCGGCGAATCTGTTGCCCGCCCTGGGCGCCGGGGCCACCGCTCCCGACGAGCCGGATGGGGACCATGATGAACTACCAGATAGTTGGGAGTTGAAATGGTTTGGTAATCGCACGACCGCGGGGCGGTTCACCGATTTCAATGGCGACGGCCGCAGTGATTATGCGGAATACGTGGCCGGCACCTCGCCCACGAACGCGCTCGATGTTCTGGAATTGAGCGTCGCTTGGGAAAATCAGCAGCTCACGCTTTCCTTCGTTTCCCGGGGCGTGGACGAGGTCGGCTATCAAAATGCCGCGCGCTACTACAGTTTGGAAACCACGCCGACGCTTCAGTTCGCAGCGGCTTGGACGCCAGTGACCGGGTTCGATGCGCTCCCGGCAGCTCCCGGCGTTCACATCGTGAACTATGTCATGCCAGATCAAGCGGCGGCGGCGTACTACCGGTTGCGCGTTTGGTTGCAGCAAAAACCATGAGGCGCTCACCTCGCGGCGAGCGCCTCAGAGCGTTGCGACCACTACGGTCGCTCCATTGAAGCCACGCGCCTTTTGTTCAGGGTGTATAGTAGAGCTGATAAAACGCCCGTTCGCCGGGAGGAATCGAATGGGTCTCAGTTTCCCCGGTGGCGGTGAAGGTTGAGGTCGTCCACATGCTGAAATCCGAGGTCTGCCGCAGCGTATAAGCCGTGCCCGGAATCAAATTGCTCATTTCCAGACTCAGGTTTTCAGCAGTCGCGGTGATTGCCAATTTGGGCGGGAGCGTGATGCGCAGGTCATCCACATAGAACGTGCCGGATCGTCCCGGACTTTCGTCCGTGCCATCCCAACCCTCCACCAAAATCCGCCAGCGCATCAAGTTGCCCTTGTCCACGGTGGATAGTTTCCAGAAGGCCGCTGCCGGGACTCGCACCAATTGCCAGTCGGGAGTGACGACCAGCGGGGTTGCCGTATAATGAATGGCGGCCCCCACACTATCGTAGAACGAAATGTAAAACACCGTGCCGCCATCCAGCACAGGCTCCATGGTGGGATCCCCCTTCACCCAGAATTGCACGACCGCATTCTCGGGCAACGAAAACGGGGCGACTTCAGGCGACATTACGGCACCCCATGGATAACGGCCTGACGCGAAGTCTATCGCCAGTTTGAGTGCCTGGTTGCCTTGCGGTGCGGGGCTGGTCAAGGAGGCGCTGGTCGCCGTCGCCACCGGACTGTTAACGATGGAATAGAATGCGTTCAAGTCGTTGTCATTTACATAACTCTCGAAATCATCAATCAACCCTCGCATGGGCGCGGGCGGCGGAAAATCAATCAGCTCGTCATTCCGCACGGTGATGTCATCCACGCGAAGCGTTGCCTCGTAAGGCGCGCCGGCCGGAGAACCCTGGCCATAGATGAAGAGCCTGAATTTGACGATGTCATTCAGATCGGGCACACCCGTGGAGTCCCAGGGCAGCTCAATGTTATTGGCGAGCTGATTAACCACCTGCCAACTGGTGCTGGTGGGAATGGGCATGCCCCAGCGGCCGAAGTTGCCCTGCGAATCGTAGGCATACAGATAAAATTGCGTGAAGGTGCCGTTCGCAAATGCCGGGTCTCCGGCGATCCGGAGTGAAATGTATTGATTCGTACTAATCGCCAGCGGCGTTTCCAGCATCGGCCCATTAATAATCTGCGTGTCCCATTCGCTCTCACCGAAATAGCGATAAATCTCCAGGGACTTGGTGCCGGTGGAGCCTGTCGCCACATTATCCGAGAGCAGCACATAACCGCTCTCGGCGAACCAGTTCGCATACAAATCGTCATCGCTGGCGTATTCAAAGTCCTCGATGACAGTCTGACCGCTGGCGGTCAAAACCAGCAGGGAGCTACTCAAAGCAAGCAGAGTCTTGGTGTTTATTTTCATAAGTTGCCTTTCGTCGTTATCGGTTTACCGTCCGACTCTGGGCCGGTGACGATTGGAATTCAAGATGTTTCTGCCCGCCGTTCACAATGCTTGCCTCAACCAACGGCCTCGCGGGTCGCCAAAGGCGACCAATTCCAGAGCCGCATGAAATGGCGTTGGCGATACCGTCTTAATCAAGCAAGCGTCACCAGCTCGTCTGCGCGGCATCCACCCGGGCCACCCAGCGGACGGTTGTAGAAAAACCCGCGCTGCTTGTATTCCCGCTCACATGGATGATCAGCGTGTTGCCCGTCGGAACGAGGAGCGCGGACCAAGGCACGGGGTCTGCGCCCAACGTAGTGAGGGTCGGACTGCCCACAAACGTCGCCGTGCCATTCACATCCTTGACCACGCCTTCGAAGCGCAACCCAAGTGAGTCGTTGCCGGGCAGAACATTTGGGGCGGCTCGGGCCACCAGCAGGATGTCGAAGGTCAACGTGTGGTTGGGTTCGATTACAAGAGCCATGTTGTTACCGTCCAGAGCCATTTTCGTCGCGGGATTGTTAAAATCGGTCACCGCCCGCAGGACGAAGATTGAGTGTTGCGCATCGCCGGGATTCATAAACATACCGGCCGCATGTGCCAATTGTCCGTATTGAGTCGGCTTCGCCTCTCGTCCACCCGGCACGGTCGCATAAGCACCGTCGTTCAGGTTATTGGCGCCCCCGCCGATGGTTGCCGCTTCTCCGTGGACGTAATTGCCGACGCCGCCGCCCACGGTGGCGTGCTGGTTTAACGCGGCGTTCTCCTGGCCGCCGCTGACGGTGGCAGCGGGGAAGTCCGCGGTGTTGAACGCGCCACCGCCAACAGTGTCAAACTCGCCGCGTGATTCGTTGCCCACGCCGCCGCTGACGGTCGCCTGTTTGCCGAATGCTTGGTTCCTTTCGCCACCGCCCACGGTGGCGGACTCTCCACCAGCGGAGTTTTCGCGTCCGCCGCTGATTACGCTCCAGTCGCCGGAAGCGCGATTGGTGAGCAGGGTTCCGTAGTTAGGGTCAGCTCCGCCGCCGCCCGCAACCACGGCGGCGTAACCGCCCGCATGGTTGTAACCGCCGCCTGACGCCGTGGCAAACGTGTTGGAGGCCAGATTCAGCCGCCCGCCACTAACCACGCTCCAATTACCCAGTGCCTGATTGCCATAAACATCTCCGGCGGCCTGGTCTATGCCGCCACCACCCGCGACCACGGCGGCGTAACCTTGAGCCTGATTGTAGCCGCCACCCGAGACGGTGCCGAATTCACCAGCCACACCATTGAACTCACCACCACCAGCCGTTGAGTGGTTGCCCTGAGCAATATTGGCTTCACCGCCACCGATGGTTGCCCGTCGGCCAACCGCAAAATGGCCAAAGCCACCCCCGATGGCTGCACCGTCACCCAGAGCGTTATTGTTTCTACCTCCCCCGATGGCGGTTTCAATCCCTGCCCGGTTGCCTGCCCCTCCGCTGATGGTACCGAAGTCGCCTGTCACTTGGTTGGGAGAGATGGTTTCTCCACCGCCGCCGATCGTTGCGCCGGTGACGCCTGGGCTGATGTTGTTTGTCTGGTGTCCGCCAATTAGATTTGGCGTGTTACCGGGAGGCGTACTGGGTTCAATCAGTAGCGCGCGTTCATTATTTACACGTAGTTCCAAAGGGTTGGGATCGGCAGTGCCAAGGTAGTTGATCCCTGGCGCAATGGCAAGATTGCCCCCGACCTGCCAAAACTGGTTCGCGGTCATCCCGTTCAAAGCCCACGCATCCACCCCCGTCAAGCCCGAACCATCCCCTTGAAAGCTACCGAGGAATTGATTACCCGGATCAGTGAATTGCACAGTGCCCGGGTAGCTGCCCAAAAGTGATGAAGGCGGGAGGGGACCGACAATGCCGCTGCCACTCACCTGTCCGGCGAAAATGGCGTAGGGCGTGGGCGTGATGGCCTGTCGCGGCGTCAAGGTGGTGAACGCGCCGCCGCCATTGGTACGCACGGCGATTTCCAGCCAGCGTGCTGGGCCAGTGAACACGCCGGCCCCCGGATCGAGCATGACGGTGAACAGACCATTGCTCACGACGACTGGAGAATTGGTCAGTGGCCCCGCAACGACACCCACGCCACCGCTGGAATCGTAAATCGTAAATCGTAAATCGTAATTGCCGTTCGCTGGAGTTTCGCCGGTATTGAGCTTTCCTTGATACGTGAACGCCGTGCCTTGGGCAAATATGGTGGCAGGCAGAAGGCCAAAGCTTAAACCCATCGTGAGGCTAAACGTGGTAATAATAGATTTGGTTTTCATGGTTTTGGGATCAGGTGCGTGTTGTTGAGCTTTTGATTTGTTCGAGGTGGGGCAAGTCCGTTCAGGGTTTGAATAGCCGATAGAAGCGATTGCCCGTGGGCGGACTGACGAGGACTGTTTTGTTTGTGCCGTCATCCAGCGGGGTCGTAATGACGTTGCTCCAGTTCACACTGGCGACGCTGTTGGTGTTCTGTTGCAACACCCAACCCGTTGAAGGTGAGGGCCACCGGATCGCGACGGTGTTCGTAGCCGTGCGCGCAATGGAAAGCAACGGCGCGCCGGACGTTTGCACTGCGGCCAACGCCCAGAAACCACCCGTCACGGAGAACGCCCCGCCGGTCATGGCCGTGCTGCCGGCATCCGGCTGACCGATGGTGCCGATGCCGGCATAGACGCCACCGGTGCTCATGCCGGCTCCGCCATCAATCGTCCACCAACCAATCGAGTAGTTTTCCGCGAACAACATGCCGAGACTGAGCAATGAGATTATCGCTGCGACGCCAAGCCACGGAGACCGGGCGCGAAATCTTCTGCGTGCCGCTGCGGGTAAGGGAGAAGGTTGGACCATCATCCGCCCAGCAGGTAGATTCAAGTCGTTGCCTGGCGGTGTTGGTCTGGGCTCGGCAGACAGACGCTCCAAAGCGCTTTGTGCTTCATCACGGCGCCGTCGGTGTCTCACAGCGCGCGCCGGAAAGCTCGTTTCGCCTTGTGTCGTTTCCCGCGTTAATTTCCATCTTTCATCTTCAATTCTGTATCCCCGCGTTTTCATTGCTGGTCTCCGTTTGGTTTTGAGCTTGGGTTTCAAGCTGAGTGTAAAAGTGGAGGGATCGCAGCAGAGCGATGTCAGGAAGCGCGGCGGAGGGGGCTGAGTAGTTGGATCGTATTATGGTCTGGGTCGTGAAAGTAAACCGGGCCTTGGCTGGCCACGAAGGCTCAGTCCTGAACTTCAATTTAAGCGCGTTATCTTTCACAACAGCCCGGGACATTCCGCCAACAGTAATGGGACGCACAACTCAGGAAACACGCTGATTACAGCGTAGATCGGACGAAAAGTCAATCTAATTTCTACTGTTTGTGGGATTATTTCGACGCATTGAGATCGCGATCGGGTTAATCGGATCACTTATTAAGTTGCGTGATTCGGGTCCAATCCGGCGGGAAGCCTGCCTGAATCAATCTGCATTTTTGAGCCGTCACCTGCCGATTGGAATCGCTGACGCTGCAGGCAACAGGCAGCATCCTGCGGCTGCAGATAAAATCCAACGCACACGCGTGGATGGAGCAAGGCTGAATTTTTTCATGGCTTCTTTTGAGTTCTGTTGATTTTTCCCGTACCAATCCCAACGACGTCGTGTGGTTTGGCATGGACTGATGGCGTTTATGAATGAACCACCCGAGGGAACAAGCAAAATCACCGTGAGGTTGGCCCGCCCAATTGCGAAGTCAGGCGGTCCGCATTTTCCGGCGTGACCAGCAGATAGAGCCGATCGAAAATTTCACCGGGCATGCCCGCGACACCGCTTGCTGCCTGTGGGGTCACATCCGGCCGCGGCACAATCACCGAGCGAACCTGTTTTTGTTTGAGCGCGGTCAGCCAGTTGGTGCCGCCTTGCGGATCGTAAAGAAACCACGGCGCGGACGTTTTTGTATCGGTGCGAAACAAGGTCTCCATCTCCTCGGGCACGGGGGCAAAGCCGACGAACGCGAGGGCGGTGGGATGTTGCCCGACGAGTTGTTGATACGCGGGCAGGGGAATCTTACCGGCGCGCGCCGCTTTGACTGGCGCATCCAGATTGGCAATTTGCAATTCCCACTCGGGATGGCCGCGAAGCAGCGGGGCACGCAGCGCGTTCGCGTAGGATTCAGCCGTTTCCGCATCCAACGCTCCGGCGGGTGGCAGAACCATGACGATCGTTCCCGATTGACCCGCAATGACGCCCTGTACCTGATTGGCCAGAGAAAAGCTGACCACAGCCAGTGCGCGATTAGGTGGTTTGGCGTCGTCGGAAAACATCGTGCTGCGCACCTGCCAGACCAGCACGCCGATCAGTCCGAGGCAGCTCAGAATGATCAATCCCTGTCCCAGACCAGCCGCGCGACGGCGCACGAAGAAACCAATTCCACCCACCACCAAAGCCGCTGCCAGGAGAAGATAATAAGTCATGCGTTGCTTGTCGGGAATAGTGGTTCAGGGCACCTTGATTACGTCGAAGATATTGGTGGGCGCGCTTTTCAACGACTCTACGTGACCGTCCGCAAAGACTCCATTGGCCCGGCCCATTTTGCGGTTGGTGGATTTAGTGCCGGTGTACATATCGAAAAGCGCGCTGCGATCATTCCCGCCGCTGTGCCGGTAGCACACGTTGGCAATGGTGCTGACGTCCGGATATAGCAGGGCGTCGTAACCTTGAGTTTCGCCATACATGATGGTGGCGGACGGTTGTTGGATTTTGTGCGACGCCATATCCAACCGGACGTTGTTGATTTGATAACTCTGCGCGTAACAAAGCCAACCCCAATAGCCACCGCTCAGACTGGATGGACAAAGGAAAATCCGGTTGGTCTGCGTCACCGACGTCGTCACTCTCCGGCCCAGATAAGCGGGCAGCACCCGATACCAAATCATCTCATAAGGGTACGTCGAATTCATCCCGGTATAACCGAGCGGCAGCACCTTGTAATCTTCCTCGTACATCAGCGCCGCCAGCATCATTTGCCGTTCGTTATTGGTGCAGAAGGTCGAGCGACCCTTGTCTTTGGCCTTGGCCAAGGTTGGTAACAACATGCCGGCCAGAATGGCGATGATCGCAATCACCACCAGCAACTCGATCAAAGTAAAAGCACGTCGGGAAACCCGTGGCGGCGAAGTCGCGCCCAACCCAGAGTGAATGTTACAATCTCGCATAAACCAATTTATTCTGCCTCACCTCCGTTTGGCATCCGGCAACCTTCAGATTTACGCTAGCTCACCCGCATCGGTCCGACAACCGCAAAGACGTCTTAACTGTACCTCGTTGGCCGCGCCTGTGTCTCGCTGCTCGCCAAAGCATAAAAGGAAATTCCCCTCGTGCCGGTGCAGTTGGCGTGGGAGAAATGCGGGAAAATTCATGGTTGCCCTGCCGCTTAAAGCACGAAACCATGCGCGGGTAATTGCATGATTCGATTTTTCCACCAACGCGGCCTCACGGCGCTCCGGTTGGCAATGCTGTTCCCGATTGTCGGCATTGCTGCGGAGTCATTCTCTGAAGTTAACCTCGAGACCAATGCCCATGCGCGTCGCGAGGCGGTGCGCAACACTTTCGGCACGTATGACGCCGAGCCGCGCCAGAGTGATGGGCGCGTGGATATTGAACGTTTGGTGCGCGAGTTGACTGAGATAAAAGCGCGCACTTACAACTTCCTCATCTGGCACGGCTCGAATGATTGGAGTGACCTGCAATTGTTTCTGCCCCGCGCCCGCGAACACGCCATTCAGGTGTGGGTGACGCTCGTACCGCCCAGCGAGTCGCCGCCCCACGCCAAGACATTTTCCGAACCGTTCCGACTCGATTATGAACGTTGGGCCATTGAGATCGCGCAACTGAGCCGGCGCGAAACCAATCTGGTCGCCTGGAGCGTGGATGACTTCGCTTACAACGCCAAAACCTTCACCCCCGAATATCTGCAATCACTGCAAACCCAGGCGCACGCCATTAATCCGCGTCTGGCGTTTGTGCCGTGTCTTTATTACCGCCAGCTTACGCCCGAGTTCGCCTCCAGGTATCGCCCGTTTTTTGATGGCCTGCTTTTCCCTTATCGCCACGAATCCGCCGGGAGCAATCTGAGCGAGTGGGACACTTTGCCCGCCGAAGTCGCACGCATCCGGGAGCTGTTTGGTCCGACCCTTCCCGTCCTGGTGGACGTGTATGCGACGCGACACTCGCGCTTGGGTGATTCCACGCCAGAGTATGTGGAACAAGTCATGGAGTTGGGTCACGAACGCGCGGATGGCGTCCTGATTTACTGCCACCAATACGCCGACAAAAATCCGGCGAAACACGCCGTCATCAAGCGACTCTTCCGAACCTGGTCACGCAAGCCTTGATCCCGGGGTGTCTATCGGCTTCGCGACGAACGTCTTTACGCGGTTTGTTGTAGCACTGATTTCAGCTACGCTTCCTTGTTAGCCATAAAATTCCGCCGCAAACGCCAAGACGGACTGCCTCTGCTTGTGACATTTTTTAGCAAGATGCTGCCCGACTCTGCCGTCACCAATCAGCGGGTGGGTTTGGGGTGAAAGAGTCGGATATTATTTGATGATTTTATGTTTTCGTGGTTCGCGAATAATTCGTTGACGCCCTTGCACCGTTGCTTCCTGCCAAACTTGGCAATGGCAAAAGTGAACTTGTCGAGACGGCCCCCAAAAAAACAGTCTTCGCCGCCGATCGGGATGTCTTGGTTCGCACGGTTCGCCCCCCGGTTTTTATCCATTTTGTTTTTACTTGGTTGTTCTGAAATCAGGGGGCAAGCGGTTTCAGTGTTGGTTACTTTTTCTGGGACGGATTTTGACGGCGGCGCGAACGAACTTTATGGCGCCGCGTTTTATGGCCGGCAGCCGGTCAATTATGTCTATGCCCAACCTTCCGGCTCGGCCGCCAGCATGACAGCCACGTTTCAGCTCGCCACCGTTCCCGAGGACAGTCAGTTCCTGACGCTCGACGCGATGGATGACGATGCGCCTTTGCAGTGTCGCATCCGCATTACGGTCAACGGGCAAATCCTCTTTGAAGGCCGGAGCGGCTTTCCGGATGCACGATGGTTTCAAGGGCAATACCGCATCCCCACCGGCCTGTTGCACACCGGTAGCAATCAAGTAACCATCGCCAACGTGGAGACCGTTGGCAGTGCAGGCAACCCGCCCTGGTTCATGTTGTCGCGGGCGGCGATAGGGCCGGCCGGTTATCGGCTGCCGCCGTGGCCGGCGACCGGTCAGTTGCAAGTAACGATTCCTTCCGAGCCGCGCCCCCTCCCCGAACCGTTGCCGGAGGGACAGCCGGCGCCGGGATTTGCGTTCCGCGGCATCAAAGGTTGGAATTGGAATCCGGCGCAATACCTCGCAGAAATTCCATTTCTTAAAAGCGTAAAGATGAATTTTCTGATGAACGGTTATCTGTCGCTCTTCTCATCCCGCCCGCCAAACGGCTGGGCTAACAATTGGTGGGAGTCGTTGCCTCCGGCAGTGAAAGCTGGGTACGCGGGTGTGATTCAAAGCTGTCAATCCAACGACATCACGTTTTGTTTCGCGATGAATCCGCAGTTATTTTCCTCGCGGCCACTGGTTGAGACCAACGAGGACGATATTGACGCGCTCTATCAACATTATGCCTGGGCACAGAGTCAGGGCGTGCGCTGGTTCGCCATTTGCGTGGATGACGTGGCCTGGGCCGGACGCGCGCTGGAACACGCTTTCCTCGTCAACACGGTCCTCTCTCGCTTGCGCCAGCAGGATGCCGAAGCGCAGATGATCTTCTGTCCCGGAGCGTATTGGGGCAGCGGCAACGATCCCGATGCGCACCAGTATTTACAGACCCTTGCTACAGAGTTGCACCCGGACGTTTATGTATTTTGGACCGGCGATGGCGTGGTGGGGGCGAGCATCACGTTCGCCGCCGCCCAAAGTTACCGCAACCTGGTGCAACACCGTTTATTTCTCTGGGACAACTATCCGGTCAATGATCTGAACCCCACCTTGCACCTTGGTCCGGTCAGTGGCCGCGCTGCGAATCTGCATCAGGTTATTGACGGCTACATGGGTAATCCGATGAGTCCACAAAACGAAATTGACCGGCTGCCGCGTGCCACTTGTGCCGACTACGCTTACAATCCGTGGGCGTATGATCCCGCCCGCTCCATTGGCCAAGCCATTCTGCTTTTGGCGCAAACTGGACCGCAGCGCGAGGTGTTGAAAGAGCTGGTTGAGCTGTATCCGGGTTTCATTGTCACCGGTGGTGGCACGGGATTTAATCCTGTTCGCAATGCGCTTTCCAGTGCGGACATGACGATGCGACAAGCGTTAATCGAGCGGTTAAATGCGGTCATCAACGGCTTGGATGCCTCTTTCCCGGATGAATTTCGCGATGCGCGAACAACGGTGGCCAACGATCTCGCCTGGGCGGAAGCCGCAGGCGGACTGCGGTTGGTAACTGCGGCCAGTGTGGACGGACAACAACTCACACTGGTATTCACCAACGGTGTGGAACGCAGTTCCGCCACGAACCCCGCCAACTATCGGCTCGTGGGCGGGGCGGTGTTGAGCGGGCAGTTGTTGCCCGCACCCGATACCAATGTTTTAGTGCTGCGCACGACGGGTTTGGCGCGGCCCGATTTCTTTGCGCTGACCGCCACTGGCATCAAAGACGCGCAAGGCGTCGCGAGAACGCTTTCCGTCTCCGGTCCGATCGCATCATTTGTTGCGGCCAACATCGGAATTACGAATGAATCCGGACAGGCGAACGCCATGTGGCCATCAGATCAATGGCTCACCTACTCGCGGGGCAGTGATATTTTTGGCACGAACGATTCGTTGAGCTTTGTCTATCAAGAAATCACGGGCGACTTTGATCGGGTGCTGCGCATCCGGGACGTTGGGTTCAAGAACGAGTGGACGCGGGGTGGGCTGATGGCGCGTGAGTCGCTCGCCGTCGGTGCGCGCAATGTCATGGTCGGAACGTACCCCGCCGGCACCCCGAACTGGATGACCAGTTGGCGGGCGGAGCCGGAGGCGTCCACGCTTGCGGTTTTGTCGTCGCGAAGTTCCGTTTTTCCCACCAACGCCTGGGTGCGACTGAAACGAAAAGGCTCAACCTTCCTGAGTTATTGTAATCTGCTCGGTGGCACACATCCGGATTGGAGCTTGATTGCGTCGAACCATCTGGAACTGCCCGCATCATTACTCGTCGGCATGGCCGCCAGCGCCATCGAGGATGCCGGTGGCGGTGATGCGCCCGTGCGCTTCCTATTCAGTGATTTCGGCGCCTATCAACCGGTAGGACCGCGGTTGTCCATTCAGGCGGTTGACGCAGCCACCGTAGCGATTTCATGGCCAACCAATGCCGGTTCGGGCTTCGCGCTGTTTGAATCCACCGGGCTGGTCACCAACCAGAACTGGCGGCTTTCGGACGCGATTCCGCTTTTGTTCGGTGCCGATATGCGCGCGCTGGTGACGGCAACATCAAATACACTCTTTTTTAAGCTCGTCCGTCCAGAAGCCGATTAACCGACGCGGATCATGAACACAACCTGCAAAATCTTCATTCCTTTGGCAAACCGTCGCGCTGATCGGAACGCCCTTCATTCAGTCCGAAGCGCACGTTCGTTTGCCTTACCGGCTGGGAAGCGATCTGCCGGAGCATTCACGTTGATCGAACTACTGGTGGTGATTGCGATCATTGCGATTTTGGCGGCCATGCTTCTGCCGGTTCTGGGCCGCGCCAAAGAAAAAGCCAAACGCGCGCAATGCACCAACAACCAACGCCAGATTGGTCTGGGCTGGATCATGTATGTGCAGGACAACAATGATAGTTATCCCCGGATCCGTGGTTGGGGCGGTGCGGGCGGTCAGCGTGGGGCGCCAACACCGACTACGAGCTGGCTCGTGCCATATTTTGGTATAGATAACGACTACACCAACCGACCGTTGAACCTCTACGTTTCCGCCCGCGAAACCTGGCGTTGCCCCTCGGATCGCGGTGACGCCAATTATGGTGCGAAGAATTGTTATATTGAATACGGCAACAGTTATGTGACCCAGCACAACGCGGATTCATGGCGTACCGCGCATGTCACCGCTGACACTCTGCCGAGTTGGGCAAACGGGGCCACCCCCATTCGGCAATCCACTGTGGCTCGCAGCCCGGTGAACAAGATCATTCAGGGGGATTGGGAATGGGAAAACAACGCTTACAATATGAACGATCCAAGCGCTTGGTGGCACAATTACAAAGGGCAACGACGACAGAACATGCTCTTTGCGGATGGGCACGTGGTTTTCTTCCAATTTCCCAATGCCATCGTGGGCTGGGTCAGCAGTCCGCCGCCGGACCCGACCTATCTCTGGTGGTGACCACCGCCCAAGTGAACAGAACATTCCGCCTTAAACGCCAAGACGATGGTTTCCGCTTTTTGTCATGATGCTCAATGTTCAATCAAAAGACCGTTACAACCGAATCCACCTATGAAAAAAAGAACTGCGTTCCTCCACCGCTTCGACGCGTGCCGCGAACGGCTCGCTCACGTGCTGGCTGCCTTGCTATGCCTGGTCGCTTGGGGCGTCCGGGGAGACAATCTGGCCTACTGGCAATTTGAGTCCGGCGATCCTGGCGCGGATGCTTCCGGCTACAACCATGCCCTTACTCTTAACGGCATTACCACGGCCGCCGATGTCGCAGCCGGCGCCCCCGGTTCGAGTTCGGCGGTGTTCAATGGGGCTGCTTTTGCGCAAACCACCGCAGCTTTGGATCTCTCTAACACGCGCACCCTGACCCTCGAGTTCTTTGCCAAAAGCACCCAGACGGCTTTGGGCATGATTTGTGAACACGGGCCGGACATTGCTGGAGTTCCCGGCGCCTTTTATTGCGATTTTAACGAAGGCGGGGCCAATTTTCGCCTGACTCACTTCTCAACCGGATTCAACTACGCTTTCGGGAGTGCGCCTGTGCGCGACGGCAACTGGCATCACTACGCGGTCACGATGGATAATCGCGGTGACGTGGTGGTGTTTAACCTGTACGTGGACGGCAATCATCTGACGTCCGTCACCCAGGCGCAGGGTGTTTCCGCCCCGGGCATCAACGACCTCTTCAATATCGGCGCCCGCAACGGCTCGCTTTTCTTTTACAACGGCAGCCTGGATGAAATGCGGCTTTCGGATCGCATTCTCGATCCGGCGGCGTTCCTTCGCAACCATTACACCAACGTGACTTTTGGCATCAGCCAGCAACCTACGAATACCACCATGCTGGAAGGCAACGCCGCCACGTTTACCGTCGGCGTTTCGGTCACCAATGCTCCCGTGGGCGTCGTCGAATATCAGTGGCTTCGCAACGGCCTCGAAATCCCCGGAGCCACCGACGCCACCTACATCACCCCGGCGACCAGTTACCCCGATGACAACAATGCCCAATTCAGCGTCCGGATCACAGCCGCCGGGATTTTCCTGACGAATGTCGCAACCAGCGGGGTAGCCCAACTGACGGTGATTGAGGATACAACCCCTCCCGTCTTGCTTGGAACCTTCGCCCCGGCCGACAACTACGTCACCTTGGTTTTTGATTCCACGCTTGATCCTGCCACTGCTGCCAACCCTGCGCTCTACAGCCTGAACGCTGGTGCCACGGTGGACACCGCTGCCTTGATCCAGGATCGCCTGGTGGTTCTCGGCGTCTCGGGTTTGACCGCTCCGACTTACACGGTGAATTTTGCCAACGTCAGCGATATTTTCGGCAACACCGCCAGCGGCTCGCTCACCGGCACTAACAACTCCGGTCTCGTCTATACGGAGTTCGGAACCATTTCCGTTCCGGGTTATGTTTACACCACCAACACCACCCAAACCGTCGTGGCGGCGACCGGCGCGGACGTCTGGGGCGGGGTCGACGGCATGGGTTATCTCTACACCAATCTGACAGGCGACTTCGATTTGCGGGTGCGGGTGGAACATATCGGCGGCGCGTTCAATCCCAATACCCGCGGGGGATTGATGGTGCGCGAAGATACTTATTTTGGCAGTCGCAACATCGCGGCCCTGACCTACGTGAACGCTGACAATTGGGTGGTGACCGCGCGAACCGAAACCGATGGCGTCACGACGATTCCTGGTTATCCGGGCGCCGGACTGATCCCCCGCACGTCCCCTTATCCCAATGCCTGGTTGCGGATTACTCGCGCGGGCAACACCTTCCGCACCTACTACAGTTCGAACAGTCTCGATTGGAGTTCGCTGGACGGTGGCGGTATCACTCCGGCCGTGCCGTTTGCAGATACGCTCCTGGTCGGCATGGCCTCCAGTCAGATTTCCGTCGCAGGACCGCCCAGCGGACCGCCAGCCCTTTTCACTTATAGCGGCTTTCGGAACTTCGTGGCGACGGAAGGCACAGTCGTCATCACCACGCAACCGACCAACACCACCGTGCTGGAAAATCGTTCGACTTCGTTTTACGTGTCGGCAACGCTTCAGGGGGGTGATTCCAGCGCGCTCCGTTATCAATGGCTCACCAACGGCGTCAACGTGGCGGGTGCGACCGCCCCGACGTTGAGCTTGGCGACCGTGCCAAGCTCGCTTTCCGGCGCGCAAGTGCGTTGCGTGGTTTCAGCGGGGCCGAACATTGCTCCGCTCGCCAGTGACACTGTGATCCTGACCGTCACTCCCGATACCGCGGGTCCGGTTGCGGTCACCGCTTCGGCTTCGGCGCTCGATCCCTACACGGTGTTCGTGGTGTTTGACGAACGGTTGGACGAAGGCACCGCCGCTGATCCCTCGCGCTACACGTTGGATGGCGGACATTTCGTTTATGATGCAACCCTGCAACCCGATGGGCGCACGGTGACCCTTGCGGTGGATGGGCTGGTCGCGCCGCAGTTTCAAGTCACCGCTACAGGCGTCACGGACCTGGCGGGCAACCCCGTCACCCAAACCGTTACCGGCACGATCTACAATCTCGGCTGGACCATGGCGGACATTCAGGGAGCTTTCCCCACAACCTCAAGTGTTGTCGGCAGCACTCCCAATGGCTTCACACTGCAATCCCAGTTTGGCGACATCTGGGGCACGGTGGACAGTTGTGTGTTCGTCTATCAAACCAGAACCAATGACTTCGACATCGCTGCGCAAATTGTGAACATCACCGGCGGCGCCGATTGGAGTCGCGGCGGTTTGATGGCTCGAGTCAGCACGGATGGAGACAGCCCGAATCTCATGGTGGGTTCCTACTCGCCGGCGCAAGGTTCGTACGTCTGGACCGGACGCTCTACTCCGGGCGCGGCCACGGCGTATGGACTTGCGGCCCAGAATCCGAGCTTCCCTGATGTCTGGGTTCGCATGCAACGAGTGGGTAACACCTTCATCGCCTACCACAGTGCGGACGGTTATCACTGGACCCAGTTTGGTGAAATTACCGATATGCAAGCCGACAGTGTGATGTTGGTGGGCATCGGTTTCTCCACTTGTATGTTGACCGACCCCACGTTGGGCACTATTCAGTTTGAACATCTCGGGCCAACGGTATTGCTGCCACAATTGCTGATTACGCAGTCCGGCGCGAATGTCGTGCTGAGTTGGCCGACCAGTGCCGTCGGCTTCCAACTTCAGCAAACCAGTCAACTTGGCACGGAAGTCAATTGGAGCGCTGTGCCCAATACGCCGACACAGGTGGCTGATACCTGGCAGGTTACCCTGCCTATCAGTGGGAATAGTTTCTACCGGTTGGTGCGATAGTTTGTTGGTAGGTTGGAACCAGGCCGTAGCGGGACTGCTGAGCCGGAACGACGCCGTTGGTCCAGGTGGAACGGCCCACTTGGCTGTTCTGGGCGGCAACCTGCCGCCCAGCCGAGCGCACGGAGATTGCACCCCATTGGGTTCGCACGCTTTGCGTTCGGCTATCGGGCTGGTAGCCCGACAGAACGGGCCCGTGGCCCGTTCCACCCAAACGCCAATCGAATCGTTCCGGCTCAGCAGTCCCGCTACGGCTTTTTGTTCACTCGGTGACATGGAAAAAATCTCCTTCGCCAAATGAACACGACGTTGTCGTCTCTGTTTTTCAACCGGATTGGGGCACTTGAAGTTTGACTCGCTCTCATCCAACGGCAAATTCTAACTTTGATGCCTGCTCAATTCACTGATCCGACCGAACACGCCAAGCGCACTGGACTTGGCTCCGGTTCTGACGCTGGACCAGCAGTATCGGGTGAAACCAGCAGTAATCAATTGCTGGTGAGTGAAAACTGGTTTGTGCAGGGTTTGGGGCAAACGTCGCACGATCCGTTGGCTCGTTTCTTTCTGATCGTGTCGGGGAGCGCGCGTTGGGAATGTGCGCAACGCCGTTATGTTCTTGAACCGATCACCCTTTGCCATGTGCCCGCCAGGCTGATCTTGCAGCAGGAAGTCATGCCGGGGGAAAATTTGCTCGCCTTGATCGTTCGCTATCAACCGAATTTGCTGGCGCGGGGTTTGAGTAATCAATTAACCGCGCTCGGACTCGCCCCGCTGGAACTCGGTCATGCCAAGGTCAATCAGGCGCGGCTCGTTCGCTCTATCTTTCAGGAAATGTTGCTGGAACAGGAGTCCCGGCAGGAAGGTTGGGAGATGATGTTACATTCCCGACTGTTGGACATCGCTGTGCGCACGTTGCGCCTCGCTCAACGCAAAGGCGGTGTGATCGTGCCGCAAATCGAGCCGGGTTGCGAAAGCACTGATCGAGTTGCCCGCTACGCCCTGCAACTCAAGACGCAGTTTTCCCGTCAAGAATCCATGACCGAAGCCGCGCGAGCGGTGGGCTTGAGCCGGCGTCGGTTTACCGAACTCTTTCGGCGCGTCACGGGTCAGAGTTGGCGGCGGTATCTCCTGGGGCTGCGGCTGAAGCACGCCGCCAGTTTGTTGACCGAGACCGATCGCTCCGTGAGTGCGGTGGCATTTGAGTCGGGCTTCGAAGACCTGTCGCATTTTCACCACTTGTTCAAACCGGAATACGGGTGCTCGCCGTTGGCGTACCGCGAGCAACACCAAGTGCGTTTGCCGGCCAAATTATGTTCACCAGGCAAAACGGATGCCAACAGAATCAGCACTTCCGGTTTTCGTTATCGCGGCATGAAGGGATGGTCCTGGACGCCCAACCAATATCTGGAGGAAATCCCCATTTTGGCGGGATTGGGAATGAACTTCCTGATGAACTGTTATCGTTCGATGAACGTTTCGCGTCCCGGCGAACCGTGGCGCAATGAATGGTGGCGACCCATGTCACGTGAACGGCAGCAGGAGTTTCACCGCATCATCCGGGGCTGTGCCGAGCATCACATCACCTTTTGCTTCGCGCTCCATCCACAACTGGCTTCATCACGACCGTTGACCTTGGGCAGCGCGAAGGATTTGGAGTTGTTCTTTCAGCACTATGCCTGGGCACAGGAAGAGGGGGTGGAATGGTTCGCCGTCTGCCTCGATGATACCATTTGGGGTTCGGAAGGGCCGGCGGCGCTGGGCATGGGGCATTCGACTTTGGTGAATTCGATTTACCGCGCTCTCTTTGTCAAAAACGAACGCGTGCGACTGCTGTTCTGTCCGGCGTGTTATTGGGGTGACGGCAGCAATCCGGAACATGCGGCCTACCTCGCCGCAGTCGCCAAAGAGCTGCATCCGGAAATTTATGTGTTTTGGAACGGGGACGCGATTGTGACCCCGCGCGTCACGCGGCTGGCGGCGGAGAGTTTCAAACGCGTCGTGCAACACCGATTGTTTCTATGGGACAATTACCCGGTGAACGACGGCAACCCCACCATGCACCTCGGTCCACTCAGTGGTCGCGAATCAGAACTGTGTCAGATCGTGGACGGGTATTTGTGCAACTCGATGTGCAGCCAAAATCAAATCAACCGGTTGCCGCTGGCCACCGCTGCCGATTACACGGCAAATCCGTGGACCTACAAGCCCGCGCGTTCCATCGGGCAGGCCATTTTACGTCTGGGTCGCAACATTACCGAACAAACGCTTCTTAAGGAGCTGGTGGAAGCTTATCCAGGCTTTATTGTCGCTGGTGGCGGCACGGGCATGAACCCCGTACGCGCCAAATTCGGGAACCTGCTGACGGGGGGCGGGTCGCGCGCGGCGGCGACCAGGTTTGCCGTACAGATGGAACGCCTCACGGCGCGTCTCGGCAAGGCTTTCCCCAAACAATACCTCGACGCGAAACACACGCTGCTGGCCGACGTTGCCTGGATGAAAGAACAACTGGCCCAAATGTCCACCATTCCCCGCGCCCATTGAGTGGCGCGCACAAAAACTCGCTCAAGCAATGGAATTTTCTTGCCGCTAAACGACTGGTATTCTCCGGTGGCAAAGCGAGCTTCCTAAATTGCCAATCTTCGTCGCCCAATCCCACAAGACACTGGCCGTTGGCTCTGTCACTATCTTGCATCAAGAATGCGGTGGAGAATCATGCCATCACTGAAGCTGACTGTTGCGAGCGGCAACAAATCAGTTTTGTTTAAGGCTGGCGAATAACATCGCCAGGAAAACCATTGCGAAATACGAACCAACATTTGTCCTGCCCACCGTGTGGAAGAGCTGTAACCCTGGCAATACCCCGACTGACATGGAGCGCTTATTCAAGCAAAATTCGGTGCGTGCATTGGGCCTTTTGAAGCCGGGGACGGCGCCCGGGGATGAAACCTTTCGATGGCAAAAGGTGAACGGACTGGTCATGCTCGACGCAATTCTTTCGACGACTTTGTGCAATCGGGGAAAACCAAAACATGAACTTGCTTGACTGGCTGGTGGTGGCAGCCTCGTGCGCTTTGGTGTTCGCGGTGGGGCTGCTCTTTGCGCGCCGCTCCTCGCAACGCGGCGCGACCGGTTTCTTCGCGGGCGACCGTGACGTGCCGTGGTGGGCCATCGCACTTTCCAACACCGCCACGTACAGCTCGGGCACGGGCGCGTTCGTGATGTTGGTACTCGTATTCGGGCTGGTGGGGAACTGGTTGTGGTGGGCGAGTTGGATTGTCTGGATGCCGCTGGTGGCGGTGGTGTGGGCGCGCCTGTGGCGGCGCATGCAAATCGTCACGACGGCGGAACTCATCTCGCTGCGTTACGGCGGGCGACCCGCCGTGGTGGCGCGTAAAATTTACGCCTTTGTGTGCTGCTTCGGTTTTGCAGTGCTGATCATTGCCTACATCACCGGTTTCTTTGCCAAAACCATCGCTCCACTCAGTTCGCTCACGACCGGTCAGATTCTCCTGATCTTCGGTGGTATCACCGTCATCTACACGATGTTCGGCGGCCTGCTCGGCGTGGTTTACTCCGACGTGGTGCAATTTGCCATCATGATGGTGGGGGGCGTGGTGTTTCTCTGGCTGGCGCTGGTGCATCACGGTGGATGGAGCGAAATCATCCATCGCGTCACCGAGATCCGTCCCGGCGGACTCACGCAAACGCCGCCTGCGCCCGGCGTGGAATGGCTGACCTTGCTCGTGCTGTTTCTCCAGGGCTGGTTCTTCGCTGGTTCGCCGACGGCCGGCGAAGGCATGACCGCGCAGCGCTTCATGGCCGCGCGCGACGAGCGCCACGCAGTTGGTGGCCAGTTGTTCAACGCGTTTCTCGCGCTATCGTTCCGCACGCTGCCGCTGGTGGGGCTGGGCATCGTGGCGATGACGCTGTTCTGGACCAGCGATCTGGAAAAACAACTGGGGGCGGCGCCGGCCGGCGTTTCGATGTTGAAGGACCCCGCGTTTGCCTGGGGCGAATTGATCAAAAGCTCTCATTTGCCACATGGTTTCATTGGTTTGCTGGTGGCGGCGGAACTGGCGGCCTTCATGAGCACGCTGAGTTCGCTGATCAATTGGGGCGGCAGTTTTGTCGTGAACGATCTGATGCCGAAACCCCTGGTGCAGGATGAGAAGAAGCAGGTGAGAATCAGTCGCCTGACTTCGCTCGCCTTGTTCCTCTTTGCGGCGGTGATCACCAATCTCTTCGTGGAGGACATGGTCAGTTGGTTTCTGTTCATCAACTCGGCCATGGTGATCTTCCTGCTGCCGCTGGCGTGGTTTCGCTTTTTCTGGTGGCGCTTCAACGTGTGGGGCGAGCTGGCCGCCGTGGTGCTCGGTTTGCCCATCTCGATTTTGGTCTGGTTCGGGTTGGATTTTCAGCATAAGGAATTGTGGCAGGGTCTGGGCCTGTTGTTCGGTTTAAGCATCGTCGTGCTGTTGGTGGTGACGTTCCTGACGCCGCCGGAATCAAAGGAGACGCTTAAGTCTTTCTACGCGCGCTGCCGTCCGCCCGGATTTTGGACGCCGATCCGCACCGAGGTGGCTCTGCCTGCAAACGGCGAGCCGACCACGGGAGCAATGTTCGTGGACGCGCTGCTCGGCATCGGTTCCGCACTGGGTTTGGTACTGGCGACCAATGCGCTGTTTGTCGGCGATTGGTGGCGATTCACCATCAGCACCGTCAGTTGTGTGATAGCGGGAGTTTGGTTGCTGCGACGTGTGCTTCGTACGCCCAAACCAGCCTCCGGCACCACCTCGGCCCACCAACCAATTACGACATCATGCAACGAAAACTGATCCATCCTGTCGCCCTGGGGCTGACCGCAGTTGCCATCTGGCTGACCCCGCTGACTCGCGCCGCCAATCCGCCCGGTTCGGCGCTGGCTTGGTTTCGTGGCCCGGAATTTGAAGGCGGTGCGAAGGACTTGGTGGGAACTTCGTTTCATGGCGAAGCGGTGAACACGATCTATGCGCAATCCACCGAAGCGCGCTCGCGGATGTGGGTTAAATTCAAGCTTGCCGCCACGCCCACCGAACCGCTCTACGTGCATTTGCGAGGATTGGATGATGACGCTCCCGGGGCCAGCGTCATTGCCGTGCGCCTAAACAACACCCTGCTCTTTGAGGGGCCAAACCCGTTTTCCGCCGGAACCTTCGAGACCCGCAAGTGGCCGATTCCCGGCAACACCTTGGTCCCCGGCGAGAATACGCTCACGATCGCGTCGCTCGAAAAGAACGGCCCCGTGGGGGCGCCGCCCTGGTTTCAAGTTGCGTTTGCGGCCATTGCTCCCGACATCTACCTCATTCGGAAGAATGTGCATCAGGAGTTTGCCGTGCCGCTGCCGACGGAACTGCGACCGTTTCCAGAACCGTTACCGCCCGGTCAGTCGCCGGGCTTCAAATGGCGCGGCACCAAGGGTTGGGGCTGGTTCGCCGAACAGTATCTGGAAGAAATACCGTGGCTGGCAAAGTTCAAAATGAATTTCCTGATGAACTGCTACATCTCGATGTTCGACATTGAACACCACCCGAACTGGGCCGACGGCGAGGCGAACCGTTGGTGGGAGGAATTGCCCCCGGCCAAAAAGACGGCCTACGAAAAAATCGTGCGTTCGTGTCAGGAGCACCAGATCGAATTCTGTTTTTCGATGAACCCGAACCTGACCAGCAAACGCTTCATCACGGCGGATTCCACGGCGGATTTGGACGCGCTGTATCGCCATTACGCCTGGATGCAGGGGCTGGGCGTGCGGTGGTTCAATATCTCACTCGACGACATCACGCAGGGCATTGACGCCGCGGGTCATGCCCGCGTGGTGAACACGATTTTCCATCGGCTGCGCGCGAAGGATCCCCGGGCGCAGATGATTTTTTGTCCGACCTTCTATTGGGGCGACGGCACCGGCAAGGACCAACAACCATATCTGGAAATTCTGGCGCGGGAACTTGACCCCGACGTTTATCTCTTCTGGACCGGTGATGCCGTCGTCGGCCCGATCTCGCGCAAAGGCGCGGAAACTTTTCGCCGCATTGGTGGTCACCGCGTTTTCTTGTGGGACAATTACCCGGTCAATGACGACACCCCCACGATGCACCTCGGACCGGTGGTGGATCGCGATCCCGAGCTGGGCGAAGTGATTGACGGCTACATGGGCAACCCGCTCCGCAAACAAAATCAAGGCAATCGCCTGCCGCTGGCCACGTGCGCGGATTACGCCTACAACCCCATGGCCTATGATCCGTCACGCTCGATCGGCCAGGCCATTTTGCATGTGGCGGCACAGGCGGAACAGCGCGCCGTGTTGCGCGAATTGGTGGAAGCTTATGCGGGCATGTTGATCTGGTCGCCGCCGGCGCGCGGCACAAGTTTCAACGCCGTACGCCATCAGTTTGAGGAAATTCTGGCGCTGCAGAATTCACGCCTGGCCGCACGCGCTTACGTGGATTACTTGAATCAGTTGGCGGCGCGGATGCAAAAGGTGTTTCCCGACAGCTTCATTCCCGAGCGTGAAATTTTGCGGCAAGACTTGAAGGTGATTTCCGATAAACTGCGGCAACGATATCCTGAATCATGAAAACTGTACCGACGATGTCCCAAACCAAACTGGCCTTGTTCGGCGGGCCGAAGATCCGCCCACGTCCGTTTCCCGCCTGGCCGGTGTTCGGCAAACCCGAAGAGCGACGAGTGTTGCGCGCGTTGCGCAGTGGCAAATGGGGCAAGCTGCATGGCAACGAAGTGGCCGAGTTCGAGCGCCGCTTTGCCGCCATGCACGGCTGCCGACACGCCATCGCAGTGGTCAACGGCACGGTGTCGTTGCGCATTGCTTTGATGGCCGCCGGGTTGGAGGCGGGCGCTGAAGTCATTGTGCCGCCCTACACCTTTCTCGCCACGGCAACTGCAGTCGTTGAGGCGAACATGATCCCCGTCTTTGCCGACATTGAGCTGGAAACTTTCAACCTCGATCCCCATGCCGTTGCCGCCGCGATCACCCCGCTTACCCGCGCCATCATACCAGTTCACTTCGCCGGGCAACCCGCGGATATGACCCGGCTCATGGCGCTCGCGCGGAAACACAGGTTGATCGTGATTGAAGACGCCGCCCATGCCCACGGGGCGCGTCACCAAAAGCAACCTGCCGGCAGCATGGGTCAGCTCGGCTCATTCTCCTTCCAATCGTCCAAGAATCTTACTGCGGGCGAGGGCGGCATCATCACGACCAATGCTGATCAACTCGCCGAAGCGTGTCGTTCAATTCACAACTGCGGTCGCCTGCCCGGTGGTGTGTGGTATGAGCATCACGTCATGTCGGCCAACTATCGCCTGGGCGAATTTCAGGGCGCGGTGCTGAACGCGCAATTGAGCCGTTTGGAAGCTCAGACGAACACGCGCGATCGCAACGGCCAATATCTCGCGGCGAAACTGCGGCAGATTCCAGGCCTTTATCCCCAGCAACGCACCGCCGCCACCACGCGGCACAGCTATCATTTGTTTTTGTTCCGGATTGACGCGCAGGCGTTTGGCGCCCCTCGCGCGGCGATCCTCAAGGCGCTGGCGGCGGAGGGCATTCCGGTTTCCGGCGGTTATCCGTTGCCGTTGTATCGGCAACCGTTGTTCCGCAAAAAGGCGTTCGGCCCGTATCTGCCCAAAGCCCGCAAGCGCCTGGACTTCGGCAAAGTACAATGTCCGAATTGCGAAACGATTTGCGGGGAACAAGGCGCGTGGCTCGAGCAAAATCTTTTCCTGGGCGCCCGCGCGGACATGGACGACATCGCCCGCGCCTTTGCGAAAGTTTACGAACACCGTCGGGACCTGGCCAAGGTGCGATCATGAGACTGGGGGCGGCACAACTTGAAATCACTCCGCAACCGGGCGTGGAACTGTCCGGCTTCGCCGCGCGCGTCCAGCCTTCCACCTCCATTCTCGATCCGTTGTTTGCCAAAGCGCTTTATCTTGCGACTGATACCGCGCGGCTGCTTTGGATCCACTGCGACCTGATCGGCTTTGATCGCGTCATTGTGCAGACGTTTCGCCGTTGGGCGAAGCAGGAACTCGGGCTGGTAGAAGCGCAAGTGATGCTTTCGGCAACCCACACTCACGCTGGCCCTTGCACCATTCATCTGCGCGAGGCGGGGGAGTACGATCCGGCCTACGTGAAATTTCTCCTCCAGCAGTTGCAAGCAGTCGCGCGCGCCGCACTCAAGACAACCGGGCCGCACGAATTATTGGCGGTGGAAGGAAGGCTGGATCTGGCAGTGGACCGGCGGAAGCGCGCTTCGGCACATACCGACTCTCGCGTCGGGGCCTTGGGATTCCGCCGGGCGGACGGCACGTTCGCCGCCGCGCTGTTGAATTACGCGATTCATCCGGTGGCCCTCGGCCCAACCAATTGCCAAGTCAGCGCGGACCTTTCCGGCGCGGCGGCCAACCGCCTGGCTCAAATGTTACCCGGCCAGCCCATGGTGCTGATGACCAACGGAGCCTGCGGCAACTTGAATCCGCCTGCGGAAAACGTGGCCGCCGCCCAGGTGCGGGTCTGGGGCGCGCAAATTGCCGATGCCGTTGCCGGGCTGTTGTTGCAAGCCGCGCCGTGTTCTGAGCCAAGCTTGCGTATCGTCCGGCGTGCCGTGTCGCTACCGCTCGAAGTGCTGGACGCGGTTGGGATCAATGAATTCGCCGATCGGGCCTTGCAGGATGTCGGTCCGCTCGCGCAATGGGGTGACAAATACCGACGCGTGGTCGAACACTGGCGGCAGACGCTGTTGCGGGATGGAACTGGTCGCGCCGCTGATCATCACGAGGCCGAGTTGTTCGGAGTGAGTTTGAATGAAGTCATTTTGCTCGGCGCGAATGCCGAGGTGTTTTCCGAATTTACCGACCTGCTGCGGCGCAGGAGCGACCGGAAGGTCTATGTGATCGGCTATGCAAACGGCGACGTTGGCTATCTGCCCACGCGCGCCGCATACCGCGAGGGCGGCTACGAAGTCGAGGTGGCGCATTTGTTTTATGGTGGCTTTCGACCCCGGACGGGAGCGCTTGAGTTCTTGCTGGAGGAAGCGTTCGCTATTCTCCAAGCACTCACCGCGTCGCCCGTCGCTTCGACTCCGGTCTCGAAAGTGAGATAAATCGAACCGTTACGCTTGCGGTTACGTGTTGATTTGCCATTGTAAGCCACGATATGAAATCGCGTTTCTTGGCCCGCCACCTCGCCATCCTGATAATTGTTTGTGGAATGAGTTCCACCGCGCGGGCTGAACGCTTGCCGCGTACCAATCTTTTGGTTTACCACAATCAAAACGATGTAGTGCGTCCGGTCAAATCAAAGCGCGACTGGGAGCAACGCCGCGCAGAAATTTTGCGGGGCTTTGCAAAGGTGGCGGGCGAATTGCCGGATCGCGAAGCCAGATGGTGCGAACTTGAACTGCAAATCACCGAGGTTAAAGACTGCGGCAGCTACGAACGCCGGTTGATCAGCTACCAATCCGAACCGGGTTCGCGGGTGCCGGCCTATTTGTGCCTGCCCAAGCGCGCCTTGACTGGCGGCAAAAACCTTCCGGCTGTTTTGTGTCTGCATCCAACCGATATGAAATACGGACACCGATCGGTGGTGGAATCGGTTCGCGACTATTACCGGGCTTACGCGCACGATTTGGCCACACGCGGTTTTGTCACCATCGCCCCCGCGTATCCGTTGATGGCGAATTATCAGCCGGACCTGGAGCAACTGGGCTGGAACAGCGGCACGTTGAAAGCGGTATGGGACAACCAACGCGCGCTGGACGTGCTCGACGCCCTGTCATTTGTGAACCACCGGGGTTATGGCGTGATTGGTCATTCGTTGGGCGGACACAACGCCATCTTCACCGCCGCGCAGGACGCGCGTCTCAAGGTGGTGATTTCCAGTTGCGGTTTTGATGCATTTTCCGATTACGCCGGCGGCGATCTGCAGCAGTGGTCGCCAGGGCAGGGTTGGGGTCAAACCCGTTACATGTCCAGACTGTCTGACTATCGTCATGACTTGAGTGGAATTCCCTTCGACTTTCCAGAGCTGCTTGGAGTCCTCGCGCCCCGCATGGTTTTCATCAGCGCGCCGTTGGACGATTCCAATTTTCGCGCCAGCAGCGTGGATGACTGTGTTCGCGCCGCTCGACCGATTTATCAACTGTACCGCGCCCCGGGCAATTTGCGTGTCGTCCATCCGTCCGGTGGACATGATTTTCCCGCGCCAGTGCGAGAACAAGCCTATCACCTGCTCGCGGAACAATTACGCTGAACCAATCTGTCTGGCCTCATTCACGATCACGACCGCGCCGGTTGCAATTGCCGCGTTGGAAGCATTTATTCTCGTCCAACTGTTGCAACATTGTTTTCCCAAACCCGGCAAGCCGTCCGCTCTGGTTGAATGCAGTCGCCGCCCCGAATGTTCGCCTATCCGCGTTTTGATTGAGGGATTGAAGAGGTCTTTGCTGACAGGAGAGTTGTGGATCGCCGAAGTCGGTCGTATTCGAGGGTTCGACGAGGAGGCTTTGCGCTGAAGCTCTACGTCGGCGTCAGGTTTTCCAGATGCTCTTTCACGGATGCAAGGAACGCACCCATGCGGCAGCGGTTGGTTTGGTCACTTCAGATCGGATGGTTTGACGCCGCGCTTGAATTTGCCAAAACCGAACGGCGTGGGTTGAAATTCGCCCACGTAATCCACGGCGGCTGCCGCCGGGATGACGTCATCCAACCCCACCGCCCAATAGCAGGCGTTCACCAGCAGACGCCGCAGACCGGCACTCTGCAAATCAGTGGCAGCTCCCATTGTCGTAGTGACCACTTTCGATGTCTGTCCATTATTCCAAGAGTAATTCCGCACCCAAACGAGTGGCATCATGGGATCATTCTTTGCGCCTGCCAATGGCGGGTCCGTGGGGCGCATGCCCTGAAGCACCTGTCCCCAGACCAGCACCGAGGCGTCCTTGGGCAGATGCGCAATTTCATAAACATCGGTGGGGCCCCAAATCTCCGTCACGCCGCGCAGAATCGGATGCGTTTGCAACGCCGTGTTGATGATGCCGCGCGTGCTTTGTTTGCCGTGTTCGCCGTGGTGGTTTACCCAGGTGTCACCCAGCACTTGCCGGCCAAATCCACCCGGCCAGTCTTGGTTTTTCCAGTCGTATTTTGCGTAAGGGCTGTTGGGGTTGCGCGAGTAGGCAAACGAATGGGTGGCCGTGCGCAGTCCGATGATGGGTTTACCGCGCTGCAAGTAATCCACGAAATGTTTCATATCCGCGTCGGGCAATTCGCGAAAGCGCCATTGCAATACGCACAGGTCCGCATTATCAAGCGCCGCCATCCCGGGGATGTTGGTTGGGTTGTTCGGATCAATCGTGCCATCGGCGGGATTGATGGCGAACAAAACCGTGCAGGTGAAGCCGTGGTGCGTGGCCAGAATTTTGGCCAGCATTGGCAATCCTTCCTCCGAACGGTACTCCTCGTCGCCACTCAAAAACACGATGCGTTTGCCCAGCCCTGGTCCCTCGGTACCCGAGTAAGTCACTCCCGGCTGCGCCCTGGCGACGTTGCCAATCAGTCCCAAGCTTAGTGTAACGGCCAATCGTGTTGTGAAATTCATGCGCGATTCAAAGTGTTGGACGTGATGGCGCATCAGGCAAGTGCAAAGGCATCAGGGCTGATGTGAATGTTCGGCGGGCGCGCCCCCCGCCCTGATGAAGGCCAGCAGGTCCAGAATATCCTCGGCGGAACTTTGGTTGAGCAGGCCAACGGGCATCAGTGAGGAGCGCTGCGGTTGCTGCGTTTTGATTTGGGCTTTGGTGAAGGTATGGGTCAGTGCGGCGGATGCGCCCGCTTGCACGGTCAGCGATTGGCCATCGTCCTTGACGATCAAACCCGAAATCTCCTCGCCATCCGCGAGTTCAAAATCAAACGCGCGATACGCGTTACTGATGACCAGCGAGGGTTCGAGGATTTGCTGCAACACCGCCCGGGGATCATCTTGGAACTGCGCAAAAACTGCAGTCAAGTCCGGGCCGAACGTTGCGCCTTCGTTGCCAATCCGATGACAGGAAGCGCACGAGAGTTGCGTGAATAATTCCTGACCGTGCCGCCAATCGCGTCCCGAGTTCAGTTTTGACAGTGCGGGCGTCAGTTCCTCGATTTTCCACTCGGTGATCTGAGGCGTCTTTTGGGCAGCGTGACTGGCCAGATAAGCTTCCACATCCTGAACCACCGCCAGCGTGCCGTTCATGCGTCGCCAATGTCCGGGGAACGTGCAAACAAAATGGTAATCGCCCGGGGTGTCCGGAGCGGTGAAACTCAATCGCGCCTGTTGACCGAATTCGACCAGCTTGGTGGCGTGCAGCACCAGAGGCGAATGGGGCACGTAAAGCCGCCCTTGCGCGTCAGGCGTCGGCGGCAGGCGCTCCGCCGCGTTCCCGATCTCTTCCAACGCCTCCGGCTGCGTGATGACAAGATTGTGCGGCATTGCGTCATCATTGATCAACACCAACTCGACTGGTTTACCCACGGCTACGACGATGAGCGACTGATCGTAGAGCATCTGTTCCGGAATCGTGCGAATGACGAAAACGCTCACGCCCAGTGAGCGCAGAGTCCTGCCAAAAGTCACCGCCGTTTCGGTCGGCAGTAACGCCGTCAGATCGGTGGCAAGTTGGAACGCGCTCAACGCCTCCGGGGCGGTGCGTTGTTCGACGGGTACGGTTTGGAGATACGCCACGAGACTGGTTGTCAACGGCTCCAATTGGTCGCGTGGCCAGAATGAGCGCGGAATTTTTTGCAACGCCGCAATGGCTGTGGCGCGCTCGGTGCCCGAGCGAATCAAGCCCGCCAACGTGTTGAAAACTTCGGCTTCCGAGCCGGGCAGGGTGACGCTGCTGCTGATGGCGGCGCGTCGGACTTCGGGTGGTTCCGCCGTTTGCAAGAGCGCCGCCAGTTGCGGGTGAAATGTTGCGCGTTGATTGGGATCACGCAGCAACGCGATGCCCGACACGAGGTCGGCGAATTGCCCTGGGTGAGCCGACGTCTGTTGCCAGGTGGGGCCGTCAGCGCCTTCGATGGTGAGCAGGGCGGCGTAGGCCAGTTGCCGGGTGAAAGGCAGCTTTGCGGCCTGGGCCAACTGAGCCAGAGTTGCGGATTTGGCTTTAAGCGCATTGGCATCAGATTGCAGCAACAAGGGCGCGAGTTCGTGCAACACCGGTTCTACGGTCGCGCCTTTGGTATCCAACTCGGTCAGACCGGCGAGCAGCTCGGTGAGCGCATCCGTTTGGCGCAGCTTTGCCAGGCCGTTGAGTGCTTCCACGTGGTATTTCCGGGCCAGGCCAGCACGTTGCAACAAGGCTACGTAAACAAATTCGCTACGTGGGGCGGCGGTCAGTTCCTGGTTGGAAAGGCGTCCCAAGACATAAGCGGCGGCCACCGGACTTTTCGGCAGGAAGAAGGGTTTGGCGGGGGAAGGCTCATCCGCTTGAGCGAGCCAAAGACCGCCGCCCAATACGCCGCAGATAATCCAAAGCCGCGCGTAACTCATCTCCTGCAATTGGTTTTCCGATCCGCTTTTTGCCGCGCGCTCGACATTATTTCAAATACGGATCGAGCGCCTTCATGGTTTCATCGAGGCAATACTTGATGTAGTAATCCGGCTGGCTGGGGTCCGCTTCCTTATCCAAAGCGAGCAACGCCACTTCCGCCGCTTTCGCCGTCGGAAAGAAACTGCACGCCCGCACGGCTTCCAGACGCACTCGCGGGTTTTCATCCTGGGCTTGAGCCGCGAGCAAATCGAGCGGATTTTCGACGCGATCCCGCCAGTAGCAAAGCACTCGCGTGGCGGCGGCGCGCGCATGATAATCTGGCGAACGCAACAGTTGGCGGAGCAAATCCTGGTTCACGACATTGTGCCACTGATGCACCCAGAGCGCTTCGGTCAGATGGTGCGGGTAATCCTGGTCTTGCGGGTCCAACCCTGCGATCCAGAGCTGCAGCGCGGCAATCACTTGGGCGCGGTCGTGCTTGCCCAATTCGATCTTGGCGCGCAGACGCAATCCATCCTCCGGTGACTTCAGCAGGTCCAGAAGTTTGTCAACAGGCTGTCCATCCACGGGAGGCGGTTGCAACAATGGGCGACCTGTGTAAGTGATGCGGTAAATCCGTCCGTGGGTCTTGTCACGATGCGGGTCGCGAATGTGATGTTGCATGTGGCCGATCAGCGGTTTGGCCCAATCCAGGAAATAAATCGAACCATCCGGCGCCACGCCGACGCCCGAGGGACGGAAATTGGGGTCGTCGGATTTCACCAGGTCTTCGATGGTTTCGCCCTTCAGACCCGCGCCGTCCTCGGTGACTTTGACGCGGAAGATGCCCTGGAAACCGATGACGTTGCAGTTGAGAAAATTTCCTTGGAATTCGGCGGGGAAATGCCGGCTGGAAAGCAGGCCGGTGCCGGCGCACGGCCGGGAGGGACGCGCCCAAAATTCCTTGATGTCGGCGTGTTTGGCTGGGAATGCGAGGTGGCCGCTGATCGCCGGCCCGAAGTAACTGTTGTTGCCGGTGGCGTCCGTGATGATGTCGTTGCCCCAGTAGTCAAACACGCGCCCGTGCGGATTAAGGAAGGCGTAGGGCGCATAACGCTCAAACCGCCCGGTGCGGGGTTCGAAGCGGTAAATGCAGCCGTCCACGTTGCGCACGGGCCCCCAGGCCGTTTCCACTTGCGTCCGGTGAAACACGCCGTCGCTGAGATAGGTGGCCCCCCCCGGCTCCAACACCATGGAATTGGCGGTGTGATGCGAGTCCGCCGAATCCATGCCCATCAACACCCGCTCCTTCCAGTCCGCCCGATCATCCCCGTCCGTGTCACGCACGAACCACAAATCCGGCGCCTGCATGACCAGCACGCCGTCGCGGTAAAATTGAAAGCCGGTCGGGCAGTTCAGTCCGTCCAAAAAAACCTTCACCTTGTCCGCCCGGCCGTCGGCGTTGGTGTCTTCAAAGATGAGCAATTTATCGGCGACGACATCGGTCGGGCGGCGCTCCGGATAGCTCGGCCAGGCCGCCACCCAGAGCCGGCCCTTGGTGTCGAACGCCATCTGCACCGGACTCGCCAGTTCGGGAAACATTTCCTCGCTGGCGAAGAGATTGACGCGGCAACCTTTTGCCACCGTCATGTGTTTGATGGCGGCTTCGCCACTCAAAAACGGAGCGATGTCGGGTTTGTTGGATTGAAAGGTGGCGACGGGTGGCAGGTTGGAATCGTCCACGGCCAGATCCCCGCCGCGCGCCACCGCCCAGATGCGGCGATCGCGGTTGGCCGTTTTCACGTCGCGCTGCCGCATCTCTTCCTGCATGACTTCGTAATTGGTGATCTTCTCCGAATCCTTGCTGGCGCGGGGAAAGCTCAGTTGTGAGCGGCCGCCGTAAACATTGTAACCATCCACCGTGCGGTAGCGCGCGTGCCATTCCGCGTTCTTGTCGAGCACGGCGCTGCGGAGCTTTTCAAGTGATTGTGGGGGCGGCTGTTCATCAAATACCGCCTGAAAAATCGCGGTGGCCAGACGCTGGTTTCCTGCTTCAGTCAGCATGAACGTGTTGAAGGTCAGCGATTGGCCGCGTTCGGCGGCTTCCGCGTAGAGCCGTTGCGACATTTCAAACAGATTGACGAAGCGCACTTGCTGCGCCTGAGCCACCTCGGCCATCGCGGCGGTGTAAGCGCGCAGGCGTTCGTTGTTCGCCGTGGGGTCCGGCTGATCGGGGTCCGCCAGTTTTTCGCAGGCGATGGGCGAAAAGAGGATGAGCTGCGGCGCGCCTTTGCCGCTGTAATTGGTGGCGCGAGTGTGTTTGATGAACCGGGTCAGATCGTCGCGAAATTTGGCCAATCCCGAATCACCCTTGAATGATTCATTAAAGCCGTAAAAAGCCAGCACCACGTCCGCCTGGACGCGCCGCAACCATTCATCGCGGGAGCCAAAATTTTCCGAGCGATGCCAGGTGGCGACCTCATCGCCCGAGGCGGCGAGATTGCGGCAAACGAGATCGTGCTGTGGGTATTTGGCGTAGAGCAGCGTCTCCAACCAACCATCGAACTGCATCCGGTCCGCGAGCGCATTGCCGACCACCGCAAGATGAGCGCCTGGCGGCAAATCCGGTTGCGCGGCTTGGACCGATGCGAGCACGGCCAGACAGGCCAGCCCGCTGCCAGCCAACGATAAGAGCTTCTCCATAATGGCAGGGTTCAGGAACTGTCCAGTCAGCGCAAGCCAGAAGAATCAGTCCGCCGGAACATCGGAGCGCGTTTGCTGGTGGTTTGAGGTTGCCGTTGCCCGGCTCGTCTGAAGCGCCGGGATTTTGACTTTGTCCGCCGAATCCGCTAATTCCCCACCATGCGAATTGTTTCCCGAAACCCAGCGTTCAAGCTAATGCTCTGTTGGGGATTGATAATTTTGGCCGACCGGTTCTGGCCGGCGCATGCGGAAGAGCCATTGCCGCAAGTGGAGCGGTTGCAAACCAGTCCGGTGTTGCGTCAGCTCCGGCCCAATCCGATCGCCCACCCGCCCGTGACCGGGCCGGAACGAACCCTCGCCCAGATGCATGTGCCGGAGGGGTTCAAAGTCGAGCTGGTCGTCGCGGAACCGGACCTGCATCAGCCCGTGGCGTTCACCTGGGACGAGCGCGGGCGTCTCTGGGTGATTGAAGCCTGCAGCTATCCCACCAAACGTCCGCCCGGCGAGGGGTTGGATAAAGTCGTCATTTTCTCTGATGCGGATGGCGATGGCCGGTTTGAAACCCGCAAGGTTTTTGCCGAGGGCTTGAATCTCGCCAGCGCGATTGAAGTCGGTTATGGCGGGGTGTGGGTTGGCGCCGCTCCGGAACTGCTCTTTCTGCCGGATCGTGACCGGGACGATCAACCGGATGGACCGCCGGAGGTGTTGCTGGACGGCTTTGGTTTTCAAGACACCCACGAAACATTGAACAGCTTTCTCTGGGGACCGGACGGCTGGTTGTACGGCAACCAGGGGGTGTTCAACACCGCGTACATCGGCAAACCCGGCGCGCCGCACGCGCGCCGGACGGAATTGCGCGCGGGGGTGTGGCGTTACCATCCCACGCGGCACACGTTCGAAATCTTCGCGCACGGCGGCAGCAACCCCTGGGGGTTGGATTACGACGAGTTCGGGCAGTTGTTTATGACGCACTGCCGCAGCTATTGGGGCCGGGGACCGACGACGCACGTGCTGCAGGGCGGCCAGTTTTGGAATCAGGTCAACGGCAATTACGCGCCGTTCATCGTCGCCGATCCGCCCGGAGACTTTCCCGAATTTCGCAATTACCTGCTGGCTTCCGCCCGGTATGGGCATGGTGCGGGCGGGGCGGGCAAACCGGGCAGCGACGCGATTTACGGTGGCCACGCGCACGTTGGAACATTGATTTACCAGGGGGACAACTGGCCGGAAGCCTACCGCGGGCATTTGTTCACGCACAATCTCGGCGGCCACCAGATCAATCAGCAGATCAATCAGCCGCTGGGTTCCGGTTTCGATACGGTGCATGCCGGGCAGGATGTTTTCTTCTGCACTGATCCGAAGTACGTGGCGGTGGATTTGCAAACCGGCCCGGATGGCGCGGTGTATTCCATTGATTGGTATGACCCGCAGCATTGCCACAATCCCAACACGGAACAATGGGACCGCAGCAACGGCCGCGTTTATCGCATGCAATGGCAGGCCACCTACCGGCCCGTCCAGGTAAATCTGGCCGCCCGGACGGATGCCGAGCTGGCCGCCCTGTTGAACCATCCGAACGTGTGGTACGGCCGGATGGCGCGCCGCTTGTTGCACGAGCGCGCCGGGGCGGGGGCGCTGGCGGCGGACACCCGGGCGGAATTGCGGCGGCAGATCGCCGCGGGCCAATCCCTCCACGCCCGACTGAGCGCGCTGTGGGCGCTGCATCTCACCGGCGGGTTGACCGAAGCCGACCGGCGCCAATTGCTCCAGGCGCCGGAGCCGTACCTGCGCGGCTGGACCATTCAACTCGCCGCCGAGGCGACCGGATTGGACCCGGCCTTCCCTGCCGCGTGTGTGCGCCTGGCCCGGCAGGATCCCTCGCCCGTCGTGCGTCGCTTCCTCGCTTCGGCGGTGGGCCGGCTGCCGGAGGCCGCCGCGTGGGAGCTGGCGGAAGCGCTCGCCCAGCACGGCGAAGATCGGGCGGATCGCAACCTGCCGTTTCTGCTCTGGCATAACTTGGCGCCGCTCTGTGCGCGGGATTTCGCCCGCGGGTTCGACCTGGCGCGCCGCACGCCGCTGCCTCAGCTGGCGGACTGGATTTATTGGTACGCGGCGACACTGGAGGGTGACGCGTTGAATCAGGCCGTGGCCTCGCTGGAAAATCTGCACGGCACGGCATTGCGCCGCCGCCTGGCCGGCTTGTGGCTGGCGCTCGAACCGCGGGCGAATGTGCCCCGGCCCGCCGCCTGGTCGGCACGGGCCCCGGATCTGTACGCGAGCCCCGATGTGGGCATCCGCCGGGACGCGGAACGCCTGGCAGCCGCGTTTGGGGATCGCACCGCGTTTCCCGGATTGCGCCGCACCCTGGCGGATGCCAAAGCCGGGCAGGCGGCGCGGCAACACGCCTTTGCCCTGCTGAGCCGCGCCGGCGACCCGGACGCGCTGCCGGTGTTTTTGCAGTTGCTGGATGATCCGGATTTTCGCGCTTCGGCGATATCCGTGCTGGCGCGCTTCGATGCTCCGCAAATTCCCGCTGCGCTCCTCCAGCGTTTTGGCGGCTTCCCGCCCGCGGACCGCGCCGCCGCGTTGAACACCCTGACCTGTCGCGTGAATTTCGCCGTGCCGCTGCTGGAAGCGGTGGCGGCGGGAACCATTGCGCGGGATCAACTGAGCGCATTTCACATCCGCCAACTGACCGATCTGAAGGATGCCGGGGTGGACCGCCGGGTGGCGGCGACCTGGGGGCGCATCCAGACAACGCCAGTGGAGAAGCGGGCCAGAATCGAGCAGTTGGAAAAGACGTTCACGGAGGCGCCGTTATGGGCGTATGACGGGCGTGCGGGGCGCGCACATTTTCAGGCCCTTTGCGGCAGTTGCCACAAGCTGGGCAGCACCGGCACACCACTCGGGCCCGAATTAACCGGGGCCGGCAAACTGGGCATCCGGTATTTCCTGGAAAACATCATTGATCCGGATGCGGTGATCGGCGCGGATTTCCAGGCAACGTTGATCGTCACCACGAACGACGACCTGATCACCGGACTGGTCCGGGCGGAAACCTCCAGCGCCGTCACGTTGCAAACGATCACCGGGGTCACCGTGGTTCCGAAAGCCGGGATCGCGCAACGCACCCGGAGCGAGAAGTCGCTGATGCCGGAGGGTCTGCTCGACAGCTTGAATGACCGGGAACAGATTGAGTTGCTGAAGTACCTGATTTCCCACTGAGCCCAAGGGCCGGGTTGGGCGTTGGTGGAAGCGCAAACCGGCGCCATCGTCACCCCGGGCGGCCTTGCCATGGGCACGCTTGCCGAAACGACGTGGCTCCGCAGTCTGAACCCGGCGGCCCGGCTCGCGAATGTCGTTGCGTACGCCATCTTGGCCGGAAGGGGCGGTTGGTTTCGTCCGCACGAGCGGGCCATAAGAGCGCGCTCCCCAATCCCACGGCAGCGCTGGTTGAGAACGCGAAACAAGAGTCGGGCGACTCAAGGTGGCGGTGGCGCGGCCACGGGTTTCCATTCGTCGCCGTTCCAAAACTCGGCCCTCCCCTCGGGGTCAAAACGCGCGGGGATTCCCGCTGACCGCAAAGCCGCCACTGCCAGCGCTTCCCCTCCGCGATCATTCGCGCGCCCGTGCCGCCACATTTCCGTGATGGTTCCCGGCGGGCCGTGCGGCGTGACGGGTTTCACCCGTTCACGCAACTGCCGGGCGATCGTCTCCGCCGCGCCGGTCAGGCTCGTTTCCTTGCGAATGCGCGGGTAGAAAAACTCCCACAATGGCCGCCGCCAATCCAGGTCGCCGTCGAATGCCGGATCAATTTCCGGCGACAGCACGAACGACTGATACAGCGTCGCCTCCACCTGCCAGTTCACAAGTTGCCGGTTGTAGTTGGCCAGATGGCTGTGTTCGAGCAACCCCTGGAGGGGCCGACCGGACCAGATTTGTTTTGCCGCCAGAAAATCGAAGTCCGCCTTCTCGCGCGCCGGCACGAGCCAGGAACGCGCCAGGGCCAATGTGCGCGGACCGACTGTGAATCGTGGCAGACCGAGGTGCAGCGTCGTCTGACCGATGGCGAGCAGCGCCGCGATTCCGGCCAGCCAGCGCAGGGCGATTGGCGCTGGTGACAGCGGAGGGCGCTGCGGCTCCTCACCCAGCTTCCTCGCGAGCGCTCGGGGAGCGGGTGGACAACGGCTCGGAAGCGAGGCGCGCGCCAGTTCCAACAAAACCCAGAACACCGCGCACGTCGGCAGTTTGAACAGGGCGCCATCGAACCAGAACCCGACCAACAGAACGGACGCGCCGGCCACGGCGATGGCTGCGAGGATCGTCCCTCGCTCCGCTTCAACCGGGGAGCCGCCGTCTCCGCTTTGGGGAAAAGTTGGCTGCGGGCCGGAGGAACCGCCGCGCACCGAATGATCCGCTGGCGCCGGGGCGCGGTGCCGGAATCCGCGAGCCGCCGCTCTCAGCGCCAGCGCAAGATAGATGACCAGACCGCCGAGCGCCGGCACGCCCGCGGAGATGCCGAGCATTAGATAATCGTTCAATTGAATGGCGGCGGTTTCCTCCAGGCGCGCAGCGTGATACTTCTCCCGGTAAGCTTCCTCGGCCTGGCCCCAACCAAATCCAACCACCGGCCGGGCCCGCAACATGCGCCCTGCGCCCTCCCAGGCGGCGACGCGGTTGCGCCAGGAAAAATCGTTGACGTTGCCAACCGAGAACACCCGGCGCACCAACCGCGACTCCGTGTCGCGAAACTGCCAGAAAACAAGGACGAAAAGGGAGAGCAGGAGGATGGAGCCGGGAAGCCAGTTTAAGCGCAACTGCGCTTTCAACCGCGACACCCAACCGACACGCGGACTTAAAGGTTGCCCCGCGAGATTTGCCGCCACCGTCGAAGCATCTCCTTCGCGCATTTCCGAGGGGCCGCAGTGAATCCAGTGCCACAGCAGGACGCCGATGCCCACCGCCGTTCCCAGCCACGCGCCCCGGCTGTAACTTTTGAGCAGACCAAACGAGCATAGACCCGCTGCGGCGAACAACAACGCGCGTGACAGGTGCCGCGTGAACGGTGACAGGAAGCCACGCGCAGCACCGCCACAACCTGAAACTTGGAGCCTGGAACTTGAAACCAACAATCCTGTCGCCAACGTCAGACCCACGCCCATCAACAGCCCGTAAATGTTGGGATTATCCCAGACACCTTCCCAGCGGCGGACGCCGCGATAGTGAAACTCCATCCCCAGCTCCGGCTGCCAGAGTGCGGACGCGGCAAGCAAGAAAAGCAACAGGCTCAGCGTTCCCCTCACCCTGGCCCTCTCCCCATCCGATGGGGAGAGAATCCTCCGATCGCAGGTTCGCGCCTTGAACCCCTGAACCACGCGGAGCGCCGATCTCCGGACCGGCTGGTTGCGGATCAGGATTGGAATCGAGCCGATCAGGTGATCGGCGCTCCAGTTCATGGGGAGGGTGTCCGCAGGACGGGTTGGGGGACGTTTCGGCCATCTCACCCACAACGCCACGCCCTTGCCCACCACGAGCCCCGTCAACAGCACCACCACCTGCAACGACTTTGCCGCGTTCGTGTAATCCACCGCATACCGCAACAGCACCCACGCCACCAACCCGACCAGCCAGAAATCAGGATTTACCATTGGTCGGCAAAAAGGCACACCCTCTCCGCCTCGACCGGGGAGAAATTTCCCCGAGCTCAGGTCCGCGCCTTGACCCCCGGAACCACGCGGAGCGCCGATCTCCGGATCGGGCTGTTGCGGATCAGGATTGGAATCGAGCCGATCAGGTGATCGGCACTCCGGTTCATGGAGCGGGCCAGGGTGAGGTGTCGAATGTTTTACGTTTGCGCCGTCTGGGCCTCTTTCCGGCAATCGCCTCTGCAGAATCAGAAACGTGACGAGATAACTCAGCAGGCAAACAACCACCATCCACTGCGTGCCCGCGTCCCGACAGGCCGCCTGAATTTCACGAGCGACCATTTGCAGCCACTCAATCCGGCAATGAGTCAGGAATCCGCCAAAGAGCGCCGCCGAGACCAGCCCGACCAAAGCAGCGGGCACGAAAGCTGTGAAGAGTCGCCGGGCCATGGCTCTATCGTCTCCGAATCCGGACCCGATGACAATCCCGACGCATGGCGCGGCGCGGCGTCACTGCGGCGGCTCTACCAGCGTGATGTCCTGGCGGCAATGCGGACAGGGCATTTTGGTGCCCAGGGCGTGCGACGGAAACTCTATGTGCCCCTGGCAGAAGTAGCAGGACATCTTGAGGTTTCCTGGTCGCCGCAGCTTCAGCGGATGGCCGCAATGCGGACACGGGAGTTGTTGCCCGAGCGACTTGCGGGAGAAGATCACATGTCCACCACACTTCTCGCAGATGATTTTGACTTCACGCCGGCTGGCGAGTTGATCCCAGACGAGCAAACCACAACTCATCAGCACGAGAAAACTCGCCACTCCGGCGGCCGGAGTATAGAACCAGGCTGGCGAAAACTGGAAGGCGCGGGCCGCCTCCGTGAAATAGTTGGCTGGATCGCGCACCTCCATCCAGGCCCAGCCCAAGCGCCAAAGAACCAGATCGAGGCCGAACCACAGCAGCAGTGCGAGTTGAACCTGGAGCGAACGGGATTTGAGACAGACGATGACCACAATGACGCTCACAAGGCTGACGCTCCACAAGGTCCAGTTCATTCCCAGGCCCGTCACCGGATCGCGCGGCAATGTCAGCCGAACAGCAGCCCCGTTGCCGAGAGCCAGAACCGTCGCGAAAACCGCCAGCAGAAACACGGCTGAAGTCACAAATCGTCGGCTGATGATGCGGCGGTCCATTGTTCAATCCGGAGCCTGGAGAAATCGAATCAATTCCCTCGCTCGCTGCGTTTCAATATTCCCCGAACCCGGCATGTGTCCGGAGCCGGGTTGAAGCAGCAAGGTCACCGCATTGCCCTTTTGGACGGCACGATCCTGAAAACTCCGCAGGCGCTTCGAGTCACCCGCGCTATCGCCGGAGGTCAACAGCAGCTTCCTGCCGTGCAGTCGTGCCGGGTCGGGCAGTGCCGCCGGGCTGTAGCAAATCAAACCCCTGGCCAAGGCCGGTTGTTCTGAAACCAGTTGCGACAATCCGGCCGAATCGCGGCTGCACGCGTAGAGATAGACGCGATTGGTATCCGCGTTGGGATGCTTCGCCACGACGTCGTAAAGTGCGCCGACATCCTCGGCCCACGTATGCGGCAGGTCGCCATCCCACGTATGTTCAAACGGCCGGTCCACCACAGCCACCAAGTAGCCGCAACGCGCGGCAATCTGGAAGCCGGCAAACCACTCGTTCAACTCCTGCGCCAGCAACACCGGCCTTCGCGAGTCCCCGCTCCGGGATGGATTCAACAGCCGGTAGAATCGCGTCTGCCCCAAGCGGTTCGTGAGCGTGCCCGCCGTGGCGCGCACCACGCCGGGTTCTGCGGAGCCGCGGCCCGCTGGACAATGCTTCTTGAATTCACCGCTCACCGCATCACATCCCCAGATGCCCGGGGCATCCCCATCTTCGTAACCGTAAAAGAACAGTTTTGAACCGTTGAACGTCAGCCGACGCGCACCGCCCGCCCAGGGAATCAGCTTCACCGCATCCGCCCCCGGCAACCGCACCGCAAAGGCACAACCACCGGGAGCATTGGTCAGGAACGCATAACTGATGCCTTGCCCCAGCCAGCGCACATCGCGGATATAATCAGTGGCCTCATACAATCGTTCCGGAGCGTTCTCGCGGCCATCCAACTGCAGCCGGTACAACCATTGCCCTGCTGCGTCCTGGCAATTGAGCAGGAGCTCCCGCTCATTTCGTCCGCGCGTGATCTGCACGAGTTGATTCGTGGTCGCCTTCCAAATCTCCCGGGCGACACCGACCCCCACATCAAGCGTGCCGACCCTCTGCCCGTCCCGCCACGCCAGAACATCGGGCGAAAGCGCCGTAAGATCATCCAGCCTTTTTGCCACATTCTGATAATTCCGCCGATGCGCCCAACCACCGTCCCCTTGCCGCAGTACTGTGCGAATTCCGGTTTCTGTGGAATAGGCAAAAGCCTCATTGGAAAGCCAGACCAGTTGCTTCAAACCCAACTCCCCGCCGAGGCGGCTCGCGAGCTTGCCCGATTGACCGTCAAATACCTGAATCCATTGTTCATTCCGTTGATCGTCGGGAAACGCGCAGGCGAACCATTTGTCTTCCGGCGACCAGCCCAACATGCCGAAGCGCCGTCCGCGACTGCCGCGCTCTTTTTGTTCACCCAGTAGCTGCGGTTGAGGTGACGCCAGATCGCAGTAATAAATACCGATGCCTTCGGCCGTGTCCTGCGCAAACACCAGCCGGTTGTTGGCCTGGTTGGGCACGGGTTCTTGTTTGAACTCGCGCAACTCCGCCAGCGCCGCGAGCTCCGCCGGCTCACGCAGAGCGACAACGGCGACGAGAATCAGCTTCCAGGCAATGACCAGCAACACCCCGCCGCCGGCCCAGGTCCAGTTCCAGTTGCGACGGGCTGCGGGAATGGTGTGTTGCTTCATTGCGGCGGCCAGGGCGGGGGTTGGCCAACGGCAGCCGGACGTTGCGCGGGCGGTGCGTAGTTCAGATGCCACGTCTGATCCCAGAGCCGCTCCAACGGCACGCGCACCACGTGGCCATCCGCGTAAGCAACATTGATCGCCCCGACCAATGGCGCGTTGCCGCTGATGCGCCGGGGAACATTCCCGGGCGCAATGCCGTGCCGCGCTATCGTGATGCGCCCGAAATCCGGGTTCACTGCGCCACGCCTCAGGTCAATCGCCGGTCCCGAGGTCGCGTCAGGCCACACGTCCGCCCAGATGGAATCGCAGAACAGCGGCGTGGTGGCGGACTTTTGCACACTGGAGAATTTGTTGAAGTAGCGGGAATCCGGATCGGGCAACCCTGTGTAAAACCAGCCATTGAGAGCGTAGCTGCCCGAATAGTGTTTGTTAGGCTCAACCAGCGAATTGAAGTTCCAGGCGCTGTTCATGTCCCTGGCGTACCACCAAGTACCCTCGGCCACCTGTGAGGCATTGGGACAGAGCCGGACGTCATCTACCTTCGCATAATCTTTCGCTATCAACCCCAGCCAGATGTCCCCGGCCTTGGCTTTGCCCTGGTCATCGGTGTAAGCCAGCGCCTTGTCGAAGTCATGCGAATACAACGCGCCCGCCTGGGCCAGTTGCCGGACGTTGTTCAGGCACGCTGTTTCCTTCGCCTTGCGTTTGGCCGTGCCCAGCGCGGGCAACAACAACGCCGCCAGAATCCCGATGATCGCAAGGACCACCAGCAGTTCAATCAGCGTGAACGCACGAGCTTTTGGCGACCATTTCATCCGGGACAAATACTGCTATCCAAAGCTCATTTCACGCTTACTCGTAAGGCCCCGGACTACAGCCCGAGGAATCGAATGTGGCCACAGGGATGCTTTCTACGCCGTCTCTTTGCTGTTGTTCAAGATCCGTGCAGTGGCACTTGCCATTCTCATCAATAGCTGAGATACCTCGGTAGAAATGAGTGGTTGTCGTTGTCGTCTGTTGCGGTGACGCGCATTTGACTCCAGTTTCTTGATTGCCGTTAGCACAACAGGTTGGCTCTAGATCTCTCGTGCCGACCTCACAACTAAAGGCATTGGTCCCGGCGACCGCACATGTCTCGTAATTAGTACCGCTGTAGGGAGGCATGCACCCAACCGAGTGCGCGTAGCAAGGCTGGCCTTCTTGCGCATTCGAGGTCACACAGCAGTTGCTGAATAGGGCAACGCTTACGATGGTCATGAGAATTTGGAGTTTGCTTGAGGTCATGGTGGTGTTGCGGTTTTGTTTTTTTTGAGGAAGAAAAATACCAGGATCGGAAATCCGAGCGCGACCAGGCCGAAAACCAAACGAACCCTGCTGCTCTGGCCGCTTTCCGGCTGCCGTTGGGAGGTCGCCGCCCGGGCTGTGATCTCCGCTCTACGGACCAACTCGGGAGTAATTTCTGGCCAATTCCCATTCGTGATCGTGTTCAAGACGTTCAATGCCCCAGGATTCGAACGCACGAATCGCTGATCCATATATGTCAATGTCGCAGCAAAGCTTGGGCGAAACGATGTAGCCGGGCTTCCGGGGCTCACCGTGGCACCCGCCACCCTGACCACACTTCTAACCATGAGATTACTCCGGTTGGTCGCAACATTGAGGTTGGAATCCTGCCTGTTGGTTCGCGCGCTGATGGGAATCGCATACCTTGTAAAAACGAACTCTGTGGGCACGGCCAGCCCTCCACAATTCGTGCGCTGCAAGACCTCGTAGGTCGCATTGACGTATCCTTGATCGAACGGCTTCTGCGCCCGGAACGAAACGCGCTCCTTTTTCACGGGGTGATAAACACGAAAAATCCCATCGTTGAAATAAGTGACTCTTGTTGGAAGGTGGGGCGGCTGGTCCGCAGTGGCCCATTCGGCACTCATTTTGAAATTCTCATGCCGCAGGTTGGGATCATCCAGGATCCACACAGGAGTTAGAAGTTTATTTGTGATCTGTGCGAAATGGCAGGCTGAAGCGAAAGCCAGCCACAGGTAAGCCGTCAGTGAGCCGTCACCATTGGGCACTTCTTCCCACTCGATCAATGCGGAGAGCACGTTGGTATTTGCTTTGGCAAAGCTATTGAGCCTGTACGCAACCCCGTTCTCAAACCCGATCTCCACGGAATCGCCGGTATCTGAATCCTTCGCACGGATTAGCCAGTCGCATCCTTTCACGCTCACCTTGAATTCTTTCCGGCTGCCAAACTGCTCCTGGCCGGCCAGGAAAGTCCTGTAGGTAATTGTTCCCACCACCTCGTAAGCCTGTCCCCAGCAGTTTGCCAAACCACACACAAAAACCCAAAAGACCAGGACCGGCGCGATTCTCCAATTCAGGCTGCCCGCCGCCATGCCTGATTTCAATACGGCGCTCGACAACAATACTGCTGGAGCGAACAGAACGGTCGGAGCAAATTGACCCGTCTTCGTACAATGGGCGTATTCTGTATTCAAAGGGCCTCCGACGATTTTAATCCTCCATTCGCTACCCTCGATTGGGATTTCCGCCACTGCCAGATCAACAGCCCGTAACTCCCGAGGAGCAGATAAGCCAGCACCACTTTCATGATGTTGTCTGCCGTTTGCGGCGAAATGTGGAGAGCGTCCGTAAGGTTTCCAAGACAACTGCATGGTTTCTTCCATCCGATCCATAACAAACCGAGGCGATAGACCACAAAGTTGGTGCTCAACCAGGCCTCCAACCCGAGCGCCAGAGATTGCCGTTTGCCGAAAAAGCAAATCAATGCAATCGCGATCTCGACCATCCCCACCATCAGGATCAAGTGCCCAAACTTGATGCCGATGATGGGGTCCACCAAGGACAAGAATTTGGAGTTGCCGGATGCACTCCAAATCTTGGCGGCTCCGGTGGCCGTCAGGATCACCCCGGCGCTCAGAATATTATGCTTTGAAAGGTTTGGCGACCTCATCCCAAGATTTGTAACCAGCATTTTTGAATGCTGAACCCAATCTGAAGTGACCTTGTAACTGCTCGCTCCCGGCCAAGTAACTAACACCCATCGCCTTGTGCATCGTAACATGGGACTGTTGTATTTGACGTGGCTGTCCAGTTTTCCTCGTCGCAAGCACACCCGCCACCATTACCAACGCACGCAGTCGTGAAAGTTGACCCTCCAATCGACGTAGTGTTTCCAACGAGGGTGCAGGATTTCCAGAATTGCAGGGTCTCCTTGCAAGTCATACAGGTAGTTGGGGTGCCAGTCACAACGTATTTGAAGCAGGTCCCAGAGCATGTGCCATATCCCTCTGTCGCCCATGCACACCTGTGCGTATCCGTGTCTGTGCCACCGGTGCCATACTGTGAAGTGACACATTCACTAATTCCCCCATCAGAAGTTGCAAAAGTGTGAGGTGGCAAAATCAGAAGGCTGACGATGCTGATTATTAGGAATGTGGATCGAGTTTTTATTCGCTTGTGCATACGAGTTCTGTGTGTTTTAGGTTTCGGATTTGGTGTTTCGAGTCATACTCCGGGTGACCAGCACCCATAGCATTATTCCTGTCGTTAGGAATGCCCCGAAAATGATTGAACGCATCGCCGTTTTCTTCCGCGACGAATGGCTAGGTGGCTGCTGTCCCTTTTCTTTGGCCAACTTCAACCAGCGCGCATAATCGAATTCCGCCTTTTGCAGCAATCCCTTGCGCCGCGGATCAGACCGTTCCATCCAGCCACCATTGGTGAGAGTATAAACAAAACCAAATAACGGCTTCTCAGCGGTTTCTTCCATCATGTCGGACACATCTGTCGCCCTCCTGATGTCAGGGCGAAAGTCCGTTAATACCTCTGCGCTGAGATTCGTTACCGTGATCAAGTAGAATTCGAGGAGTCGTTCTGGTTTGTTTTGGTCTCGATCAAACCGAAATCGCTGCAAATGAAAACGAACAGGTATGGTGAGGCCATTGAATGACTTTGTTTCCAGCGTCTCAAAACGACCGCCCACAAAGCCTTCCCGCAACGAAAAGCCTTGGTCACTTTTCTCAATTCGAGTAGATTCTTCTGCAATCCATAAGTCCTCCGACGCCGTAAAAGTTATTTTGTTTGGCAGGTGCGGTCTTTCCGCAATGCGTTCAACGCTCCACTGGTACGAACGCATGCCGTTAAGCCCTTTCGCTCCCCAAGGAACTAAAAGACCGAGATAGCTTGAGTTGGTAAGAAAGCTCGCAGACCCGAGTCCAATCCAGATATTGCGTAAAACACAAAATGCATCTATCGGGAACTCGTCCTCCCGAATCACGGCCGCTGCGTTCAAACCTTTAACAGGATTTAGCCGGTCGGGACTTTCCAAGAGGTGATAGGAATACCTCCCATCGAATGACCACTCAGCATAATGGTCATCCGCATACTGTAGCCGCAAAAGAACCCTGCGGCCATCAACCGCAATGCAAAAAGGAGCATTGATATGTGAAAGGACAGTTCCAGTTGAGGTGTAGTTGGTGAAGCATGATGTACCCGATGCGCTGAATTTGACATCAGCCGCAGGCGTGATGATTGTGGCCCACGCGAAGAACAAGACCCAACAGGAGGACCGTATCGACTGTCCTTCGCTCCCAGAACACTTTCTCCAAGTATCCCCAAGGCGTTTCCACAATCTTCCTGGGTGTGGCGAACATTTGTCCAAGTGGGACGTTTTAGCCCCGCGTGAGTATTTTTCTTCCGCCACCGCCGGGGAACGCAAGCTGGGTTTCGGTAAATGGGCGTGAGCCATTTCGTGTCCTTTCCGTTGAAACTTGATGCAAGCGTGAACATGGCGCCGCAAAAAAAAAAAAAACAAGACCTTTTTTTCAGTTTTTTGGATGCTGTTTGCAGCTGTCGCCTGCGGAATGCCCGGCCCCGACCACAGTATTGCTCAACCGACGAACGCTCTCGATTTCCCCACGGCCTCCGGCCTGTCGGCGCTTGGCAGCACTCAGCGCGGGCAACAGCAACGCCGCCAGAATGCCGATGATCGCAATGACCACCAGCAGTTCGATCAGAGTAAATCCAAGTTCTTTTCCTTCTTCGCCCATGCACACGTGACGCAGACGCTGCGATGTGAATCATGCAAGCCGCATTTTAAGCTCTATCGCCCTTTTAAGCGTAGTAATGCCACGCCCAAGCCAATGACTCCAGATCCCAATAAACACAACACGAGCACGCGCCTTGACGAAGACTGTGGCCGCAAGGGCTGTGACGCCGTCGAGGCTCGTACGGGTTGCTGCAACAGAACGGCCTGGCCCGAAGTCACATCTGAGACGATATAATTGCTGGGAAACACCGCAGAAAAAATCTGTTCATCTTTAGCCGCGGGGTTGAGTTCAACCATTTTGAATTCAACATCTACTTGTGCCGGTGGAACGCCCGGTTTGAATGTTGTTCTTTTCCACACACGTGGGAAACCGTTCTTGTAAGGCGGCTCCCTCTGGCTGACAAGTGAAGTATGGGCAGTGTGGTTTGTGTAGGATGCCTGTATGCATACCACCCGATCGTCGCTTCTTCCCAACACGTAAACATACTCCAATGCTGACACTCGTCCGGGCGCGTCTGGCGGGGTGTCCGGTGACGGGAATTTTCCCCGCAGAAGGAAGCGTGTTCGTTCCTCCGCCCCTGCTTCGGAAATCGCTTCGAGTTGCCAGGTCGAGTTGGAGCCACTTCGGAGGCGCTCCGCCTTCTCGGAATCCATCTTCAACATGCTGCTATCAACATCTGTGAACGGCCTCCCCGGCCGAGCCGACCTCGAATCCACCAACGCGACGAGAAGTGGAAAAGCGACTTCTCCTTCCAGGCCAAGCGCGCGCCACAAATCGTTTTTGGAATAGAGCGTCGTCTTGCTCAACTGCGCGTCAAGCAAGTCATGGTCGGCAAAAAAACTCCGGTAAGGAGAAAGGGCAGGGTCATTAATATTTACAAACGTGTTCTTGTAGCCTGCTGGACGCTTCTTGAGATACTGCTCTGAAACCATCCCTTCATCGGTTTGATCCAAGCGATAGTGATTTCCCGAGTACCATTCTTGTACATGCTGGATGCGCTTACCGGAATGACTTCGGGCAATTGCATTACTGCGCTCCTGTTGCGATTGGGATTGCGCCAGATCCTTATACAGTTTGTTCTGCTGCTCCATTTCCCGAACGACGTCTTCCCCAGACCATGCCGGTTCATATGTTATGATGTCCGCCACCACCCGCAATCTTTGCGGCGCGACGGTGGCCAGATCAAAGAGCGCCTGAATTTCGCTTGTGGTCGCTGGCCTCGGGACGCCCGAACACGCCCAAGGAATAATCAGGCACGATAACGCGTGCAACGCGGCCAACTGCACTCTTTTTAATTCCAATGTGAACACGTGGCTCTACCCCAGTACAATCACCTCACTGATGCCCGCGCGGCCACGATCTCTGATGACGGCTTTCCGCGATTTGCCAAATAGCAGCCTTCACTACCAAGGCCCGTCAGGACTGTGGCGGTAATCGGAGTCCCGCCAGAGGTGCCTGCCGAGCAGGTATTCCATGCGCACCACAAGGTCGGGCTGTCTCCCCGGACACACTCCGTAGGCCACGGATGATTTCTGTTCTTGTCTCGTTGGCAGTCCTCATAGGCCGACCATAGCAAAGCCAACGCTAAAAAGTTTGGTGTCACAATGCAGAGGTTATTGTAGCCCACGGTCCCACTGCCCGAATCACAACCATAATAACCGGTGCCTCCACAACGGTAGTAGTCATTCCGAACTATCGTTGATCCTGGACATCCGGGTGGATTTGTGGAGCAGGAGCCACACGTGTCCACGGTGCTTCCCGGGACGAGAATCGGACCGTTGCATTCCATACCGCAGGCAGCGGTAGCTGCCATCACTAGGATGATCCCCATAACGCACGTTGTTTTCATACGTCGATGCTATTTTGTTGTTTCCATTTTCTGCATACCGTTTGGGTTAATCGGTTGGTCTGACCCGCGCAGCATAGCTTCCTGCAGGGCGTCCTCGTTTCCACTGCCAGATCAACAGCCCATAGCTACCGAACAGCAGATAAGCCAGCACCACTTTCATGATGTTGTCGGCGGTTTGCGGAGAGATATGGAGAGCGTCCGTGAGGTTGCCGAGACAACTGCATGGTTTCTTCCATCCGATCCATAACAAACCGAGGCGATAGACCACAAAGTTGGTGCTCAACCAGGCCTCCAACCCGAGCGCCAGAGATTGCCGTTTGCCGAAAAAGCAAATCAATGCAATCGCGATCTCGACCATCCCCACCATCAGCATTAATTGCCCAAACTTGATGCCGATGATGGGATCAACCAAGGCTAGAAACTTTGAGTTGCCCAAGCTGCTCCAAACCTTTGCGATTCCGGTTATCCCCAGAATCAATCCGGCGCTCAACACGAACAAGCTCCCCAGGGAACGAGTCTGTGTCCCAGTCGCCGATTCAGCGGAGGCTGATCTAATTTGGCTTGTATTCAAAAAGTGTTGAATCCTTTGCCTAGGCGCAACCATCAAAACCGGACTTTGTTGACCCGGGGACTACGACCCAAGTCCCCCAGGTCGGGCAACCGCAAGGACTCGGCGGCAGCGGCCAGGCCTGAACTCCGCAACCAATTGTTTCTAGGGTGGTAGTGCAGGTTCCAGTCGGAGGGTTACACTTGGTTGTGCCCTGCACGCAATCGTGACATCCAGTGTATGTCGCACGTCCACAGAAGCCCGTACAAACGTAAGGAATCAGCGTACCCGCGCAAGGCGTGGCACCCGGACCAGGAGGACCGGTAGGGCGAACCACACACTTTTCATTCGGACTTTCTTGAGCTTGAACGCCGGTCATCAACAAGGCAACAACAACGGCTGCTGCGAAATAAACTGACTTTTTTACCAACCGGTTTCTGGTTAGAGTCGAAGCATTTTTCATAGGCTGCTTATGGTTTCTGGTTGTTTTAGTTTCCAAACAAAAAAAAGGGTAACAGTAAACAGTGTAAAAAGGATCGCGTAACGGTACATTTTCTGGTTTGCAGCTTTTCCAGTGTGGGTCTGATTTAGTACTGCCATTCGTTTCGCCTTTTCAAATTGTTCCGTTAGCATGGCATCTGAGGCAGCAATCCAATGGAAATTTGTCTGCGCATAACTTATTTCATCAACACCAGTCAACGAATCGTTGAACCTGTAGTCCCTAACGCTGTACTTCCCGGGCGATTCTGGGAACGGTAGAAAAGCATTGCCCGCCCCAACGGACTCCACCACTCCCTGATACCTTTGAACTAGAAGTCGCCCTTGAGGCGAGTGAGCGAAAACTGAGAAAGAAAAAACTTCAGGGAAGACTGATGCTCCCCAATTTGTAGTTCTCGAAACTCTGTATTCTGCGTCTACTAAGCCATTTGAAACACTGTTCACTGCTTCGCTAATCGTGTCTGATGTGACCACATGTGAAAGAAACGGATTAGTGCTGACTTCTTGCACTGAAAGTTTGGCTTGTATAAAATCCAAGGTCGAAGGTCGCGCCCGCTGAGTGCCTAACCACGTAATGTTTGTAAGCTTGAGCATACAGCTTCGCGGGTTTTGAAATGGCATATTCCATAACGCTGGAAGAACCGCTTCGGATCGGACGAGATTTGTATCAGTAGCCAAAGCCAACCATATTAGACGCGTGACTGGCTCCGAATGGTAAGGGTAACTAGCAGCCTGTCGGACTTAGGGAACGCAATTTTAGCAAAGTGGATTGAACAGTTGCTGGGCGTGCGCGTCTGAA